>NZ_LJBR01000223.1 GCF_001282115.1 Streptomyces sp. NRRL B-24085 | reverse complement strand
GGCCTGATCAGGCCCATCAGCATGCGCAGGGTGGTCGTCTTGCCCGCGCCGTTCGGCCCGAGCAGGCCGAGGACCTGGCCCTTCTCGACGCGGAAGGAGAGGTCGCGGACCGCGTACCGGTCCGCCGACCTGGCGTACCGCTTGCTCAGGTCGGTTATCTGGAGGGGGACTTCGGTCAGCTCCGGTTCGGGGGCCGCGGGGGCCGTCGTACGGCGGCGGCCGGTCACCACGAGGACCAGGGCGAGCACCGCGCCGGCCAGCGGCAGCCACCACACCCAGGCGGGCAGGGGGGCCTGGGTGTTCTTCTCGCCGAGGGGCTCGGGGACGTGCAGCTCGCCCTTCAGGGAGACGGTGTACGTCGCCGGAGCGGCCGGGGAGGCGTAGCCGAGGTCGGTGGAGGCGAGGACCAGGCGCAGTCGGTGGTCGTCGTCGATCTCGTGGTCGATCGCCGGGAGGGTGATGGTGACGTCCTTGCCGGCCTTCGCGCCCTCGACCCTGATCGGCTCGACGAGTTGGGAGGGCAGCGTCTGCTGTCCCCTCCCGCCCACGTCGTAGAGCTTGGCGAAGAGGACGGCGTCGTCGGTCGTCGACTTCACGTGGACGGTGACCGTGGGCGAGCCGGTGATCCGGAGGTCGTCCTCGACCGGGGCCGACTCGAAGGCGGCGTACTGGCCCGGGAAGTCGAGGGAGACGCCGACGCCGAGGGAGGAGAGCTGGGAGAGGCCGCCGGCGCCGAGGCCGGGGAGGGCCGAGACGGCGGGCGGGCTGGCGCCGGCCGGGTTGGTGAAGTCCTGTGCGCGGCCGGTCAGGGCGATCCTGTGCTCGTCGCCCGCCAGGCCGGGGTAGGTGCCGGCGGTGACGCCGGTCAGGCGGGTCTCGCCGTCGCCGGTGTCGGTGCCGAGGGTGCGGGTGACGCGGAAGGCGGGGCCGGTGTCGGCGGACTTCTCGTCCTTGAGGTAGCGGTCGAACCAGTCGGCCACACGGTCCCGGACCCGGCTCGTCTCCAGGTCGCCGCCGTCATGGCCGCCCGCGATCCAGTCGACGTCCACGGGGGCGCCGTTGGCGCGGATCGCCTTCGCGGCCTGGTCGGCCTGACCGAGGGGGAACAGGGAGTCCGTCTGGCCCTGCACGAGGAGTGTGGGGACCTTGATGTCCTGGGCGACGGCCGACGGGGAGCGCTCCTCCAGCATCTTCACGGCCTGCGCGTCCGGGACGCCGGACTGGGCGACCCGCTGGTACATCGCGCAGATCTGCGGCTCGAACTTCGTGCAGCCGCCCGCGGAGTTGACGAAGATGCCGGCCCACAGCTTCTTGAAGACGCCGTTCGGGAAGAGGGCGTCCGCGAGGTTCCAGTACGTGATCGACGGGGCGATGGCGTCCACGCGCCGGTCGTGACCGGCGGCGAGGAGGGAGATCGCGCCGCCGTAGCTCGCGCCCGCCACGCCGACCCTGGGGTCGCCCTGCTTGTCGAGCTGGACCCGGGGCTGCCTCGCCAGCCAGTCGATCAGCTTGCTGACGTCCTTGACCTCGGCGTCGGGGTCGTTGAGGCCGACCTTGCCCGTCGACCGGCCGAAGCCTCTCGCCGACCAGGTCAGGACGGCGTAGCCGTCTCTGGCGAGATCCTCGGCCTGTTCCCGTACGTCGGCCTTGCTGCCGCCGAAGCCGTGGCCGAGGAGGACCGCGGGGCGCCTGTCGGTGCCGTTCGTCGTGAAGTACGAGGTGTCGATGCGGACGCCGTCGATCGCCATGATCTGGTCCGCGCGGTGCACCGGGGGTGGGTCGTCGGAGGCGGCGGCCGTCCAGGTCCCGGCGGCGGCGAGCACGACGACGGAGGCCGCGGCGGCGATCCACCGCGGCCTCCGGAGGCGTCGAAGATCCATGTGTCAACGGTACGGGCTGAAACTGTCGGTCACTTATCGACCGGGGGCTGAACTGCGGGCCATCCTGGGGGTGGATGGGGGTTCGTCGTGTACAGCGGGTGCGGTACGGCTACGAGCTCGGTCTCAGCCGTTCGGATGCCGGGTGCGGGTTTCGTCGTGGCCTGTCGCGCCCACGCGGCGGAGCCGCACATCGATACAGCCCCGCGCCCCTGGGTGGGTCTACTCGCTCGGAATCGATACGAGCCACCTTGTTTCCCTTCGGGGGCGGAGGTACAGCGCCCAGTACAGGGTCGCGGCTGCCGTGATGCCCCCCGTCCACAGCAGGTACTCCGTCTCCTGCTGGGTCAGGATGTACGTCAGGACCGCTATCAGGAGGACCGGCATCGCGGGCCACAGGGGCATGCGCCAGGCCGGGGTGTGCTTGTGGTGGGTGCGGCGGGAGAGCAGGGCCGCGATCGCCACCAGGAGGTACATGCCCGTCACCGAGACGCCCGTGACGCCGTACAGCGTGTCCAGGTTGACGAAGCACAGGGCCGCGCCCGGGATGCCGACCGCGAGGGTGGCGACCCAGGGGCTGCCGAAGCGGCCGAGCTTGGCGAAGACCGTGTTCACCGGGGCCGGCCAGGCCTTGTCCCTCGCCGAGGCGAACAGGACCCGGGAGTTCTGGATGACCATGACGATGCCGGCGTTGATGATCGCGAGGGCGACGCACAGGCTGACGAAGGTGCCGACCGCGGAGGTGGACCAGGCGGTGACCATGGTGCTGATGTCGCCGCCGGTGAGCGCGGTCAGGTCAGGGGCGCCCATGGTGATCGCGGCCACCGGGACCAGGATGATCACGGTGGAGATGGCGAGGGTGGCCAGGACCGTGCGGGCCACGTTGCGGCGCGGGTTCTCCAGCTCCTCGGAGAGGTAGACGGCCGTCGAGAAGCCCTGGGTGACGAAGAGGGCGATCGCCAGGCCGGAGACCACCAGCATGGCCGTCACCGTGTCCGTGCCGCCGTTCGCGCCCGCCACCTGCATCGACACCAGGCTGCTCGGGCCGCGTTCGGCGTGGGTGAAGCCCAGGAGCGCCACGACCGCGGCCGCGATCACCTCAAGGACCAGGAAGACGCCGGTGATCCAGGCGTTGGCGCGCAGGTCGAGGAGGCCGGCGAGCGTGGCCAGGAGCATGACTCCGGCGCCCGCCAGGGAGGGGTCCAGGTGGATCACGGGGGCCAGGTAGTCCGCCGTGCCCATCGCGATCACCGGCGGGACGATCATGACGACCAGGAGGGAGAGCACGAAGACGAGCCAGCCCGCCAGTCGTCCCGCAAGCGTCGAGACCATCGCGTACTCGCCGCCCGCGCTGGGGATGAGGGTGCCCAGCTCCGAGTAGCAGAACGCCACGGCGATGCAGAGCAGGGAGCCGATGGCGATGGTCAGGGCGGTGGCGGTGCCGAGCGAGCCGAAGAGGTCGGGGACGACCACGAAGAGGGTGGAGGCCGGGGTCACGCAGGACAGCGTCAGGAGGGTGCCGCCGACCACGCCGATGGAACGGTTGAGCTTGGCGTGGCCGTGCTCCAGCGCCTCTGGGACGGCGTTGTCGGCAGGGCGGAGGGTGTCGGTCATGGTGCTGCATGGAACCCCGACGAAAACCGACCCGTCAATAGATGACTTGCTGCGAAATCCGCAGTGAAGAACCGGCTGGGATGGCGAATTCAACAGTTTGCCGTGAAGAAATCCGCGATTTGGGGAGTACGGGAACCGCAGCGCGTGCGCGCAAAAAAACGGGGCCGTCCGCCATGCGGACGGCCCCGTCGGGGGTGCTCAGTGGTTGCGCGGGAAGCCCAGGTCCACGCCCGCCGGGGCGTCGGCCGGGTCGGGCCAGCGGGTGGTGACGACCTTGCCGCGGGTGTAGAAGTGCGTGCCGTCGTTGCCGTAGATGTGGTGGTCGCCGAAGAGCGAGTCCTTCCAGCCACCGAAGGAGTGGTAGCCGACGGGGACCGGGATCGGGACGTTCACGCCGACCATGCCGGCCTCGACCTCCAGCTGGAAGCGGCGGGCGGCGCCGCCGTCCCGGGTGAAGATCGCGGTGCCGTTGCCGAAGGGGGAGGCGTTGATCAGCGCCAGGCCCTCCTCGTAGGTGTCGACGCGCAGCACGGTCAGGACCGGGCCGAAGATCTCGTCCTGGTAGGCCTTGGCGGTGGTGGGCACCTTGTCGAGCAGGGAGATGCCGATCCAGTGGCCGTCCTCGAAGCCCTCCACGGTGTGACCGGTGCCGTCCAGGACGACCTCGCAGCCCTCGGCGGCGGCGCCCTCGACGTAGGAGGCGACCTTGTCGCGGTGCACCTTCGTGATGAGCGGGCCCATCTCGGAGGCCGGGTCATTGCCGGGACCGATCTTGATCTTCTCGGCGCGCTCGCGGATCTTCTCGACGAGGGTGTCGCCGATGGCGCCGACCGCGACGACCGCGGAGATGGCCATGCAGCGCTCGCCCGCGGAGCCGTAGGCGGCGGAGACGGCGGCGTCCGCGGCCGCGTCCAGGTCGGCGTCGGGCAGGACCAGCATGTGGTTCTTGGCGCCGCCCAGGGCCTGCACGCGCTTGCCGTTGGCGGAGGCGGTGGTGTGGATGTAGCGGGCGATCGGGGTCGAGCCGACGAAGGAGACGGCCTTGACGTCCGGGTGCTCCAGGAGGCGGTCGACGGCCACCTTGTCGCCCTGGACGACGTTGAAGACGCCGTCGGGCAGACCGGCCTCGGCGAGCAGCTCGGCGATCTTGACGGAGGCCGAGGGGTCCTTCTCGGAGGGCTTGAGGACGAAGGTGTTGCCGGTCGCGATGGCGATCGGGAACATCCACATCGGCACCATGGCCGGGAAGTTGAACGGGGTGATGCCGGCGACGACACCGAGCGGCTGGCGGATGGAGGAGACGTCCACCCGGCTGGCGACCTCGGTGGACAGCTCGCCCTTGAGCTGCACGGTGATGCCGCACGCCAGGTCCACGATCTCCAGGCCGCGCGCGACCTCGCCGAGCGCGTCCGAGTGCACCTTGCCGTGCTCGGCGGTGATCAGCTCGGCGATCGCGTCCCGGTTCGCCTCCAGCAGGGCCCGGAAGCGGAACAGGATGCTGGTGCGCTTGGCGAGCGAGGAGGTGCCCCAGGTCTGGAACGCGTCCTTCGCGGCGGCCACGGCGGCGTCGACCTCGTCGACCGAGGCGAACGCGACCTTCGTGGTGACCGCGCCGGTCGCCGGGTCGGTGACCGGCCCGTAGTTCCCCGACGCGCCTTCGACGGTCTTGCCGCCGATCCAGTGGTTGACGATCTTCGTCATGACCGAGTACTCCTTCACAGATGGCGGCGTCGGGTAGAGACGTGCCGTTCGTACAGCTCACGGGCCTTGATCGCGGACGCGCGCGTCGCGGTCTCGGCCACAGGAACATCCCACCAGGCCTGCGCCGGAGGCGCGCCCGACACTGTGTCTGCCGTTTCGGTCTCGACGTAGACACATGTGGGAGTGTCGGCGGCCCGCGCCTGTTCGAGTGCGGCGCGGAGGTCTCGTACGGTCTTCGCGCGCAGCACGCGCATACCGAGGCTGGCCGCGTTGGCGGCCAGGTCCACGGGCAGCGGGGCGCCCGTGTAGGAACCGTCGGAAGGCGAACGGTGGCGGTACGCCGTGCCGAAGCGCTCGCCGCCGACCGTCTCGGACAGGCCGCCGATGGAGGCGTAGCCGTGGTTCTGGATGAGGAGCATCTTGATCGCGATGCCCTCCTGCACGGCCGTGACGATCTCCGTCGGCATCATCAGGTACGTGCCGTCGCCGACCAGCGCCCAGACGTTGCGGTCGGGAGCGGCCATCTTCACACCGATCGCGGCCGGGATCTCGTAGCCCATGCAGGAGTAGCCGTACTCCAGGTGGTACTGGTCCCTCGACCGGGCCCGCCACAGTTTGTGCAGGTCGCCGGGGAGGGAACCGGCCGCGTTGATGATTACGTCGGACTCGTCGACGAGCGCGTCCAGGGCGCCCAGGACCTGCGGCTGGGTCGGCCTGATGTCGGGCTCGTCGGCCTCGTAGCAGGCGTCGACGCGCTGCTCCCAGCGCTCCTTGTCCAGGGTGTACTCGTCGACGTACCCGCCCGTGACGCGGTGGGCGTGCAGCTGGAGTGCCTCGGTGAGCTCCGTCAGGCCGCTGCGGGCGTCCGCGACCAGCGGCATCCCGGCGAGCTTGTGGCCGTCGTAGGGCGCGATGTTGAGGTTGAGGAAGCGGACGCCGTCGCCCGCGAAGAGGGTGCCGGACGCCGTGGTGAAGTCGGTGTACCGGGTGCCGACGCCGATCACCAGGTCGGCCTGGCGGGCCAGTTCGTTGGCGGTCGCGGTGCCGGTGTGGCCGACGCCGCCGACGTCCTGGGGGTGGTCGTGGCGCAGGGAGCCCTTGCCGGCCTGGGTGGAGGCGACCGGGATGCCGGTGGCGCTCGCGAACTCGGCGAGGGCCTCCTCGGCGCGGCTGTGGTGGACTCCGCCGCCGGCTATGACCAGGGGCCGCTGAGCCGACCTGATCACGCTGATGGCCTCGGCCAGCTCGACGGGGTCGGCGCCCGGACGCCGTACGGTCCAGGTGCGCTCGGCGAAGAACTCGTCCGGCCAGTCGTGGGCCTCGGCCTGGACGTCCTGCGGGAGGGCGAGGGTCACGGCGCCGGTCTCGACCGGGTCGGTGAGGACGCGCATGGCCTGGAGTGCGGCCGGGATCAGGGCTTCGGGCCGGGTGACGCGGTCGAAGTACTTCGAGACCGGGCGCAGACAGTCGTTGACCGACAGGTCACCGGCGTACGGGACCTCCAACTGCTGGAGTACCGGGTCGGCGACGCGGGTGGCGAAGATGTCTCCCGGCAGGAGCAGGACCGGGAGGTGGTTGATCGTGGCGAGTGCGGCGCCGGTCACCAGGTTGGTGGCGCCCGGGCCGATCGAGGTCGTCACCGCGTGCGTGGACAGGCGGTTGGACTGACGCGCGTAGCCGACGGCCGCGTGCACCATGGACTGCTCGTTGCGGCCCTGGTGGAAGGGCATCTCGTCGCCGTACTCGACCAGCGCCTGGCCGAGCCCGGCGACATTGCCGTGGCCGAAGATGCCCCAGGTCGCGGAGATCAACCGCTGCCGTACGCCGTCGCGTTCGGTGTACTGGGCGGCCAGGAAGCGGACCAGCGCTTGCGCGACGGTCAGGCGGGTGGTCATCGGTACCCCTCCGTGTGGTCCGGGTGGAAGCAGATCCGCCACTCCCGCGTCTCACCCGGCCCCGCCATGACGTTCAGGTAGTACATGTCGTGGCCGGGCTGGGCGACGGACGGGCCGTGCCATCCGTCGGGGACGAGGACGGCGTCGCCGGAGCGGACCTCGGCGAGGACGTCGGAACCGCCCTCACGGGAGGGAGATACGCGCTGATAGCCGAAACCGTTCGGGCCGTCGATCTCGAAGTAGTAGATCTCCTCCAGCTCGGCTTCCACGCCCGGCCGGTGCTCGTCGTGCTTGTGCGGGGGGTACGAGGACCAGTTGCCGCCGGGGGTGACGACCTCGACGGCGATGAGCTTGTCGCAGTCGAAGGCGTCGGCGGAGGCGAAGTTGCGCACGTGCCGCAACTGCGTGCCGCTGCCGCGCTCTTCGACGGGGACCTCCGGCGCGGGGCCGTAGCGGGCGGGGAGTCGTCGCTCGCACTTCGCTCCTGCCAGGGCGAAGCGGCCTCCCGCGCCGGAGGCGATCGATGCCTGGGCGTCCCGGGGCACGTACGCGAAGTCCGAGACTCCGGCGAACACGCTCTCCCGGCCCAGGAGTTGGAACTCTTCGGTACCTGTGCGGACGGTACAGCCGCCTGCCAGCGGAAGCACGATCCACTCGCTGTCACCGGAGGTGAAGGTGTGCGTGCCACCCGGTGCCAGCTCGACGATCCGCAGGCTGCTGTGGGTCCAGCCGGCCCGCTTGGGGTCGATGTCCACCGCGTACTGGGCGTTGGCGGTTCCGCCCCTGGGGACGTACAGCTCGTTGTGTGTCATGCGGCGGCCCTCACAGCAGTCCTACGGCGGTGTCCACGGCGGCGGCCACGTCGCCGTCCGCCGGGTACAGCAGGGAGCGGCCGACCACCAGGCCGCGCACGGTGGGCAGTTGCAGGGCGCCGCGCCATTTCTCGTACGCGCCGTCCTGGTCGTCGCCGACCTCGCCGCCCAGCAGTACGGCGGGCAGTGTGGAGGCGGCCATGACCTCGCCCATGTCGTCGGGGTTGTCGCAGACCGGGACCTTGAGCCAGGTGTAGGCCGAACTGCCGCCCAGGCCCGAGGCGATGGCGATCGACTTGGTGACGGCCTCGGCGGACAGGTCGTTCCTGACCTTGCCCTCGGTGGTGCGGCCGCTGAGGAACGGCTCGACGAAGACGGGCAGTCGGCGGGCGGCCATGTCGTCGATGGCGCGGGCCGTGGACTCCATGGTGGTCAGGGAGCCCGGGTCGGCGTAGTCGATGCGCAGGAGCAGCTTGCCCGCGTCGAAGCCGAGCCGCTCGATGTCCTCGGGGCGGTGGCCGGTGAAGCGGTCGTCGAGTTCGAAGCTGGCGCCCTGGAGGCCGCCGCGGTTCATGGAGCCCATGACGACCTTGCCGTCCAGGGCACCGAGGAGGAGCAGGTCGTCCAGGATGTCGGCGGTCGCGAGGACGCCGTCCACGCCGGGGCGGGACAGCGCGAGGACCAGGCGCTCCAGCAGGTCGGCGCGGTTGGCCATGGCCATGCGGTTGCCGCCGACGCCGAGCGCGCCCCGGGCGGGGTGGTCGGCGGCGACGATCATCAGCCGGCCGCTGTCGTTCAGCAACGGCCTGCGGGTACGGCGGGCCGCCGCCTCGGCGATCGCCTCGGGGCGTTCGGCGCGCAGCCGCACGAGTTCGGTGATGTCGACGCTCACTTGACCGCTCCCGCCGCGACCGCGTCCTCGATCTCGCCGACCGTGGGCATCGCGGAGCTGCACTCCAGGCGGGAGGCGACGATGGCGCCGGCCGCGTTGGCGTGCCGCATGATCTTCTCCAGGTCCCAGCCGGCGAGGAGGCCGTGGCACAGGGAGCCGCCGAAGGCGTCACCGGCGCCGAGGCCGTTGAGGACGTTCACGGGCAGGGGCGGGACCTCCGCTTCGTCGCCCTTGCTGTCGACGGCGAGGACTCCCTTGGGGCCCTGTTTGACGACCGCCAGCTCGACACCGGCGTCCAGCAGCGCCCGGGCCGCCTTCCGGGGCTCGCGCACCCCGGTCGCGACCTCGACCTCGTCGAGGTTGCCGACGGCGACCGTGGTGTGGCGCAGGGCCTCCTCGTAGAAGGGGCGGGCGGACTCGGGGTCCTTCCAGAACATCGGGCGCCAGTCCAGGTCGAAGACGGTGGTGCCCGCCTTGGCCCGGTGGGCGAGGGCCGCCAGCGTCGCGGTACGGCTGGGCTCCTCGCTCAGGCCGGTGCCGGTGACCCAGAAGACGCTCGCCTCGCGGATCGCGTCGAGGTCCAGCTCGTGGGCGTCGATCTCCAGGTCGGGGGCCTTGGGCTGTCGGTAGAAGTAGAGCGGGAAGTCGTCCGGCGGGAAGACCTCGCAGAAGGTGACGGGGGTCGGCAGTCCCGGGACCGGGGTGACCCAGCGGTCGTCGACGCCGAAGCCCTGGAGGGCCTCGTGCAGATAGGTGCCGAAGGGGTCGTCCCCGGTGCGGGTGATCACCGCGGTCCGCCGTCCCAGGCGTGCGGCGGCGACCGCGACGTTCGTCGCCGACCCCCCGAGGAACTTGCCGAAGGACGTCACCTGCGGCAGCGGGACACCGGTCTGGAGTGGATACAGGTCCACACCGATCCGCCCCATGGTGATCAGGTCGTACGCCATCGGCTTCCCTTCGTACCTGCGTCGGCTCTCCCGGCGTTTGTAGCCCCGTACGAGGAGCCCTGTCAATGTTTTGTCCAGACATTCGGACGAGACCTTGACAGCGCTTGCTGCGTGAACCGAAGCTGACCGGCATGACAGCGCCCGCACCTCAGCCCTCACTGTCCCGCATCCGGATCGGCTCGGCTCCGGACTCCTGGGGCGTGTGGTTCCCCGACGACCCCCAGCAGGTCCCCTGGCAGCGCTTCCTCGACGAGGTCGCGGACTCCGGCTACGAGTGGATCGAGCTGGGGCCGTACGGGTACCTGCCGACCGATCCCGCGGTCCTCACCGAGGAGGTCACCCGGCGTGGCCTGAAGGTGTCGGCCGGGACCGTCTTCACCGGCCTGCACCACGGCGAGGCCGTGTGGGACAAGACCTGGGCGCATGTCGCGGACAACGCGGTGCTCGCCCAGGCAATGGGGGCCGGGCACCTGGTCGTGATCCCGTCGTTCTGGCGGGACGACAAGACGGGCGAGGTGCTGGAGTCCGACACGCTCACGCCCGAGCAGTGGCGCAACCTCAGCTCGCTGACCGAGCGGCTGGGGCAGCGGGTGCGCGACGAGTACGGCCTGCAGATCGTCGTCCACCCGCATGCCGACACCCACATCGACAGCGAGGAGAACGTGGTCCGCTTCCTGGACGCGACCGACTCCTCCCTGGTGTCGCTGTGCCTGGACACCGGCCACTACGCCTACTGCGGCGGCGACAGCGTCAAGCTGATCGAGACCTACGGCTCGCGGATCGGTTACCTGCACCTCAAGCAGGTGGACCCGGAGATCCTGGCGGACGTGCGGGCCAAGGGGACGCCGTTCGGGCCGGCCGTGGCGCAGGGCGTGATGTGCGAGCCGCCGTCCGGGGTGCCGGAGCTCGGTCCGGTGCTGGAGGCGGCGCAGAAGCTGGACGTGGACCTGTTCGCGATCGTCGAGCAGGACATGTACCCGTGCGAGCCGGACAAGCCGCTGCCGATCGCCCGGCGGACCCGGGCGTTCCTGCGGTCCTGCGGGGCGTAGCCGTCCGGCTGCGGGCGCGTGGGGGTGGGTCGCGGAGGCCGGTGGCCTTCGATGTCAACGCGCCGCGCCCGCACGCCCGCGTACGCCTTTGCGTCACCTCTGTCACGAAGTCCCCTTCCGTGTCACACATGTCGCGTGTACGCGGACTCCCCGTCACACCCCGCGCACAGACCCTGACCGCGGGTCACCGCGGGTCGTTCACCGGGCACAGGCTTTGTGATCGCCAGCGCAGCGCCCGGTACCCCCGACGGCCGTTCCCGGCCGCCGCCGCGGTGCGCGCGGGGAGGTGCACCACATGACCGACCGAAGGCTCTGGTCGTACAAGGAGATCGCGGCGCACATCCGTGTGCAGCCGGACACCGTGCGGTCGTACCGCAAGCACGGACTGCTGCCGCCGCCCGACCACGTCGAGGGCGGCAAGCCCTTCTGGTACGCGGACACCGTGCGGGCGTGGGTCGCGTCCCGGCCGGGGAACCGGGGCCGGAGGGAGGACTAGGGCGGCGCCGGAGGGGGAAAGCGCCAGCCCGTCCCGCCGAGCCGAAAATCGCGGGCCGGCAGGGGACGGTGTCTGACACAGTCGGCCCATGAGCGACTTCTCCGTGAAACCCGTGCTCACCGGCGAGCGGACCGTGCTGCGACCGTTCACCGAGGCCGACGCCGAGGTCATGGCGGAGATCATCGAGGACCCCGAGGTCGTCCGCCTCACCGGAACCCCCGCCGGCGAGCTCACCCTGGAGCGGCTGCGGTCCTGGTACGGCTCCCGGTCCGCGCAGACCGACCGCCTCGACCTCGCCGTCACCGACCGCGCCACCGGCGAACTGGTCGGCGAGGTCGTCCTCCACGAGTGGGACGCCCAGGCCCGGAGCTGCACGTTCCGCACCCTCATCGGCCCCCGGGGGCGCGGACGCGGGATCGGCACCGAGGCCACCCGCCTCATCGTCGGCCACGGCTTCGAGCGGCTCGGCCTGCACCGCGTCGAACTGGAGGTCTACCGCCACAACGCCCGCGCCCTGCGGGTCTACGAGAAGGCCGGGTTCACGGTCGAGGGAGTGCGGCGGGAGTCCGACCTGCGGGACGGCGAGTGGGTGGACTGGGTGGTCATGGGCATCCTCGACCGCGAGTGGGCCGCCCTCGACCCCACGGCTCGATGACCGTCACCCCCGCTCCGGGGGCCGTGCCCATCGCCGCGAGGGCGGCCGGTGCCGCGTCCAGCGGGATCGTGGAGGTGACCAGCAGATCCGGTCGCAGCACGCCCGCCCCGACCAGCTCCAGCATCGGCGGGTAGGTGTGGGCGGCCATGCCGTGGCTGCCGAGGAGCGCGAGCTCCAGGGCGATCGCGCGGGCCATGGGCACGGGGGTCGTACCGTCCGCCGAGGGCAGCAGACCCACCTGGACGTGCCGCCCGCGCCGGCGCAGCGACTCGACGGAGGCCGCGCAGGTGGCCGGCGATCCCAGGGCGTCCAGGGACACATGGGCCCCGCCGCCGGTCAGCTCACGGACCGCCGCCGCGGTGTCCCGGGTGCCGTTCGCGTCCACGCACTCCGACGCGCCGAACTCCTTCGCGAGGGCCAGCGCCCCGGGAGACACGTCCACGGCGACCACGCGGGCCCCCGAGGCCGCCGCGATCATCACCGCGGACAGGCCGACCCCGCCGCAGCCGTGCACCGCGACCCACTCCCCCGCGGCGGCCCGCCCCTGCTGCACGACCGCCCTGAACGCCGTGGCGAAACGGCAGCCGAGGGAGGCGGCGGTGGCGAAGGTCATGTCCGGGGGTACGGCCACGAGGTTCACGTCGGCGTGGTCCAGCGCCACGTACTGGGCGAACGAGCCCCAGTGGGTGAAGCCGGGCTGGGTCTGGCGCTCGCAGATCTGGTGGTCGCCGCTCGCGCAGGCCGCACAGGTGCCGCAGGCGCAGACGAAGGGGACGGTGACCCGGTCACCGGGACGCCAGTCGCGCACCCGGGGGCCGACCGCCTCCACCACGCCCGCGAGTTCGTGGCCGGGCACGTGCGGGAGGGCGATGTCGGGGTCGTGGCCCCGCCAGCCGTGCCAGTCGCTCCTGCACAGACCCGTGGCCTCCACCCGGACGACCGCTCCGTGGTCCGCCGGGCGGGGCTCGGGGACGTCCCGCACCTGTGCGGGCTCGCCGTAGTGTT
Source organism: Streptomyces sp. NRRL B-24085 (assembly GCF_001282115.1). GTDB lineage: Bacteria > Actinomycetota > Actinomycetes > Streptomycetales > Streptomycetaceae > Streptomyces. The sequence goes on along the minus strand of NZ_LJBR01000223.1, from coordinate 7,150 downwards.
CGAAGACAACCGCTCGCATCCGCGTCTCCCTCGCCGTGTGTGCCTGCCGGTCCATCGTGACTGGTCACCGGTCCGCCGCCGCCACCCGGCCCACGACTCTTGGAGAAATACCCCCTAGGGGTATAGGCTGTGACGCAACAACCCCACACGCCTCCACGAGGAGAACGACATGACCGCCCAGACCGATACCCCGGGTTCCGTCACCGCCGTCTACAAGGTGAGCGGGATGAGCTGCGGGCACTGTGAGGGTTCCGTTTCCGGCGAGATCTCCGAGATCGCGGGGGTCAGCTCGGTGAAGGCGGTCGCCTCCACCGGCGAGGTCACGGTCGTGTCGGCGGAGCCGCTGGACGAGGAAGCCGTGCGGGCCGCCGTGGACGAGGCCGGTTTCGAGCTCGTCGGCAAGGCCTGAGCGGCCGAAGAAGTGCCACGGCAGGGTGTCGGCGAGCGACGCCCTGCCGTGGCTGAACCGTTTTCCGGAGTAGGGAACATGTCCACCACGGCCCCGACAGCGCCCGTGTCCGAGGTCGAACTCGTCATCGGCGGGATGACCTGCGCCTCCTGTGCCGCCCGGGTCGAGAAGAAGCTCAACCGGATGGACGGCGTCACCGCCACGGTCAACTACGCGACCGAGAAGGCGAAGGTCGTCTACCCCGCGGGCGTCGAGATCTCCGATCTGATAGCGACCGTCGTCAAGACGGGTTACACGGCACAGGAGCCGGCGCCCCCGGCACCGGAGCCCGAGGACACGGACCCCGAGCTCGCGGCCCTGCGGCAGCGGCTCCTCGTCTCCGTCGCGCTCGCCGTCCCGGTTGTCGCGCTCTCCATGGCCCCCGCCCTCCAGTTCGACAACTGGCAGTGGCTCGCCCTGACCCTCGCCTCGCCCGTCGTCGTCTGGGGCGCGTGGCCGTTCCACAGGGCCGCCTGGACGAACACCCGGCACGGCGCGGCCACCATGGACACGCTGGTCTCGGTCGGCACCCTCGCCGCGTTCGGCTGGTCCCTGTGGGCGCTGTTCTTCGGCGACGCGGGCATGCCGGGCATGCGGGAGCGGTTCGAGCTCACCGTCGGCGGCATGGACGGCGCCTCGACGATCTATCTCGAGGTGGCCTCGGGGGTCACCGCCTTCATCCTGCTCGGCCGCTACCTGGAGGCCCGCGCCAAACGGCATGCGAGGGCGGCCCTCAGGGCGCTGATGGAGCTCGGGGCCAAGGACGTCGCCGTCCTGCGGGACGGGCGCGAGGTGCGGATCCCGGCGGAGCGGCTGGCCGTCGGGGACCGGTTCGTCGTACGGCCCGGCGAGAAGATCGCGACCGACGGCACCGTCGTCGAGGGCTCCTCGGCCGTGGACGCCTCCATGCTGACCGGCGAGTCGGTCCCGGTGGACGTCGGGGTCGGGGACGCCGTCACCGGGGCGACCGTCAACGCCGGCGGGCGGATCGTCGTGGCGGCGACCCGGGTCGGGGCCGACACCCGGCTCGCGCGGACGGCGAGGCTCGTCGAGGACGCGCAGAACGGCAAGGCCCAGGTGCAGCGGCTGGCCGACCGGGTCGCCGCGGTCTTCGTGCCGGTCGTCATCGGCATCGCCGTGGCCACCTTCGGGGCCTGGCTCGGCGCCACCGGGGACACCGTCGCCGCGTTCACCGCGGCCGTCGCCGTGCTGATCATCGCCTGCCCGTGCGCGCTGGGTCTGGCCACCCCGACCGCGCTCATGGTCGGCACCGGGCGCGGCGCCCAGCTCGGCATCCTCATCAAGGGCCCGGAGGTCCTGGAGTCCACGCGGCGCGCCGACACCGTCGTCCTGGACAAGACCGGCACGGTCACCACCGGCCGCATGACGCTTCAAGAGGTCCACGTCGCACAGGACGCCGACGAGAAGCAGGTGCTGCGGCTCGCGGGCGCCCTGGAGCACGCCTCCGAGCACCCGGTCGCCCGGGCGGTCGCCGTGGGCGCCGAGGAGCAGACCGGACCGCTGCCGGCGGTCGAGGAGTTCGAGAACGTACCCGGCAAGGGCGTACGCGGGCGCGTGGAGGGCCGCGAGGTGGCCGTGGGGCGGCTCTTCGACGTGCTGCCCGCCGAGCTTGCCCGCGCGAAGGAGGAGGCCGAGCGGGGCGGTCGTACGGCTGTCGTCGTGGGGTGGGACGGCGTGGCCCGCGGAGTCCTGGCCGTCGCCGACGCGGTCAAGGAGACCAGCGCCGAGGCGGTGCGGTCACTGCGGGCGCTGGGGCTGACGCCGGTGCTGCTGACCGGGGACAACCGGACGGTGGCCGAGGCGGTGGCGCGGGCCGTCGGGATCGACGAGGTGATCGCCGAGGTGCTGCCCGAGGACAAGGTCGAGGCCGTACGGCGGCTTCAGGGCGAGGGCCGGGCCGTCGCGATGGTCGGCGACGGCGTCAACGACGCGGCCGCGCTCGCCGCCGCCGACCTGGGGCTCTCCATGGGGACCGGGACCGACGCGGCGATCGAGGCCGGGGACCTGACGCTGGTGCGCGGTGATCTGCGGGTGGCCGCGGACGCGATCCGGCTCTCCCGGCGCACCCTGTCCACGATCAAGGGCAATCTCGTGTGGGCCTTCGGCTACAACGTGGCCGCGCTGCCGCTGGCCGCGGCCGGGCTGCTGAACCCGATGATCGCCGGGGCGGCGATGGCGTTCTCCTCGGTGTTCGTGGTGACCAACAGCCTGCGGCTGCGCGCTTTCCGTTGAGGATCCTTTGACGGACCCCCTCTGGAGTCCGGAGCCACGCTCACATAAGCTCTTCACAAGACTCGCGCATCGTCCTTACGCTGGGGTCCCGTTCACCGTATCCGGGCTCTTGCGTATCTAACGGACATTTGCAAGAGACGCAGATCACAGTGATGCGAACGTAACCATCGAAGGGGTTCGAAGGTCTAAGTTGGCGATGTCAGGCAGCGTCTTGGGGGGCGTTGACTGACGTCTGAGGATGTCTTGGGGGACTTCCTCGGAGCTGCGTTGCCGGGGCACGCACTTAGGGAAGCTTTGAGCGGCCCTCCCGACCGTGCGCTGTCCCGGCAGACCGCACACTGGAGTAGTACGACGAGTTCTGCTCGTTCTGCTCAAACAGCAGTACCGGAAAGACAGCGATTCAGGCGCTGGTCTCTCAGACGCCCGGCCGGATCCCGTGGGGGGAATCCGCACCGGGACATGGGAAGGCGCCCTGGACGCCGGCCCGTGGGGGGACCGTCGCCAGGGCGCCTTTCGCTTTGCGGATTCAGCCGGGGGGTTCGTGGAGCTTCCGGTCATCTCCCGGCTCACGGCCGGTGGGGGCTGGTCGCGCAGTTCCCCGCGCCCCTGAAAAGACAGGTCAGCCCCGGCACCGGCGTCCGTCAGCGCTGCTCGACCGGGATGAAGTCGCGCTCCACCACACCCGTGTAGATCTGGCGCGGGCGGCCGATGCGGGAGCCCGGCTCCTTGATCATCTCGTGCCACTGGGCGATCCAGCCCGGGAGGCGGCCGAGGGCGAACAGGACCGTGAACATCTCGGTCGGGAAGCCCATGGCGCGGTAGATCAGGCCCGTGTAGAAGTCGACGTTCGGGTAGAGGCTGCGCGAGACGAAGTAGTCGTCGGAGAGCGCGTGCTCCTCCAGCTTGAGGGCGATGTCCAGCAGCTCGTCGGACTTGCCGAGGGCCGAGAGGACGTCGTGCGCCGCCGCCTTGATGATCTTCGCGCGCGGGTCGAAGTTCTTGTAGACCCGGTGGCCGAAGCCCATCAGCCGGACGCCGTCCTCCTTGTTCTTCACCTTGCGGATGAAGGAGTCGACGTCACCGCCGGAGGCCTGGATGCCCTCCAGCATCTCCAGCACGGACTGGTTGGCGCCGCCGTGCAGCGGGCCCCACAGGGCGTTGATGCCGGCCGAGATCGACGCGAACATGTTCGCCTGCGACGAGCCGACGAGGCGGACCGTCGAGGTCGAACAGTTCTGCTCGTGGTCGGCGTGCAGGATGAGCAGCTTGTCCAGGGCGGAGACCACGACCGGGTCGAGGTCGTACTCCTGCGCGGGCACCGAGAAGGTCATGCGCAGGAAGTTCTCGACGTAGCCGAGGTCGTTGCGCGGGTAGACGAACGGGTGACCGATCGACTTCTTGTAGGCGTACGCCGCGATCGTCGGCAGCTTGGCGAGCAGGCGGATCGTCGAGAGGTTGCGCTGCTTCTCGTCGAAGGGGTTGTGGCTGTCCTGGTAGAACGTGGACAGCGCGGAGACGACCGAGGACAGCATGGCCATCGGGTGGGCGTCGCGCGGGAAGCCACGGTAGAAGTTCTTGACGTCCTCGTGCAGCAGGGTGTGCTGCGTGATGTCGTTCTTGAACACCGAGAGCTCGTCGACGGTCGGAAGCTCACCGTTGATCAGGAGGTAGGCGACCTCCAGGAACGTGGAGCGCTCGGCCAGCTGCTCGATCGGGTAGCCGCGGTACCGGAGGATGCCGGCCTCACCGTCGAGGTAGGTGATGGCGGATTTATAGGCGGCGGTGTTGCCGTAGCCGCTGTCCAGGGTGACCAGACCGGTCTGGGCGCGGAGCTTCCCGATGTCGAAGCCCTTGTCGCCGACGGTGCTGTCGATCACCGGGTAGGTGTACTCGCCATCGCCGTACCGCACTACTACAGAGTTGTCGCTCACGTCATCCCTCACCGACGTTGTGCCTCTTCTTCGAGGTTGCCCTGACTGTCTCTACCATCCCCCATTTGGCGCAGGAGAGTGCACTCGGGGTCGGCCGTTGGGCGTATCAGCGGCACTGAGTGCCGCCAACTTGCTCATCCTGCCCCTCCCCACCCGCTTCCGGAAGGGCTCTGTGACCCACGTGACTCATTTGATCGATCATTTTTTGTGTTGTCTCACGATTGACGCCCGTCACAGGGCCGAGAGCCGGTGGTCCAGCGCCGTGCAGCGCCGTCCCGCCGAGACCGTGCGCACCGCCTGACCGATCGCCTTGCGCGAACCGACGAGGACGACCAGTTTCCTCGCCCGGGTGACCGCCGTGTACAGCAGGTTCCGCTGGAGCATCATCCAGGCGCTGGTGGTGACCGGGATCACCACGGCCGGATACTCGCTGCCCTGGGAACGGTGGATGGTCACCGCGTACGCGTGGGCCAGTTCGTCCAGCTCGTCGAACTCGTACGGCACCTCCTCGTCCTCGTCCGTCAGCACGGTCAGGCGCTGGTCGACCGGGTCGAGCGAGGTGACCACGCCCACGGTGCCGTTGAAGACACCGTTGGTGCCCTTCTCGTAATTGTTGCGAATCTGGGTGACCTTGTCGCCGACCCGGAAGACCCGGCCGCCGAACCGCTTCTCGGCGAGGTCGGGGCGGCCGGGGGTGATGGCCTGCTGGAGCAGGCCGTTGAGCGTGCCCGCGCCGGCGGGGCCGCGGTGCATGGGCGCGAGCACCTGGACGTCCCGGCGCGGGTCGAGACCGAACTTGGCCGGAATCCGACGGGCCGCCACGTCCACGGCGAGCCGGCCGACCTCCTCGGTGTCGTCCTCGACGAAGAGGAAGAAGTCCTTCATGCCGTCGGTGACGGGGTGCTGCCCGGCGTTGATCCGGTGCGCGTTGGTGACCACACCGGACTGCTGGGCCTGGCGGAAGACCCGGGTGAGGCGTACCGCGGGGACCGGGCCGCCGTCGGCGAGGAGGTCGCGCAGGACCTCTCCGGCGCCGACGCTGGGCAGTTGGTCGACGTCCCCGACGAACAGCAGGTGCGCGCCCGGGGGTACGGCCTTCACCAGCTTGTTGGCGAGCAGCAGGTCCAGCATGGAGGCCTCGTCGACCACCACCAGGTCGGCGTCGAGGGGGCGGTCCTTGTCGTAGGCCGCGTCTCCGCCGGGCTTCAGCTCCAGGAGGCGGTGCACGGTGGAGGCGTCGGCGCCGGTGAGCTCGGCCAGACGCTTGGCGGCACGGCCGGTCGGGGCGGCGAGGACGACCTTGGCCTTCTTGGCGCGGGCCAGCTCCACGATCGAGCGCACGGTGAAGGACTTGCCGCAGCCGGGGCCGCCGGTGAGGACGGCGACCTTCTTGGTGAGCGCAAGCCTGACGGCGGCCTCCTGCTCGGGGGCGAGGTCGGTGCCCGTACGGGACTTCAGCCAGCCCAGCGCCTTGTCCCAGGCCACGTCACGGAAGGCGGGCATCCGGTCCTGGTCGGTGCGCAGGAGACGCAACAGCTGGGCGGCGAGGGAGAGTTCAGCCCGGTGGAAGGGCACCAGGTAGACGGCGGTGACCTCATGGCCGTCGGGGCCCGGGAGCTTCTCCCGGACGACCCCGGGTTCGCCCGACTCCTCGTCCGGCAGGGCGAGTTCGGCGAGGCACTCGATGACCAGACCGGTGTCGACCTGGAGGAGCTTGACCGCGTCGGCGATCAGCTGTTCCTCCGGGAGGTAGCAGTGCCCCTGGTCGGTGGACTGCGAAAGGGCGTACTGGAGGCCCGCCTTGACGCGCTCCGGGCTGTCGTGCGGGATGCCGACGGACTGGGCGATCTTGTCGGCGGTGAGGAAGCCGATGCCCCAGACGTCGGCGGCGAGCCGGTAGGGCTGGTTCTTCACGACGGAGATCGAGGCGTCGCCGTACTTCTTGTAGATGCGCACGGCGATGGAGGTGGACACCTCGACGGTCTGGAGGAAGAGCATCACCTCCTTGATCGCCTTCTGCTCCTCCCAGGCGTCGGCGATCTTCCTGGTGCGCTTGGGGCCGAGGCCGGGGACCTCGATGAGCCGCTTCGGCTCCTCCTCGATGATCCTCAGGGTGTCCGTGCCGAAGTGCTGGGTGATGCGGTCGGCGAAGACGGGGCCGATGCCCTTGACGAGCCCTGAGCCGAGATAGCGCCGGATGCCCTGGACGGTGGCCGGCAGGACGGTCGTGTAGTTCTCGACGGTGAACTGCTTGCCGTACTGCGGGTGGGAGCCCCAACGCCCCTCCATCCGCAGGGACTCGCCCACCTGGGCACCGAGCAGCGCGCCGACGACGGTGAGGAGGTCGCCGCCGCCTCTGCCGGTGTCGACGCGGGCGACCGTGTAGCCGTTGTCCTCGTTGGCATACGTGATGCGCTCCAGCACGCCTTCGAGCACGGCCAGCCGTCGTTCACCCGTGGAGGCCCCCGCCTGATTGGACATGCCCCGACGGTACCGCCCGGCAGTGACAGCCCAGGGG
>NZ_LJBR01000222.1 GCF_001282115.1 Streptomyces sp. NRRL B-24085 | reverse complement strand
CCCCCAGACCCCCTCCCCCAGACACCGCAACTCACCTGTACGTACTCGCAGGCCGCACCGAACCCACCGCCCTCGCGACCGCGTTCGCCAGGGGAGCGACCTCGGCCTCCGTCAGGGTGGCCACGGTCACCCGGATCCCCTGTGGGGCGCCCATCCGGAAGCGGGCGCCCGGGGCCACCGCCCAGCCCGCGTGCAGGAGGCGGGACACCGCGCCCGTCTCGTCGGGGACGGGGATCCACACGTTGAGCCCGCTGCGGCCGTGCGCCTCGACCCCGCGCTCCGCCAGAGCCCGGATCAGCCGGTCGCGGCGCTCGCGGTAGACGGCCGCCACCTCGGCGGTGTCGAGCACGCCGTTCCCCCACAGGTGCACCACCGCCCGCTGGGTGATGAGGCTGACCCAGCCGGGGCCGAGGCGGTGCCGGCCGTGGACGCGGTCGACGGTGACCTCGTCGCCGGTGAGGACCGCCAGGCGCAGATCGGGGCCGTAGGCCTTGGCCACCGAGCGGACGAAGGCCCAGTGGCGGGTGGATCCCGCCAGGGGGTGCAGGGGGAGGTCGACGATGCCGTGGCCGTGGTCGTCCTCGACGAGGAGGACGTCGGGGTGGTCTTCGAGGACCGCTCGCAGGGCACGCGCGCGCGTGCCGGTCACCGAGGCGCCGGTCGGGTTCTGGGCCCGGTCGGTGACGATGAGGGCGCGGGCGCCCGACTCCAGGGCCCGGCGTACGTCGTCGGCGAGCGGCCCCTCGTCGTCCACCCCCACCGGGGCGGTACGCAGGCCGAGCGCCGGGACCAGGTCGAGGAGGCTACCCCAGCCGGGGTCCTCCAGCGCGACCGTGTCGCCCGGCTTGAGATGGGCGGCCAGGACGCGCTCGATCACGTCGAGGGACCCGGAGGCGACGGCGAGAGGACCGCCGGGAACGCCGTCCCGGTCGAGCGCCTCCCGGGCCAGGCGCGCCAGGTCCGGATCCACGGTCGCCTCTCCGTACAGGACCGGCTCCCGGTCGCCCTGTGCGGCGGCCGCCGCGAAGGCCGGCGCCAGCGGGGGCAGCAGCGCGGGGTCCGGGTTGCCGTTCGACACGTTTCGCACGCCCTCCGGGACCTCGACCCGGATGTACTCGCGGCCCGTGGTCGCGGGCTTCGGCCGGACCCGGCTGCCCCTGCGCCCGGAGGTCTCGATGACCCCGCGCTCCCGCAGGGTGCGGTACGCGGCCGCGACGGTATTGGGATTGACGCCCAGCTCGGTCGCCAACTCCCGCATAGGAGGAAGTAGTTGTCCTGGTTCCAGTTCCCCGGCACCCACCGCGCGCTCGACGCTCGCCGCAATCTCTGCTGCGCGTCGCCCTTCGATCCGATATTCTCCTAGCACAAAGCAGATTATGCACTAGTGCAATGGAGACCGCAATGCAGGGGACCACCGCGACCACGCCGGAGCCGACCGCCTACGCGCCGACCGACCGCACCGTCCCGACGCGCTCCCCCGACCGGGCCTCGTACGACAGGGAACTGGTGCACTCGATACTCGACGAGGGCTACGTCTGCCACCTCGGCTTCGTCCGGGACGGCGCCCCCGTGGTGCTGCCCACGCTGTACGGCAGGGTGGGCGAGCGCCTCTACGTCCACGGCTCGACCGGCTCGCGCCCGCTGCGGATGACCGGCCAGGCGGACCCCGGACTTCCCGTGTGCCTGACGGTCACGCACGTCGACGCGCTGATCCTGGCCCGCTCCGCCTTCCACCACTCGATCAACTACCGCTCGGTGGTGGTGCACGGAATCGCCCACGACGTCACGGACCCCGAGGAGAAGCGCCTCGCCCTCGACGCGCTGGTCGACCACGTGGTCCCGGGGCGCGCGGTCGACTCCCGCCCCGCCAACAAGAAGGAACTGGCCGCCACCGCCGTGATCCGCCTCGACCTCGACGAGGTCTCCGCCAAGCTCCGCACCGGCGGTGTCAACGACGAGCCCGAGGACCTCGCCCTCCCCCACTGGGCCGGTGTGGTCCCGCTGCGCAAGGGCTACGGCACCCCGGTCGCCGACGGGCACCTGGCCCCCGGCACCGAGGTCCCGGACTACCTCGCGGTGCTGTGATGCTGATCCACCCCTGGGACGCGGCCCGCGACGACGCCGAGTGGCAGCAGTGGCTCGGCGTCCACGACTTCGGGCAGCTCGCCGTCAACGGCCCTGCGGACGAACCGCCGTTCGTCCAGCCGCTGCACTTCGCCTACGACCCCGCGCGGGGCGAGGTCCTCACCCACCTCGCGCGGCCCAACCCGCTGTGGCACGCGCTGGAGGCGAGCCCGGACTGCCTGCTGAGCGTGGTCGACGACTACGTGTACGTCCCGGGCCCGTGGCAGGCCGAACCGGACGGCCCGCCCGAGCACGGCACGCCCACGAGCTTCTACGCGGCGGTCCAACTGCGCTGCCGTGCGCACGTGGTGGACGACCCGGCCGAGAAGGCCGAGCTCCTGAACCACCAGGTCGGTCACTTCCAGCCGGAGGGCGGCTCCGCGCGGGTGGCGGTGGGCGAGGCGCCGTACGGGCGGATGCTGGCGGGGATTCGCGGACTGCGGCTCGAAGTGACCGGTGTGCGGGCCAAGTTCAAGTACGCCGGGAAGCGGGACGCGCGGGTGCGGGAGCGGATCGCGGACGGACTGGCCGCCCGGGGCGGTCCCGGGGACGCGGCGGCACGCGAGCACCTGCTGCGGCGGCAACGCGCCTGACCGAGGGGGCCCTTCAGGGAGAAGGGCCCCCTCGCTCGTCAGGCGGGCACGCGCGCCTCGGTCACCGCGAGCCCCGCGACGGCGCCCAGCATCAGCAGGGTGCCGAGGAGGACGGCCGGGGTGAGGTGCTCGCCGAACACCACGACGGCCAGCACCGCCGCGCTCACCGGTTCGAGCAGCATGATCACGGAGACGGTGGTGGAGCGGACCACCGCGGCGGCCGCGAAGTAGAGGCCGTAGGCGAGCGCCGTGGGGACGGTGGCCAGGTAGGCCAGCAGGGCCAGGAGCAGGGCGGGCCGGGCCGTGTGCGGGAGCAGGCCCTCGGCGAGCGCGAGCGGCAGCAGACACAGGCTGGTGACCGCGAACACCGCCACGGACGTCCCGGAGGACTCCGCGCGGGCGGCGCGGGTGATCAGGGTCATCACACAGCAGCCCGCGGCCGAGAGCAGCCCGAACAGCACACCCAGGGGGCGCACCGACGCGTCCGCCCCGCCCAGCGTCAGCACACCGAGTCCGGCGAGCGCTCCGGTGACGGCGAGGACTCCGCCGCGTCCGAGCCGCTCCCCGAGGGCGAGGCGGGCCCCGAGCGCGATGAGCACCGGGCCGGCGCCGAGGGTGACGACGGTGGCCACGGCGAGCCCGGTGGACCGTACGGCGGCGAAGTAGGCGGTCTGGAACACCGCGAGCCCGACGCCCGACGCGCCGACCCTCAGGGCCCGGCGGCCGAGCGGTTCCGGGGCGGCCGCACGCGCGCGTGGCCGTGCGAGACGGACCGCGAGCAGCACCGCGAGCCCGGCCGCGCAGCGCCAGAAGGACAGGGACACCGGGCCCAGGTCACTGGTCCGGTAGGTCAGGGAGGCGACGGCTCCCGCGGTGCCCCAGGTGACACCGGCGACGATCAGATAGAGGAGGCCTCGCCCGACGGGCAGGCCTGAGGAAGCATGCGACACGTGTTCTCTCCGCAGTCGCGCCGGAGCGCGGAAGTTCGGAAGAGGACGCCCGCTCGGCGGCGGGGTCCCGCGGACTTCGTCTGCGGGCAGCACCGTTCGGCCCGGCGACCGGCCGGGCGTGGTCTCCGGAGGGCCCGCCTCAGGCGGCCGGCGGAGAGACGATGAGGGTGCGGGTGTGCATGGTCAGGGAGCCTAGGCGGCGTTCTCCCGGGCGGGCAACGGACTTTCGGCGCCACCGGCCGCGACCGGCTCCGCGGAGCCCTTGGCCGGCGTCGAGGACTGCGCGATGAACGCGCCCAGCAGGACGACCGCGCCGCCCACGATCTGCGGGGCGGAGAGGTGCTCGCCGAGCAGCACCCAGGCGAGGACGGTCGCGACGACCGCTTCGAGGCAGGCCACGACGCCGGCCACGGCGGGCGAGAGCCTGCGTACCGAGACCACTCCGGTGACGTAGGCGAGGACGGTGGCGATCAGCACGATCCAGCCGAGCAGCAGTCCGGCCGCGACCGGGGTGCCGTTCATGTCGGCGCGCTGCGCGAGGACGGAGAAGTCCATGGTCCACGGGCGGGCCACGACGGTCAGGACGGCGGTGCCCACGAGCAGCCCGTAGGCGATCACGCCGAGCGGGTCGGGGGCCTCGCCGGAGTCGCTGCCCTGGTCGGACAGGACGAAGTAGCCGACCTGGCAGCAGGCGGCGCCGAGCGCGAGGAGCAGTCCGAGGGCGTCGAAGCTCAGGCCCGACCAGACCTCGACGACACAGGCGAGCCCGCCCACCGCGAGGACCACGCCGAGCGCGGCGGCGCGGGTGACCGGCCGTCGCTGCACGAACCGCACCCAGCCGAGCACCAGGGCCGGGGCGAGGTACTCGACGAGAAGGGCGACGCCGACCGGGATGCGGGAGATCGAGGCGAAGTAGAAGGCCTGGACGCCGGCCACGCCGAGCAGTCCGAAACCGGCGAGCAGGGCGGGGCGGCTGCGCAGCAGCGCGCGGTGCCGGACGGCGAGCGGCAGCATCACCAGGGCGGCGCCCGCCACCCGCAGCCACACCACGTGGAGCGGATCGAGGCCCGCCTCGATCAGCGGCTTGGCCGCGACCCCGGATCCGCCGAAGGCGAGGGCGGACACCAGCGCGAGACCGAGTCCGACTCCCCTGCCGCCACCGGCCCTGCTGCTCTCAGACGTATGCACCGGCCCATGATGACAGGGCACGACATGAGCGTCACCCCCGTTGACTCCTGTCTCAGCGACTGGACCGCGGCGGGCCGCCCCACAGGCCCCCGGGCAGGCGGTCCTCGATCCGCGCGACCACCGCCCGGGCGTCGATGCCCGCCCGGGTCAGCACCTCCACCGCCCGGGACTCCGGGTCCGCCAGGATCGCCGCGAGCAGGTCGATCCCGCGGGCGAGCCCGTCGGCGCGGTGCCCGGCCCGGACGCAGGCGTGTTCCATGGCGGCCGCGGCGAGCGGCGAGAAGCCCTCGGCCGCCGGGGCGAGGGGGACCGCGCCGGAGTCCTCGACGGTGCCCTGCCAGCGCAGTCCGTAGCCGATGCTGCGCTGCACGAGATATCCGAGGAGCCGCGGCAGGTGGGGTTCCGCCTCCAGGACGGCGTACGCCTCGGCGTCCGCGTCCAGCAGCGAGTGCAGCAGGTGGGCCGTGTCGATGTGCCGGTCCCCGTCCCGCAGCGCGCGCCTGCGGGCGCCGGACACCACCGCTGCCAGTTCCGCGCTGAGCCTGACATCGTCGTCCGGACGGACCGGCGGCAGACCGCTCTGTTCGCGGTCCGACTGCCGGGGGATACGGGGGTGCACATCCCCTACCCCATCAGCCCCACCGAATCCGGGCATCCCCGAGGGGAAGCATTTCCGCGTCCCACGCAGAGCGGATCCCGGGGCCGAATTCTCCTCCTTACGGATGAGAATCAGGCCCCTCCCGCCCCGGTGGGCGCGCGCCGCCTCGCCGTGCGCCCCTCGCGCAACCGCCACGCGGCGCCACTCGTCCCCCACAGGCGTGGACAGCAGGGGCTGGCTGGTGGCACTGCCGGCCGTGGACGGCAGGCAGTACGTGTACCGGGTGTACGCCCCGGAGGACGCGCTGCCGGCCGACCTGTTCTGGGAGGCGTGGCACTGCCACGACGAGAGCGCCTTCCCGCGCGCGTGGGACCTGTTCGACGCGGCGGTGATACGGCGGGTGGGCTGAGCCACCTCGGGCGGAACCGAGTCCGGTCGAACCCCCTCCGCACTTTCTGACGGTTCATCAGTATTGAATGTTGTGCACGCTGCGGCTACTTTCCGCGACACCACAGACCGACACGAAGAGGTGGCCGCATGGCGGAAATCAGCGCGGAGGCACGCATCCCGGCACCCGCGGAGAAGGTCTGGGCCCAGCTCACCGACTGGTCCGCGTACGGGGAGTGGAACGCGACCCACACCAGCTTCCCCAAGGGCGGCCCCGCGGTCCTCGAACCGGGCGGGACCTTCCAGGAGAACATGAAGCTGATGGGCTTCCCGGCCGAGGTCGAGTGGACCATCGACCAGGTGGAGCCGGCCCGGCTGTTCGCCATCCGGGGCAAGGGTCCGATGGCGGTGAGCGTCGCCACCCGCTACACCCTGACCCCCGACGGGGACGCCACCGAGGTGCGCATCGACGGTGAGTTCACGGGCGCCGCCGTCTCGCTGATGGCGGGCAGGCTGAAGGACTCGGGCACCGCCGCGCTGCACGAGTCGCTGCGGAAGCTGGCCGTCCTGGTCTCCTGACAGCGCGTCCGGACAGCGCGTCCCGTCCCGACAGCCCGTCCTGACGGCCGGGCGCACGAAGGCGCCCCGGGAGTGTCTCCCGGGGCGCCCGTCGCCGCCACAGGGCGGTGATCCGTGATCAGTCCTCGTCGGCGAGGATGAGGTACAGCTTCTTGCGGGCCTCGTTGATGACGGCCACCGCCTTCTCGCGCTGTTCCTTGCTGCCGGTCTTCCAGACCTGCCCGAAGGCCTCCATCAGGCCGAAGCCGGCCTGCCGGATCTCGCCGAGCGCCTCGAAGTCGATGCCGCGGGAGGCTTCCTCCCAGGGCGCGTCGGGGCCCTCGTCGGCCGCGGTACGGCCGGCCTCGGTGAGCGAGAACAGCTTCTTGCCGCCCTCGGTCTCACTGGCGATCAGCCCCTCGTCCTCCAGCAACTGAAGGGTGGGGTACACCGAACCCGGGCTGGGCTTCCACGCCCCGCCGCTGCGCTCGGCGATCTCCTGGATCATCTCGTAACCGTGCATCGGCCGGTCCTTGAGCAGGGCCAGGATCGAGGCGCGCACGTCACCGCGCCGCGCCCTCCCCCTGGGTCCGCCCCGTCCCCGGTG
>NZ_LJBR01000221.1 GCF_001282115.1 Streptomyces sp. NRRL B-24085 | reverse complement strand
GCCGCAGGCGGCCTGCTGGAGGCTGGTGCCGCCGCCGGCCGGTTCGGCGCGGGGGCGGGCGGCCGCGGCGGCGAGCACGGCGGCGAGGTCGGGCAGGACGGGCAGCCCGTCGTCGGGCAGCGGAGGGCCGTAGCGGACGGGGCCGTGGCCTTCCGGGTCGGTCCGCATGGTCACCTCCGCAAGGCGCTGTCCGCCGTCTCGTCCCCTCGCGCCTGGCGCGCTCCCCGTGCTCCGCGTACCCACCGGACGGTCGTCCCATGGGCGCCCGCGCGGGTTGCGCCTGTCACACGGAGGTGAGGTTTCGATCCTGGACATCGGTGCCGGGGGCCTTGCGGCGCAGCCGGTACACGGCGCCCGCGGCGGCGCCCGCGATCAGCAGTCCGCCGGCGACCAGGGCGGGCACGGAGTCGGTGAAGGAGCCGCCCTGGCCGGCCCGGACGGGCCTCTGGACGACCGCGGTGCCGCAGCTCTCGGTCCGCGGCTCGGTGCGCGGCTCGGTGTACGTCTCGGTGCGCGGCTCGGCGTGCGTCTCGGTGCGCGGCGGCGGGCACGGGCGGTGGCTGGTGCCGGTGGTGTTTCCGGTAGTGGTGCCGGTGCCTTGGGTGACGGTGAAGGTGGCGGTCCATGCCTTGCCCGCCGCGCGGTCCGAGGTCGGGCAGGTGCCGTCGACGGTCCACGCGGAGTCCGTGCCGTCACCGCCCGTACCGTCCTGGAGGTCCGGGTCGGCGGAGATCCGCGCGGTGCCGCTGTACGCGGGGCCGGAGACCTGGTCGTCGTCGCCGGGCACCAACTGGAGCCGTACGGTCTGCGACTCGAAGGCGTCCGAGGTGGCGTCGACGGTGGCGGGCGGTGTCCCGGTGCCGGGATCGCAGGAGACGGACACGGTGACGCTGCCGCCCGGCTGGACACTGCTCGGGCTGACCTCCGCGGCCGGATCCGCGTAGGCGCTCGGCGCGGCGGCGCCCAGGGCGATCCCGAGTGCGGGCAGGACGACGGACAGGGCCCGGAGACGGGCAGTGCGGCGCATGGGGCGGACTCCTTCGGCCGACGGCTGCGGGGGCCCGTCGTCGGGCGTCGGGGTCTCGACGACCGGGCCGAGGGCACGACGGTCGCACCCACGGCCATCACAGCCCGGCCCTCCCCGTCCCGCGCGCGGCCGGAGGCCATTGGCGGGACGGGGAGGGCCGAGTGGGTGACCCCGGACGCCGCGGGACCGGTTCCCGCGGCGTGCCCGGGTCAGCCGGCGGCGTCGCGCATGATCTCCTCGCGCATCCGTCCGCAGCAGCGGCTGATCAGCCGGGACACGTGCATCTGGGAGATGCCGAGCTGCTCGGCGATCCGGCTCTGGGTCATGTCGCCGAAGAAGCGCATGTAGAGGATGGCGCGCTCCCGCTCCGGCAGGGCGGCCAGCCGGGGCTTGACGGACTCGCGGTCGACGACCGTGTCCAGCGCCGGGTCGGCCGAGCCGAGGGCGTCGGCGAGCGAGTAGCCGTCCTCGCTGCCGGGCAGTCCGGCGTCCAGGGAGAGGGCCGTGAAGCTGTCCAGGGCCTCCAGGCCGACCAGGACGTCCTCCTCGCTCATGTTCGCGTGCTCGGCGATCTCGGCGACCGTGGGCCCGCGCCCCGGGATGGTCTGGGCGAGGTCCTGGGAGGCGATGCGGACGCGGTTGCGCAGGTCCTGGACCCGGCGCGGCACGTGCAGGGTCCACATGTGGTCCCGGAAGTGCCGCTTGATCTCGCCGGTGATGGTGGGCACGGCGTAGCTCTCGAAGGCGTTGCCGCGCTCGGGGTCGTAGCGGTCGACGGCCTTGACGAGGCCGAGGGCGGCGACCTGGCACAGGTCGTCGTAGCTCTCGCCCCGGCTGCGGAAGCGGCCGGCGAGCCGGTGGGCCATGGGCAGCCAGGCCTCGACGACCCGTCCGCGCAGGGTGTCGCGCTCTGGTCCCGGGGGCAGCGCGGCGAGCCTGCGGAATGCCTCGGCGGTGTCGGGTGCGTCGTCGTGCGGGTGGTGCTTCGCGCTCACTGGAGTGGGCATGTGCGTCGCAACTCCCTGGATCGTGCTCTGGTGGACGATCGGCGGGGGGCGCTTCCGTGTGCGGACAGGCGCGGCCGTGGCGGCCGATCGCCGCTCCCACGGACGTGCCTCCGGTCCGAAGCACTGTGAGTGCGCCTGCCCCCGGCCCCGCGGGGCAAACCCCGGCCGGGTTTTCCGCTCGCCCCCACGGGGACCCGTACGGCTGCCTGTGCCGTCTGTGGCCGGGAGGTCGGCCCACGGGCGCCGAGGTGTCCGACCACGTCCTCCACAGGCTGCGCGAGCGGGGCGCGGCCGTGTCTCCGGCGGTGCGGGCGTCCAGGGGGAGGCCCAGGGGGAGGCAGGGCCTCAGGGCGAAGGTGCGGGAGTTCCCGCCGGGGCGGGAGAAGCAGCCGTCGGGAGCGCGGCCGGTTCGAGCCGGTCGCCCTCGGGCTCCGGCAGCATGACTTCCTCGTACCTGCCCAGCGCGAGCACGGCGGCGAGCATGAGGATCGGTATGAGCGCGGCGAGGAGCACCATCGCCATGTCCTTCCCAAGGGAGGTGCGCGGGGGGTCGTGAACGGGTCTCCCGACTTCTGTCCGGCAAACCCCGTGTCGGCCTCCGGTGCACGGGTACGCGGTGCGGACCCCGAAGATCTGGAGGGAGACATGCAGCGAGGCAGCGACCGGCTGAGCCGCCACCGCGACGACGAGATGAAGCACGAACTCCAGGGACTGCTCCGCTCCGGGCACCCCACCCGGACCGAGGAGTGGCACGATCCGGAGCCGACCGCCGACGACGATCCGCAGGTCTGGGGCGGACCCGTGACGCCGGGCAGCGACGGGGCGTCCCTTGAGACCGTCCGGCTGGAGCTGGCCCGGCTCCTGGGCCGCAGCTCGTTCCCCGCCGCTCCCGGAGAGCTGGCGCGGGTGCTGCGCCGCAAGAACGCCCCCGACCCCCTCACCGAGGCGGTGGAGGGCCTGCCGCGCAAGGAGAACTACGCCACGGTGCAGGAGCTGGCGCGGGCACTGACCCGGACGGAGGGCACCCCGTGACGGCGGAGCTCGTCCGGGACGTGATGACGCCCGGGGTGGTGGCCGTCCGCCCGGACGCCTCGCTGGTCGAGGCGGCGCGGCTGATGCGCGCGCAGGACATCGGCGATGTCGTCGTGGCCGACGGTCAGCACGTGGTGGGGATGCTCACCGACCGGGACATCACGGTCCGGGCGGTCGCCGACGGCGTGGACCCGCTGACGGTGAGCGCCGGGTCGGTGTGCACGCCGGACCCGCTGACGGTCGCCCCCGGCGACCCGGTGACGCAGGCGGCCGCGCTGATGCGGGCCCACGCCGTGCGGCGGCTGCCGGTCGTCGAGGACGGTCTGCCGGTCGGCATGGTGAGCCTCGGCGACATCGCGGAGGCCCGCGACCCGGGCTCGGCGCTCGCCGACATCAGCCGCGCGGACCCGGACGGCGGGGAACCCGTATGAGGAAAAGGTCTTCCAGGAAAGGACGTTGAATCATCATGCGCATCGCGTTTCTGACCGCACCCGAGGGCGTCGAGCAGATCGAGCTCACCGATCCGTGGCAGGCGGCGGTGGACGCGGAGCACGAACCCGTGCTCGTCTCGACGGAGGCCGGCAAGATCCAGGCGTTCAACCATCTCGACAAGGCGGACACCTTCCCCGTGCAGGAGGTCGTGGGCGAGACGTCCGCGGACTCCTTCGGCGCTCTGGTGCTGCCCGGCGGGGTGGCGAACCCGGACTTCCTGCGGATGGACGAGAAGGCCGTGGCGTTCGTGCGGGACTTCTTCACACAGGGCCGCCCGGTGGCGGCGATCTGCCACGCGCCGTGGACGCTCGTCGAGGCGGACGTCGTACGGGGCCGGGTGCTCACCTCCTGGCCGAGTCTGCGGACGGACATCCGCAACGCGGGCGGCACCTGGGTGGACGAGCAGGTGAAGGTCTGCGACCACGGCGACAACAAACTGGTCACCAGCCGTAAGCCGGACGACCTCAAGGCGTTCTGCGAGACGTTCCTCGACGTGTTCGCGAAGGAGGCCGCCTAGACGGGACTCCCGGCCGCGTCCGCGGCGGCGACCGCCGCGCACCGGCGCCGGGAACCGACGCGCCACTGAGCCCTCCGGGCAGCGCACCGGCGGCCTGCTGATCAGGGGATCGGCAGGCCGCCTTCGGCTGCTCCCGGGGTGCGCACGGTCAGTCCAGCGCCGGCGTCGCCGACTCCCCCGACCCGCGCTCCCGGGCGCCCTCGCGCGTCCGGCCCGCGGCCACCGTCCGGCGCGGGTTTCGGCGCAGGTACTCGCCCTCGAGCCGGGCCATGCGCTCGTTGTGCGTGCTGAGCGCGTCGTTCGAGCCGTGGAGCAGGGTCTCGTGCCGGGTGCGGTGGATGGTCTCCAGCTCTTTCATGAGCTGCTGGTCGTCCAACTGGCTGGGGTCGACTCCGGTCATGGTGGTGGTCCGCTCGTCGTGTTCGTTCATGTGCTTCGGGTACCCGCCCCGCAAGCATTACCGCACTGCCCCCGAGCGGCATCCGGGAGGGAACCGATGGATCTCGCTTTCCTGCGTCCACTCTACGAACATCCGGGCCCCTGGGCCTCCGTGTACGTCGACACCTCACGGCACACGGAGGACACCCCCCACGAACGGCATCTGGCGGCGGTGGCGGTGTCCCGCGAGCTGTCCGCGCAGGGCGCCGACGAGAGGACCTGCGTGGCCGTGCGGGAGGCGCTGGAGGAGCTGCGGCACTCGTCCGAACCGCACGGCCGGGCCGTCTTCGCACGGGCCGGCGAGGTGGTCCTGGACCCGCCCCTGACCAGGTCCCCGGAAGGCAGCCTGGTGCGCTGGGCCCCGCTGCCGCACACCGCGCCCCTTCTGGAACTGGCCGGGGAGGACCCGGTGTGCGTGGTGGCGTACGTCGACCGCAAGGGCGCCGACTTCGAGCTGCGCGGGGCGCTCGGCCGGCAGGGCGCGGGGTCGGTCACCGGCAGGCGGTGGCCCGTGCACGGGACGAGCAGCTCGGACTGGTCGGAGCGGCACTTCCAGCTGCGGATGGAGAACACCTGGGAGCACAACGCGGCCGAGATCGCCGACGCGCTCGCCGTCTGCCAGGAGGAGACCGGTGCCGATCTGCTGGTCCTGGTCGGTGAGGGGCGGGAGAAGCGGTCGGTGCACGAGCGGCTGCCGAAGCGGCTGCACGGCCGGGTCGTGGAGGCCGGGCACGGTGCCGGGAGCCGGCTGCTCGACGAGGACGTGGAGCGGGCCCGCGCCGAGCACGTACGGCGGCGCGCGGAGCGGGAGCTGGAACGGTTCCTCGCGGCTCGCGCGCCGGGCGACGACGGCCGTCCGGGGGCCGTGGAGGGCGTTGCCGCGCTGGTCGAGGCCGCGCGTGAGCACCGTATCGACGAGCTCCTGATCCGTCCGGACGGGCCCGACGCGCACCGCGGGGTCTGGGCCGGGGAGGACCCGGACCAGGTGGCGGTGCGCCGCACGGATCTGACGATCCTCGGTGAGCAGACCACCTGGTCGGTGCGCGCGGACGACGCGCTGATCAGGTCGGCGGTGGCGACGGGCGCCCCGGCGCTGTCGGTGACGCCGGTATCCGAGGAGGCCCCGGTGGGCGGCCTGGGCGCCCTGCTGCGCTGGGTCTGAGAGGCTGCGGACGGGTCCGGTGGCCGTCGGTCACCGGGCCCGTTCGACGCGTCGTTCGTCCCAGACCGGCTCCGGCGTCTCGCGCACCCGTCCGTCCGAGCCGAAGACGAGGTACCGGTCGAAGGACCGCGCGAACCAGCGGTCGTGGGTGACCGCGAGGACGGTGCCGTCGAAGGCCTCCAGGCCCTCCTGGAGGGCCTCGGCGGACTCCAGGTCGAGGTTGTCTGTGGGCTCGTCCAGAAGCAGCGCGGTGACGCCCTGGAGCTCCAGCAGCAGGATCTGGAAGCGGGCCTGCTGGCCTCCGGAGAGCCGGTCGAAGCTCTGCTCGGCCTGTCCGGTCAGCTCGTAGCGGCGCAGCCGGGACATCGCGGCGCCGCGGTCCTGGGCGTGCTCCTTCCAGAGGATGTCGAGGAGGGTGCGGCCGAACAGCTCGGGGTGGGCGTGGGTCTGCGCGAAGTGGCCGGGCACGACCCGCGCCCCGAGCTTCCACTGTCCTGTGTGGGCGACGGTGGTGTCCCCCGCCAGCAGTCGCAGGAAGTGCGACTTTCCGGAGCCGTTGGAGCCGAGGACCGCGACCCGTTCGCCGTAGAAGACCTCCAGGTCGAAGGGCTTCATCAGGCCGGTCAGTTCAAGTCCCTTGCAGGTGACGGCCCTTACGCCGGTGCGGCCGCCCCTGAGGCGCATGGTGATGTCCTGCTCGCGCGGCGGCTCGGGCGGCGGTCCGGCCTCCTCGAACTTGCGTAGGCGGGTCTGGGCCGCCTGGTAGCGGGAGGACAGCTCGTGGCTGATGCTGGCCGCCTGGCGGAGGTTCAGCACCAGCTTCTTGAGCTGGGCGTGCTTCTCGTCCCAGCGTCGGCGCAACTCCTCGAAGCGCGCGAAGCGTTCGCGCCGCGCCTCGTGGTAGGTGGCGAACCCGCCGCCGTGCACCCAGGCGTCCGCACCCGTGGGCGAGGGTTCCACGGAGACGATCTTCTCGGCGGCCCGGGACAGCAGTTCCCGGTCGTGGGAGACGAACAGGACGGTCTTGCGGGTCTCCGCGAGCCGCTCCTCCAGCCAGCGCTTGCCGGGCACGTCGAGGTAGTTGTCCGGCTCGTCCAGCAGCAGCACCTCGTCCGTGCCGCGCAGCAGCGCCTCCAGCACGAGCCGCTTCTGCTCACCGCCGGACAGCGTCCGCACCTGCCGGAACTGCGCCTTGTCGTAGGGCACCCCGAGCGCGGCCGTCGTGCACATGTCCCAGAGCGTCTCGGACTCGTACCCGCGCACCTCGGCCCAGTCCGACAGCGCCTGCGCGTACTTCAGCTGGGCGGCCTCGTCGTCGACGGTCATGATCAGGTGCTCGGCCCGGTCGACGGCCTGCGCGGCCTCCCGGATGCCGGGCGGCGCGACCGACACGAGCAGGTCCCGTACGGTCGTCTCGTCCCGTACGGACCCCACGAACTGGCGCATCACCCCTAGGCCGCCGCTCACGGTGACCGTCCCGCCGTGCGGCTTGAGCTCGCCGGAGATCAGCCGCAGCAAGGTGGTCTTCCCCGCGCCGTTCGGCCCGACGAGGGCCACCACGGCCCCTTCGCCCACCCGGAACGACACATCGCCGAGCAGCGCCCTCCCGTCGGGGAGGTAGTACTCGAGATGTGCGGCTTCCAGATGTCCCATGGGGCGCATTGTCGGTGCAGAGGCAAGACCTGGGCAAACGCATAAACCACGGCACCGCATCCCGCTCAGGGGCGCGGGGAACTGCGCGACCAGCCACATGCGGCCCGCAGACGGCACCGACCAAGCAGCCCGTCGGCGGGTACCCGCAAGGGCATGAGCCCAGACGTTGATCTCACCGCCCTGCGCACCGGCGCGCGCCCGCTGCGCGACCGCCTGCTCGCCCTGGACTCCCGGCTCTTCGCGTTCGCGGCCGCCCGGAACTGGCCCGCGGCCGAGCCGGTGCTGCCCCGGCTGAGCAGGAGCGCGAACCACGGCGTCCTCTGGTTCGCCACCGCCGCCGCGATGGCCGCGAGCCGCACCCCCAGGTCCCGCAGGGCCGCCGCCCGCGGTCTCGCCTCCCTGACCCTGGCCTCCCTGACCGTCAACACCCTCGGCAAGCGCTCGGTGCGCCGCACCCGCCCCGGCCTGGACCCGGTCCCGGCGGCCCGGCAGCTGGGACGCCGGCCGATCACCACCTCGTTCCCCTCCGGGCATGCCGCCTCAGCGGCCGCCTTCGCGACCGGCGTGGCGCTGGAGTCCCCGGCATGGGGCGCGGCGGTGGGCCCGATCGCCTGGTCCGTCGCGCTGTCCCGGGTGTACACGGGCATGCACTTCCCGAGCGACGTCGTGGCCGGCGCGGCCCTCGGCGCGGGCGCCGCGTTCGCCGTACGGGGCCTGGTGCCCACCCGCGCCCAGGTCGTGCCGCCGGCCCGGCCCCGCGCGGAGGTTCCCGCGCTGCCGCAGGGCGAGGGTCTGGTGATGGTGGCGAACACCGCCTCGGGCACCGCCGACCGGGTGCGCGCCCTGCACGACGGGCTGCCGATGGCCGAGATCGTCGAGTGCGAACCGACCGATGTGCGGGCCGAGTTGGAGAAGGCCGCGGCCCGTGCCACGGTGCTGGGCGTGTGCGGCGGCGACGGCACGGTCAACGCGGCCGCCGAGATCGCCCTGCGGCACGGCGTGCCCCTCGCGGTACTGCCGGGCGGCACCCTGAACCACTTCGCCTACGACCTCGGGGTGGAGGGCGCGCGCGATCTCACCAGGGCGGTCCGCCAGGGCGAGGCCGTGCGCGTCGACGTGGGCCGGTACGTCAGCGACGGCCGGGAGGGCGTCTTCGTCAACGGGTGCAGCCTCGGCGTGTACCCGGAGCTGGTGCGGGAGCGGGAGCGCTGGTCGGGCCGGATCGGCGGCTGGCCGGCCGGGGTGCTCGGGGCGCTGCGGGTGCTGCGGGCCGACCGGCATCCGCTGGAGGCCGAGTTCGGCGGCCGGACCCGGCCGCTGTGGCTGCTGTTCGTGGGCAACGGCACCTATCACCGGATGGGGCTCGCCCCCGGCCGCCGCACCGACCTCGCCGACGGCCGGTTCGACGTGCGGGTGGTGCACGGCGGGCGCCGGCCCGCGCTGCGCCTGCTCGCCGCGGCCGTCGCGGGTCCGCTGACCCGCTCCCCCGCGCACGCGGCGGTCCAGGTGGGACGGCTGCGTCTGACGGGTGTCGCGCCGGGCACGCTGCTCGCCTACGACGGCGAGGTGACCGAGGTGCAGGGCGAGGTGACCCTGGAGAAGCTGCCCGAGGCGCTCACCGTGTACCGCCCGTTGCCCGGGAACTGACGACCAGTCAGTCCACATGCCAATACAGGGGTCTCACCATTCGACATGCGGGCGTACGGTTCTGCGTACCGACGGACCTGTCGAGAAGGGGAGCCCCGTCATGCCGACATCGCCGGAGACACAGCAGGAGAAGCCGCGGGAGACCGCCGTCTACACACACGGCCACCACGAGTCCGTACTGCGTTCGCACACCTGGCGCACCGCCGCCAACTCCGCGGCCTACCTGCTCGGTTCGCTGAAGCCCCACATGCGGATCCTGGACATCGGCTGCGGGCCGGGCACGATCACCGCCGACCTCGCCGCCCTGGTCCCGGACGGACACGTCACCGGCGTCGACCACGCGCCCGGCGTCCTGGACCGGGCCCGGGAGACGGCCGCCGCGCGCGGACTCGGCAACGTCGACTTCGCGGTCGCCGACGTGCACGCGCTGGACTTCCCGGACGACACCTTCTGCGTCGTCCACGCCCACCAGGTGCTCCAGCACGTCGGGGACCCGGTGCGGGCACTGCGCGAGATGGTGCGGGTGACCAGGCCGGGCGGGTTCGTCGCGGTGCGTGACTCGGACTACGCGGCCATGACCTGGTACCCCGGGTCCGCGGGGCTGGACGACTGGCTGGACCTGTACCGCCGGGTGGCCCGGGCCAACGGCGGGGAGCCGGACGCCGGCCGGCGGCTGAAGTCGTGGGCGCTGCGGGCCGGGCTGACGGACATCACCGCGACCTCCGGCACCTGGACCTACTCCACCGCCGAGGAGCGGGAGTGGTGGAGCGGGCTGTGGGCGGACCGCACGCTGGCCTCTGCGTACGCGGAGCGGGCCGTCGAGGGCGGCCACGCCACCGTGGAGCAGCTGCGGGCCGTCTCGGACGCCTGGCGGAAATGGGGCCGCCAGGACGACGGGTGGTTCTGCGTGCTCCACGGAGAAATTCTGTGCCGGAAAAACGCCTGAATCTTCATATTCCGGATACTCGGACAGCAGGAGGTACACATCATGGTTGCGCTTCTGCTGGTCCTGCTTCTGGTGCTGATTCTGTTCGGCGCCGGATTCGCAGTGAAGATTCTGTGGTGGATCGCACTGGCCGTGCTGGTGCTGTGGCTGCTGGGATTCCTGATGCGCGGCACGACGTCGTCCGGAGGCAGGGGCCGCTGGTACAGGTGGTGACGGTCCCGGGCGTCACTCCCGGGGAAGCAGCGGTCCGAGCGGCCCGAGGTCCAGGTTCAGGTCCTCGGGCCGCAGTCCGTACCGCTCGCGCAGTTCGGTCATGCGCTCGTCGAGCAGCATGAGGGTGAGCCCGATCCGCTCCTCCTGCTCCTCGCTCAGGTCGCCCTCGTCGAACCGCCGCAGCGCCTGGCGCTCCATGAGCTGCCGCAGCAGCTCCACGACGGTCAGCACGAGCTTGACCAGGTCCCGCTCGACCGTGTCGGGCTCCAGGTCCAGCCGGTTGCGTCGGGCCGTCACAGCAACTCCTCGAACGGTGAGGGAACTTGCGCGTTGACCGAGCTGATCAGCGCGTTCAGGTCGATGCGGACGAGGTCGACGTCCGCGATGCGCAGGGTGATGTCCCCGGTGATGACGACCCCGCCGGCCAGCAGCCGGTCGAGCAGGTCGACGAGGGCCACCTCGCGGCGTTCGATGACGGTCACGGCTGCTGTTCCTCCCCCGCGAAGGAATAAGCCGCCCAGGGCCCTGTGAGTTCCACCCGCATTCCCGGCACGTCGTCCTTCGTGCGGTCCACCATTTCCACGAATTCCTCGGAGTCGGCGCGCGGCACGAGATAGGCGGCATTCAGAATGTTCTGTCCGGAGGCCCCGGAAAGCGCGGGGTTCTGCGGCGCGTGCAGCCGCGCGTCCTCGGCATATCCCGACAGCGTTTCGTGCAGCCGGGTCGCGAACGCCTCCGCCTGCTGCCACATCTCCTCGTGCGAACGCACCCGCTGGCGCCGCTGCCGCAGGTAGTCCCGCCCCGAGGCCGGCCTGGCCGGTGCCTCGGCGGTCTCCGAACCTGCCGGGGCCGCCGTCTCGGCGTACACCTTGACGCCCCACTCCACCCGGTCCTGGAGCCGGTCGAGGGTGCGCCGGAAGCCTTCCTCGCGTTCCTCGATCATCACCCGGACGCCGCTGTCGTCGCGGAACACGGTGCCGAGCCGGAGCGGCAGCGGAGTGGTCACGACGGTGAGCGCGTCGATCACGCTCTGGTGGGCGCGCACGGTCCGGGTCAGCCAGTCCATGTCCTCCAGATGCCTGCGGAGCGGCTCCTCGGCGAAGTCCCGCTCCGGTACGTGGCTGACCACCGCCACCAGGCCGTGGTGGTGCAGCAGTCTGGGCGGGTCACCGGCGACCCCGGCCAGTTGGGCCTGCAACGGGGTGCCGAAGGGACGGCAGACGGCGTACACGTACCGCAGTCCGGTCATGAACTCTCCTCCTCCTCGGCACGGCGGGTGGGCTCCAGCTCCTCCAGGCGTGCGAGCCGTTCTCGCAACTCGCTGTTCTCCCGGGCGAGTTCGTCACGGCGGGCGCGGGAGGACAACGCCGGGTCGTCCTCCCACCAGTCGATCCCCATCTCCTTGGCCTTGTCGACCGAGGCGACGATGAGCCGCAGCTTGATCGTGAGCAGCTCGATGTCGAGCAGGTTGATGCGGATGTCTCCCGCGATGACGATGCCCTTGTCCAGCACACGCTCCAGGATGTCGGCCAGGTTGGCGCCACTCCCCTGTCCGTACGGATCCGGGAGCCGGCTGGGCATGCTCATCGTCGGCTCCCGCCCTCGGCGTACTCCTCTTCCTCTTCCTCGGGCACGTCCTCCTCGGACATCTCTTCCTCGTCCTCGGGAACCTCGTCCTCGGCGGCCTCGTCGTCCTCAGCCACCTCGTCCTCGGGCTCCTCCTCGTCGTACTCCTCGTACTCGTCCTCGGGCTCGTCCTCGGGTTCGCCCTCGTCCTCGGGCTCCTCCTCGGTCTCGTCCTCGGTCTCGTCCTCGGCGTACGGGCCTTCCTGCTCTTCCTCTTCCTCTTCCTCGGAGCCCTCGGAGCCCTCGGCCTCTTCCTCCTCGGCCACCGCGTCCTCGTGGCTCTTGACGACCTCGCCGTCGCGGATCTCACCGCGCCAGCCGTCCTCCGCCTCCCCCTTGAGGGTGATGAAGCGGGCGAAGTTCTTGAGGTCGAGCCGGGCCCGGCGGCCCTGGGCGCGCCAGATGTTGCCGGTCTTCTCGAACAGCCCCTGGGGGTAGTACTCGATCACAAGCAGCACACGGGTGAGGTTGTCGGCGAGCTTGTGGAAGGAGACGACGCCCTTGGTCGTGCCCTTGGCGCCCTCCGACGACCACTGGATCCGTTCGTCCGGGACCTGCTCGGTGGTGGTCGCCTTCCAGCCGCGGTTGGACCAGAAGATCTTCATCTGCCAGTCGGTGTGGGTGTCGTCGGCGCGGTTCGCGCTCTTGACGCCCTTCGCGAAGGTGGAGAAGTCCTGGTACTGCGTCCACTGGTCGTAGGCCGTGCGCAGATCCACGCCGACATCGATGTACTCGATGATCACCGTGGGCTTCTGGCCCGCGCCGCCCTTCTTCTTGCCCTTGCCGCCGCCGAGGTTCTTGAAGGCGCCGACCACGCTGTCCTTGGCCTTGCCCGCTCCGAGTTCCAGCGCGCTGCGCAGCGGTCCCTTGCCCTCGGCGAGCTTCTTGCCGCCGTCGAGGGCGAGCTTGGCGAAGCCCGGGCTGTTGCCCTCGGCGATGTCGTTCAGCTTGCCGGTGGTCTCGCCCAGCTTGCGCCCGACACCGACCAGCATGCGCTGGGCCTGCGCGGCGACGTACTCCTGCAACTCGGCCTTGAGCCGGTCGGCGGCCTCGCTGTGGGCCACGTCGGTGAGCGGGTTGCTCTTGGCCTTGTCGGTGGCGGATCCGAGTGTCTCGGTCATCACTCACCGCCTCCCTTCGGCAGCCGGGAGCGGGTGCTCCGGCCGGCTCCCCTGGCCGCGGTCGTCTTCTTGGCGGCCGTCTTCTTCGCCGTCGTCTTCTTGGCCGCCGTCTTCTTGGCGGCCGAGCGGCCCTGGCCCTGCGCCGTCTTCTTGGCGGGCGCCTTGCGGGCCGGGGTCTTCTTCGCAGCCGTCTTCTTGGCCGGGGCCTTCTTCGCGGTCTTCTTGGCGGTCTTCTTCGCCGCGGTCGGGGCCTCGTCCTGCTCGTCCTCGTCGGCGGGCTCGTCGTCGTCCTCGTCGACAGGCTCGTCCTCGTCCTCGTCGGCGGGCTCGTCCTCATCCGAGGGCTCGTCCTCGTCGGCGGGCTCGTCGTCGGCCTCGGCCTCCGCGCTCCCAGTCTGCTCCTCGTCGGGCTCCTCGTCCTCTTCGGGCTCCTCGTCCTCCTCGTCGGAGAGACCCGGCGCCTTCGAGGCCACGCCCGAGAGCTGGTCGCGGACCTGAGCGGTACGGCCGTGCAGCCGGTCGGCGATCGCGTCGATCTGCCGCTCCACCATGGCACCGGAGGCCGCCTTGCCGACGCCTCGCAGGTCCTCGCGGAGCGTGTCGCCTATCTCCTTGAACTGCGGGTTCTTCAGCAGTTGCTGGGAGACCAGGTCGGCCACCGCCCGCGGGGTCAGGTTCATCTTCTTGCCGGCCACCACCGAGCCGACGGCGAAAGCCAGTTTCAGTTTCTTCGTACGTCCGAGGACGTAGCCGGCCCCTATGGCGAGGCCCAGTCCCATGCGGTTCATCTCGTCGTCCCGTCGCCAGTCCCCGCGCCGCCGCGCAGGCCGATCTCCAGTCGTTCGAGGAGCTCGTCCTCCTGTCGGTCGAATTCCTCCTCGTCGATCTCGCCCGCCTCGAGCCGCTCCTCGAGCCGGGCGAGTTCGGCCCGGACCGTCGCCGGGTCGTAGTAGAGGCGCTCCGCCTCGCTGAGCACCTGCTTGATCACCCAGCCGCTGCCGCGCACCGGAGCGAACGGCAGCAGCAGCACCTCTCCGATGAGACCCACACCGCTCACTCCTCCGCGTGGTCGATGCCCACCGTGGTGCCCGCGGGCTCGCCCGGGCCCGGGTCGACGAAGCTGTACGGCGGCAGCGGGCCGTTGACCCGCAGGTCAAGGTGCGGATGGGCCTTGCGCAGCTCGTCCACCGCGTCCAGGAAGGACGCCGCCGAGTCGCGCTCCACGAGGAAGGACACGTTGGCCAGCCAGCCCGAGGACTCGGGGCCCACGCTGATCGCGTCGGCCACGGGTTCCAGGGCGCGCTGCACCTCGCCGGCGTCCTCGGCCTCACGGGCCTTGACCGCGGCCACGACCATCTCGCCGAGCCGCAGGCGGTCCTCGTAACTGCCGCCGCCCGCCTGCCGGTTGGCCTCGGTCATGGCCCGGACCTCGGGGTTGTCGGACATCACGCGGTGCAGGACGGCCTCTTCGTCGTGCGTGGCCTTGACGTTGTACTCGACCTTGCCCTCAAGGGTCCGCAGGCGCTCCTTGTAGTGCTCCTGGCGTTCCCCGAGCACCCCGGTGACGGTCCCGTCGTCGGGGGCCACGCTGCCGAACCGCATGGGCAGGATGCAGCCGTCCGCGCCCGCCTCGCTCAGCACGTTCTGGTGGGCGAGCAGGTCACGGCGCTTGGGCCGCAGCCCTTCCGGGGCGTCGCTGACGATGGCCGCCAGCTCGCCCTCCTTCAGCACCCGCACCGGAAGGGCGGGATCACCGACCCCCACCAGGTCCTCCGGCAGCGCGGGGTGGGAAGCGGCGGTGATGCCGTACACGTACGTGCTCACTCCTGTTCCTCCTTCCTGCGCGAAGCGGTGGACTTACGGGCACGCGGCCTGGATTCGCTCTGGCCGTCCCCGTCGCGGGCCTGCTTGAAGGCGTCGGAGATGGTCTCGGCGGCGCCGGACAGCGCGCCCTTGGACTTGCCGCGCGCCCCCGACTCGGTGATCGAGCCGACGACGTCGGGCAGACCGGGGCTCTTGTTCGGGCCGGACTCCAGGTCCAGCCGGTTGCACGCTTCGGCGAAGCGCAGATACGTGTCGACGCTGGCCACCACGACCCGTACGTCGATCTTCAGAATTTCGATGCCGACCAGGGAGACCCGTACGAACGCGTCGATGACGAGACCCCTGTCGAGGACCAGTTCCAGAACGTCGTAGAGGCCGCTGGAGCCGCCTCCGCCACCGCCCTGTTGTGCCGGGACAACGGTCATGTCGACCGCGCCTCCTTCTCTGTGTGCTGGTGGATGAATGTCTGTGTGCCGGGGCGGCGGTCTAGCGGCCGCCCTGCCTCTGTGCGTCCGAGCGTCCGCGCTCGTAACGACGAACGCGCCGATAGCCGGTGAGCTGTCCTTCCGGGTCGAGCTCGACCTGGTAACTCGCCATCAGGCTCATCGTGTCGGGCACGCGGGACAGCTCGAGGACCTCGATCTCGAGGGACCAGCCGTCCTCCGTCTGTTCGAACGACGACACGTTCTCGGCGGCCATGCCGGTCAGCTCGGCGAGCTGGGTGCGCGCGTTGCGCAGCACCTCCATGGGCTTCGGCCGCCGGTTCTCCGCCACGTTCTCTTCCGTGTCCTCTTCTGTCCCTTTGCGGGAGTTCCGTGAATTCTGTGATTCGGATGAGTTTTTTGTGTTCGACATGGCACCTCTCACCTCGGGTGGCCGCTCGTTCCTTCGCCAAACCTTCAAGAGGGCATCAAGGCGTTCAACCTGCGACGGGCGGGTCCCAGGGCGCGCCCCTTGGCCGTCACTCCGGCCCAGGGATCGGTGCGGGCCTGTTCGACCGCGTCGGCGACGGTCCAGCGGCGGGCGTCCAGGTCCGGATCGTCGAGCTGGTCCCAGGACATCGGGGTGGCCACGGGCGCTCCGGGTTTCGCCCGCACGGTGTAAGGGGCGACGGCGGTCTGCGCGTAGCCGTTGCGCTGTACGTCCAGGTAGAGGCGGTCGCCGCGGTCCTTCTTGCGGGCGGCGGTGGTGAGCCGGTCGGGGTGGCCCGCGACCAGGGTGTCGGCGACGTCCTTGGCGAACTCGCGGACCTCGTCGAAGTCGTGCCGGCCGTTGAGCGGCACGATCACGTGGAGCCCGCGCGAGCCGGTGGTCATCAGCGCCGAGGGCAGCTTCAGCTCGTCGAGCAGTTCTCCGAGCAGCAGGGCC
This sequence comes from Streptomyces sp. NRRL B-24085, assembly GCF_001282115.1. Classification (GTDB taxonomy): domain Bacteria; phylum Actinomycetota; class Actinomycetes; order Streptomycetales; family Streptomycetaceae; genus Streptomyces. The sequence continues at coordinate 16,157 of NZ_LJBR01000221.1, read as the reverse complement.
GCCTCGCGCACGAGGGCGAAGTCGTCGCCGGCCGGGTCGAGGTCGAAGACCATCCGGTCCGGCCGCTCGACGCTCCCGACCCGGGACAGCCAGCGGTGCAGGGTGAGGGAGGCCTGGTCGGCGAGGTACAGGAGGGTGGCGGTGTCGTCGCAGACGGTGTGGCAGACGGTGCCGCCCTCCTTCGGGACCTCGACCCGGCTGATCCACTCCGGGTAGGAGTCCGGGGTGTTCTTCTGCATGAACAGGGGCCCGGTGAGGCCGTCGGGATGCCGTTCCAGCATCAGTGGACGGCCCCGCAGGTGCGGCAGCATGAACGGCGCGACGGAGCGGTAGTAGTCGACGAGGTCGCCCTTGGTGTACTCCTTCGCGCCGTCGCCGCCGGGGAAGAGCACCTTGTCCGGCCGGTGCACCTGCACGGTGCGCTTCCCGGCGCGTACGGTCCGTACGTCGTCCCCGCTCACGGCACGATCGCCTGCTCCACGAGAAGCCGTCCGGCGGCCGCGATCGACTCGGCGTCGATGCCGGCGGCGTGCAGCGACTCCTCCGGCGAGGCCGAGCCCGGCATCGTACGGACCGCGAGGCGCACCAGGCGCGGTACGGGCCGGCCGTCGGTGAAGGCGTCGAGGACGGCGTCGCCGAGTCCGCCCTCCTCGCGGTGGTCCTCGACGGTCAGCAGGCAGCCGGTGTCCTCGGCGGCCCGGCGCAGGGTGGCCCGGTCGACGGGCTTGACCGAGTACAGGTCGACGACCCTGATGCGGATGCCTTCCTGCTCCAGCGCCTCGGCGGCCTTGAGCGCCTCGTGCACGGTGACGCCCGCGGCGACGACCGTCAGCCGGTCGTCGTCCGAGGAGCGCAGCACCTTGCTGCCGCCGATCGGGAACTCCTCGTCGGGGCCGTAGATCACCGGGCTCTCGCCGCGGCCCGTGCGCAGGTAGCGGATGCCCTCCAGGCCGGCCATCTCGGCGACCAGGCGGGCGGTCTGGTTGGCGTCGCACGGGTACAGCACGGTCGACTCGTGGATGGCCCGCATCATCGCCAGGTCCTCCAGGCCCATCTGGCTGGGCCCGTCCTGCCCGATGGCGACACCCGCGTGGGAGCCGACGAGGTTGATGCCGGCCCCGCTGATGGAGGCCATGCGCACGAAGTCGTAGGCACGGGTGAGGAAGGCCGCGAAGGTGCCGGCGTACGGCACCCAGCCGCGCGCGGCGAGTCCCACGGCGGCCGCGACCATCTGCTGCTCGGCGATGTAGCACTCGAAGTAGCGGTCGGCGTGTTCCTTGGCGAAGTACTCGGTGCGGGTCGAGTCGCCGACCTCGCCGTCGAGGGCGACCACGTCACCGCGTCCGGTGCCGAGGGCTGCGAGGGCCTGTCCGTAGGCGTCGCGGGTGGCCACTTCCTCGCCGGTGTCCCAGCGGGGCAGTTCGAGGTGCCCGGCGCGGACGGCGTGCAGGATGCGGGCGGCCGGCGGCTCGTGCACCTGGACGCGGAGGTCGCGGACGCCGCCGAGCTCCTCGATCGCCTCGTCGGCGTCCTTGAGCGGCTTGCCGTGCAGTCCCTCGCGGTCCTCGATGTCGGCGACGCCCTTGCCCTTGAGGGTGCGGGCGAGGATCGCGGTGGGCTGGCCCTTGGTGGACTCGGCCTCGCCGTACGCGCGGTCGATGGCGTCCACGTCGTGCCCGTCGATCTCGACGGTGTGCCAGCCGAAGGCCTGGAAGCGGCGGGCGTAGGCGTCGAGGTCGTGGCCGTGCCGGGTGGGGCCGCGCTGGCCGAGCCGGTTGACGTCCACGATCGCGGTGAGGTTGTCGAGGTGCTCGTGTCCGGCGTGCTCGGCGGCCTCCCAGATCGAGCCCTCGGCGAGCTCGCTGTCGCCGCACAGCACCCACACGCGGTAGCCGGTGCGGTCCAGCTTCTTCCCGGACAGCGCGATGCCGACGCCCACCGGCAGGCCCTGGCCCAGTGATCCGGTCGCCGTCTCGACCCAGGGGAGCTTGCGCGGGGTGGGATGTCCTTCGAGCCGGCTGTCGAGCTTGCGGAAGGTCAGCAGTTCCTCGTCGTCGACGACACCGGCCGCCTTGTACGCCGCGTACAGCAGCGGTGAGGCGTGTCCCTTGGACAGCACGAAGCGGTCGTTGCCGGGGTGCGCGGGACGCTCGAAGTCGTAGCGGAAGTGGTTCGCGAGGAGTACGGCCATCAGGTCCGCGGCGGACATCGAGGAGGTGGGGTGCCCGGAGCCCGCGGCGGCCGAGGCGCGCACACTGTCCACACGCAACTGCTGGGCGAGTTCGACGAGCTCACCGGTGTTCATGAGTCTCCTTCCGCGGGGTCCGCGTCAGTGCGCTTGACGGGGCCGGGGGCTTGTCCCGGCTCACCGCCGGGCTGGTTCCTGGCGGGTTCGCCGCCTGGCTGGTTCTTGGCGGGTTCGGGGGCGGGCTGGTTCCTGGCGGGCTCGGGTCCCGGCTGCTGCTTCGCCGCTTCGGCGCCGGGCCGGCTCGTCGCGGGTTCGGGAGCCTGCTGCTCGGGCGCCCGCCCCTCGGACTGCTCCTGCCCGGAAGTCCGCCGCTCAGGCGACTGCCGGTCGGCCGCCCCGCGCGCCTTCGCCTCGGCGATCACCGCCTCGCCCGCGCTCGCCACGTCCGTCGGCTCTCCCGCGCCGGTCCGTACGGCCGCGGCCTCCTCCTGCTCGGCGTGCACAACCCCGCCCTCCCCGTGCTCGATCCGCTCGGTCGCGGGCTTCCCGGGCCCGTCCGGTTCGGTCGGCCGTCCGTCCGGCCTCGTTTCCTCCTCCGTCGCCGCTCCGGGCCCCGAGCGTGCCTCGGCCTCCTCGCGTGCCGTCGGCCGTCCCGGGACCCGTGCCACTTCCGGCGAGGCGGTGTCCAGCGGTACCGACCAGGACCGCACGAGCCCCAACTGGACTGCCTGGCGCGGGAGTACGGCGTCCAGCAGCCAGTCGGCGGCGACCCGGACCCGGTTGCCCGGCATCGCGGCGAGGTGGTAGCCGCGGGTGACGGCACCGGCCGCGAGGCCGGACAGCGGGACACCGAGCGGATTGGCCGCGGCCTTCGCACCGCCGAGGTCCACGACGAAGCCCAGGTCCCGGTGCTCGTAGGGGCGGCGCACCCCGGCTCCCAGCGAGGCGGCGACGTTGAGGGCCGCGACGCGGCCCTGCCGCCAGGCGTGCTGCGCCGTCATCGGCGTGTACTGCCCCGGGTTCTCCAGATCGGGCACCGCGGCCGCGTCACCGCACGCGAACACCTCGGGCCGGCCCGGCACTTGGAGGTTCGGGTCGACGAGCAGCCGGCCGCGCTCCATGGGCAGTCCGAGCGACTCGGCGAGCGGATCGGGCCGTACGCCCACGCACCACACCAGCGACCGGGTCGCGACGAACTCGCCGTCGGTCAGCAGCACCCCCTCCGGCGTGGCCTCCTTCACGGAGGTGCCCATCCGCACCTCCACGCCCCGCTCCCTGAGCGTGCGGTCGGCGGTACGGGAGAGATGCGGGTCGAGCTCGGGCAGCACCCGCTCGGCGACGTCCAGGAGGATCCAGCGCGGCCGCATGCCCTTGCGCAGCGGGTGCCTGCGCACCTGCGCGTCGGTGAAGAGCTGCCCGTGCGCGGCGACCTCGGTCCCGGTGTAGCCCGCGCCGACCACGACGAAGGTGCACCGGGCGGCGCAGGTCTCCGGATCGTCGGCGGCCGCTGCCAGCTCCACCTGCCGGGTCACGTGGTCGCGCAGGTACAGCGCCTCCGGCAGGCCCCGGAAGCCGTGCGCGTGCTCGGCGACGCCGGGGATGGGCAGCAGCTTGTTGACGCTGCCGGCGGCCAGCACCAGCCGGTCGTAGCCGAGGGTGCCACGGCCGCCCTCGGGGTCGGTGTAGTGGACGGTGCGGGCGTCCAGGTCGATGCCGTCGGCCTCGCCGAGCACCAGCCGCACCCGCGGCAGGGTGTCGGAGAGGGAGACGGTCACCCGCCGGGGTTCCAGGAGGCCGGCGGCGACCTGGGGCAGCAGGGGCAGGTACAGGAAGTAGTCGGTCGGGTTCAGCAGGGTGATGTCGGCCTTGCCGCGGGCTTTTCGGGACAGTTCCTTGGCCGTCCGGTACCCGGCGAAGCCGGCACCGACGATCACGATGCGGGGTCGACTCACGGTTCGCCTCCGGGGCTGTCGCGTACCTCGGGAGCCTTCCGCGTCCCCCTGCCCGGTGCGCCCAAACGCCGGTTTCCGCACGGGCCGCCGGGTACTCGGACGGGGCCCCTCTGATCACGGAACCGCCGGAGGTACCCCCCATGCCCGAATACGGCTATTTCCTGTCGTGCGAGGAGTTCGGTCCCGCGGACCTCGTCGAGCAGGCGCGGATGGCCGAGCAGGCGGGCTTCAGCTCGCTGTGGATCTCCGATCACTACCACCCGTGGAACGACGCGCAGGGCCAGAGCCCCTTCGTGTGGTCGGTGATCGGCGCGCTCTCGGAGGCGGTGTCCCTGCCGATCGAGACGGCCGTGACCTGCCCGACCGTGCGGATCCACCCGGCGGTGGTGGCGCAGGCCGCGGCGACCTCGGCCGTGATGACGAACGGCCGCTTCCGCCTCGGCGTCGGCTCCGGCGAGGCCCTCAACGAGCACGTGCTCGGCCATGTCTGGCCGCCCGCGCACATCCGCCTGGAGATGCTGGAGGAGGCGATCCAGGTGATGCGGCGCCTCTTCACGGGCGAGGAGGTCAACCACCACGGCACGCACTACACGGTGGAGAACGCCCGCCTGTACACGATCCCCGACGAGCCGGTCCCCATCGACATCTCCGGCTTCGGCCCGGCGGCCACCGCGCTCGCGTCCCGGGTCGGCGACGGCTTCATCACGATGACGCCCGACGAGTCGATGGTGGAGCAGTTCCGCAAGGGCGGCGGGGCCGGGAAGCCGGTCATCGGCGGCACGAAGGTCTGCTACGGCCTCGACCGCGACGAGTGCGTGCGCACGGTCCGCAAGCTGTGGTTCAACCAGTTCCTGCCCGGCGAGATGGCCCAGATCCTGCCCTCGCCGCGCCACTTCGAGCAGCTGGGACCGCTGGTCACCGACGAGATGGTCAGCGAGAAGGCGGTGTGCGGGGACGACGTCGACGAGCACGTCTCCGCACTGAGCGCCTTCGCCGACGCGGGCTTCGACCGGGTCTACGTCAACCAGATCGGCCCCGACCAGCGCGGCTTCTTCGACTTCTACCGGACGAAGGTGCTGCCCCAGCTCCAGCAGGGATGACGGACGGGGCGGGGGAGCACCGGGGCCCGGATCCCCGTGCCCCGGTGCTCCCCCGCCCGCCGTCGCCTTCAGCCCCGGCGCCGCAGACCGGCGGTCACCGCGGCGCCCATCCCGCCGGCCGCCGCGGCCATGAGCAGGCGGCTCCGGTTCCGGGACAGCCAGTCCTGCGGGCTGGAGGACACGGCCTCGTCGTCGAACCGGCCGTGCGCCCCGAAGTCCCGGCCGTGGGGCCCGTCCGCGGGGGCCCACAGGTTCCCGGGGCCCTCGTGCTCGCCCTCCTCCTGCTGGGCCTCGAAGTTGGTGCGGGCCAGGTAGCGGTCCAGCACCCCCGGTACGACCGCGTTGGCGATGAGCGTGGCCACAGTGGACCCGCCCACCCAGTACTCCCGCCGCCGCGCGTGGGAGGCCGCGTGCACGACCGCGCGGGCGGCGACCTCCGGCTGGTACACCGGCGCCACCGGCCGGGCCTTCCCCGGCATCCGGTTCAACACCCAGTCGAACTGCGGGGTGTTGACGCCCGGGAGCTGCACCATCGTGGTACGGACTCCGCTGCCCGAGTGGAGCAGCTCGCACCGCAGGGACTCGTTGAAGCCCTGGATGGCGTGCTTGGCCCCGCAGTACGCGGATTGCAGGGGGATGCCCCGGTAGGCGAGCGCGGACCCCACCTGCACGATCGTGCCGCGGTCCCGCGGCAGCATGTGGTGCAGGGCGGCCCGGGTGCCGAACACATAGCCCAGGTACGTCACTTCGGTCACCCGCCGGAACTCGTCCGGGGTGATCTGCGTGAAGGGTGCGAAGACCCCGGTGAAGGCGTTGTTGACCCAGACGTCGATGTGTCCGTAGGCGTCCACGACCTGCTGGGCGGCGTCGTCGACGGCCTTGGGGTCGGCCATGTCGACGCTCACGACGAGCGCCTCACCGCCGGCCCGCTGCACCTCGTCGGCGGCGGCCGCGAGACCCTCGCGGCCCCGGGCCAGCAGGGCGACCCGGGCCCCGCGCTCGGCGAAGGCACGGGCGGTGGCCCGTCCCACGCCGCCGCTGGCCCCGGTCACCACGACGACCTTGCCGTGCTTCACGCGTGTTTCCTTCCATGCGCCGCGCACCAGGCGTCACGCCCGGTGGTGCGGCTGCTCGGGGTCGATGTCGTCCTGTCGCGGCGCGGCGCCCGGCTTCGCGGGCGTCTCGGGGGCGACCGGCGGCATGGGCGGGACCGACGTCCCGAGCCCGCTCGGCGGCGCGGCGACTGGCGCCGCTCCCCCTGCGGCCCGGTCCGGCACGGCCGCCGCCTCGGCGTCCCGCGCGGCCGTCGGCCGGGACGCGGACGGTTTGGCCGCCCCGCGCAGTGCGTACGCCACGGCCGCCAGGACCACGGCGGTGATCAGTGCGGCGGCCCAGTCGGGCAGCCCGAGGGCGAGGGCGAGGCCCACGGCGAGTGCCAGGGCCGCTCCCGCGTACAGCGCGACGGCGCCGGACGCGGCGTACAGCATGGCCGTACGGCGCTGCTTGCGCGTCTGCTCGCGCAGCTCCTCGCGTACGGTCTCGCGCGCCACCTGCGCCAGCTCGTCGACGAGATGCCTGTCCAGATGCTCCAGGTGATCCAAGCGCTCCATGGCCGCCGGGTACCCGTGCCGGCGTGCGCGTAACGCCGGGCCCGGTGTGCGCTGCGGGCGGCCGGGTCGGGAGGATCGCGTGAAACGATCTCCGTGTCCCGCCCGCCGCAACTAGGCTCGTCCGCATGGACATTCTGGGAACCACGCTGCGTGTCTGTGTCGACGACCTGGAGGCCGCGGTCGTCTTCTACGAACGGCTGGCGGGCGCCACGGCCCTCCGTTTCGAGCGCGGCGGCGTCCAGGTGGCCGCGGTGGGCTGCTTCCTGCTGATGAGCGGCCCCGAGGCCGAGCTGGAGGTGCTGCGCAAGGTCGCGGCGACCATCGCGGTGAAGGACGTCGACGAGGCCCACCGGCTCCTGAGCGAACTGGGCGCCCGGATCGTCGCGGGCCCGGTGCCCACGCCGGTGGGCCGCAACCTGATCGCGATGCACCCGGACGGCGTGGTGTACGAGTACGTGGACCGCAACGTCACCTAGCCGGACCGGCGCCCTGCGCCCCGGACCGCATGCGGAAGTCGTAGTGCGGCGGCAGCCCCATGGAAACCGCTCCGCGCCGAGTCGGCCAGGGGAGCTGCCGGTCAGGATTGCGCAAAGGCGTCCACGACGATGTCGGTGAGCAGGGCTCCCGCCGTGCCCTCGGGGTCCAGGTCGGGGTCGTAGATGGTGACGTTGAGGCCGGCGCAGGCCGGGGAGGCGAGCAACGGCCGCAACAGCGCCACGAGTTCGGCGGGCTGGAGGCCGTCCGGGTCGGGGCTGTCGACGGCGGGCATGACGGACGGGTCGAGGCAGTCGGCGTCCAGGTGCACCCAGAAGCCGTCGATCTCCGGGGTCTCGAAGGCCTGGGCGGTGGCCCGGGCGAGGGCGTCCGCGCCCCACTCCCGGATGTCGCCGACGGTCACGACGGGGATCTTCAGGGCGGCGAGCTCGGCCCGTTCCTCCTCGAAAGCGTCCCTGATCCCGAAGTACCGCACGTCCTCGTCCCGCAGATAGGGCCTGAGCCCCTCCAGGTCCGTCAGGTCGTCCTGGCCGCGCCCGGTGGCCAGTGCGACCTCCTCGCCGCCGGCCGCGCCGATCCGGTCGGAGTTGCCGGGATGCCGGAAGTCCGGCGAGGCGTCCACAGCGGCCAGTCCGTACCGTCCGATGCGGCGCAGGGCGAGCGAGGCGCCGAGCTGGATGGAGCAGTCGCCGCCGAGGACGACGGGGAAGTCCCCGGCGCGCACATGGCGCTCGACGCGGTCGGCCAGCTTGACGGTGTACGCGGCGACGGCGGCGGCGTTGAAGACCCCGTCGCCCTCCTGCCAGTCCCCGCGGTCGTAGCGCGGCGGCACCACCACCCCGCCCTCCAGGGCGCGCAGCCGCTGTACGATCCGCTGCTCGCGCAGGGCGCCGGCGAGCTTGTAGCAGCCGGGCACCGTCCCGGGGGCGGGCGGACGCAGGCCGAGGTTGGAGGGGGCGTCCAGCACGACGATATTCCGCATGCGGATCATCCTCGCCGACGTACAGTCGGCCGTCCACGGAGATACGCGAGGGAGCGACAGTGAGCGAGCAGCACACCTACCGGGTGATCGTGCGCGGAACCTGGGACGGGCTCACCGAGGAGGCCCGCACCCGGCTGCTCGCCGAGGCCGCGGAGCACGGCATGGCGAGCATGCGGTTCTGCGAGGAGGGCTCGCTGACGTACGAGCCGGCGCCGCTGAAGCACTTCTCGATGCGGTACGTGGTGGTGTCGGACGCGGTGGACGGCGAGGAGATGGCGGGCGCGATCGCCGAGGACCGCGCGGAGCGGGCGCTGCGGGAGCTCGGCTACGGCTTCGGGGCCCTGAAGTCGACGGTCACCGACCTCGACACCATGAAGATCAACCGGAAGACCGCATCTCGGCGGTGAGCGCCCAGCGCTCGTGGTCGCGCCACTCCCCGTCGATGTGGAGCATCTTCGGGGAGAACCCTTCGAGCCGGAAGCCGCAGCTGCGGGCGAGGGCGAGGGAGGCCGTGTTGCGGGGCTGCGCGTTGATCTCCAGCCGGTGCAGCCCCATCGGCCCGAAGGCGTGGCCGATCACGAGCTCCAGCCCCTCGCGCATCAGTCCGCGCCCGGCGGCGTGCGCGAAGGCGCCGTAGCCGAGGGCCCCGCACCGGAAGCCGCCCTGGACGATGTTGTTGATGTTGATGAACCCGGCGATGGCCCCGTCGCCGCGCTCGCCGTCCTTCTCGCAGACCAGGAACCCGGCCTTGGTCGGGTCCTCGATGAGCCGGCCGGCGTACGCGAGGTAGGCGCTCTCGCTGTCCGGCGGGAACAGCCACGGCTGGTGCAGTTCCTTGCTCTCCCGCGCCCGGGCGGTGAACTCGGCGGCGTCCTCGTAGGTGAAGTGGCGTATGCCGGTGCGGGGGCCTTCGGCGAGCCAACGGGAAGCGGTGTGCGGCATTCCGCCAGCCTACGACGTCCTAGCCGCGGCGTTTCATGACATACGCCCCGCACAGCGCGCCGATCAGGCCGGTGGCGAGCAGGGCCGTCCACAGGGGCATGGTCACCTCGGGCCCCAGCAGCCGGATCCTCGTGGCCCGGGTGTTCTCGAAGACGAAGATCAGGGCGACGACGGCGAGCAGCAGGACGGCCAGACGGGCGGGCGCCGCGGCCCCGCCGGTGTCCCTGGTGGTGCCGCCGCTCTCGGAGGTCTTCGGGCTCATACGCCCAGGGTGGGCCCACCGCCCGCGTCCCGCACGGCGAGGGCGCCCCACCGGGTGACCGGCGCCGGTCACCGGCGTCCCGGCCGGCCCCGCGTCAGCGGAGCGCGGGTTGGTCGAGGGTCAACGTGCCCGCGTCGGCGTCGAGTTCCGCGGCCACCCCGAAGGGGATCGTCAGCGCCCCCTCGCAATGCCCGAACCCGAACTCCTCGACGACGGGTACGCCCAGGCCGCCGAGCCGGTCGAGGAGCAGCGCCCGCACCCTCTCGTACGGCTCGCACCTCTCCCACGAGCCGAGGAGCACCCCGCGCACCCCGTCGAACCAGCCGGCGCGCAGGAGTTGGGTGAGGTAGCGGTCGAGGCGGTACGTCTCCTCGCCGACGTCCTCCAGGCAGAGCAGTCCACCGCGTGCTCCGGGCCGGGCGTGCGCGGAGCCCAGTTCGGAGGCGAGCAGGCACAGACAGCCGCCCAGGGTGACACCGCGGGCCCGGCCGGGGACGAGGGCCGTGCCGCCGGAGGCGATCGTGCGGACCGTGTCCGGCGCGAACAGCGTGGCCCGCAGGTGCTCCTGGGCGCGGGCGTTCTTGATGAAGTCGACACCGGCGGCCATCGGGCCGTGCAGGGTGACCAGGCCGAGCCGGGCGGCGAACGCCTCGTGCAGCGCGGTGACGTCGCTGAACCCGACCAGCACCTTCGGCCCGGCCGCGCGCAGCGCGTCCCAGTCGAGCAGGTCCACCATGCGCAGCACGCCGTATCCGCCGCGGGCGCACAGCACGGCGTCCACGGAGGGGTCGCACCAGGCGTTCTGGAGGTCGGCCGCCCGGTCGGCGTCCGTGCCTGCCAGGTAGGTGAACTCACTGTGCCGGTCGAGGACATGGGGTGCCACGACCGGGTCGAGGTCCCAGCCGCGCAGGACGTCCAGGCCGGCCTGGAGGCGTTCCTCCGGCACCGGTCCGCTGGGGGCGACGACGGCCACGCGGGCTCCGGGCGCGAGCCTGGGCGGCCGTACGAGTTCCTTCACCTGGTGAGCTCCAATGTCGGGACGCCGGGCGGGTTCAGCCCGAACACCTGGGCGTACAGGGAGAGTTCGGCCTCCAGGGCGCGGATCATCGTGTCCGCGCGGCGGAATCCGTGCCCCTCCCCCTCGAAGGCGAGGTAGGCGTGCGGCACCTGCCGGCCGGCGATCCGGGCGAGGAACCGCTCGCACTGTGCGGGCGGGCAGATCACGTCGTCCAGGCCCTGGAGCAGCAGGAAGGGCGCGGTGACCCGGTCGGCGTGCTCGACGGGCGAGCGTTCCGCGTACCGTCCGGGGACCTCGGCGAGCGGTCCGACCAGGCTCTCCAGGTACTGGGACTCGAAGTCGTGGGTCTCGCCGGTGCCCCAGCCGGTCAGGTCGAGGATCGGGTAGACGATCGTGCCGCAGGCGTAGACGTCGGTCGTGGTGAGCGAGGCGGCCGCGGTCCAGCCGCCCGCGCTGCCGCCGCGGACGGCGACCCGGTCGCGGTCGGCGGTGCCCTCGTCGGCGAGGGCGAGCGCGACGGCAGCGCAGTCCTCGACGTCGACCACGCCCCACTGTTCGCGCAGCCGGTTGCGGTACTCCCGGCCGTACCCGGTCGAGCCGCCGTAGTTGACCTCGGCGACGCCGATGCCGCGCGAGGTGAAGTAGGCGATCGAGAGGTCGAGGACGAGGGGCGCGTGGCCGGTGGGCCCGCCGTGCGCCCAGACGACGTACGGGGGCAGCTCGTCGCCCGGGGCCCGGCAGCCGGGGTGGTGCGGCGGGTAGACGTGGGCGTGGATGTCGCGGCCGTCGGGCCCGGTGAAGACGCGGATCTGCGGTTCGGGGTAGTACGCGGGGTCGACCGGGTCGTCGTGCTCGGCGCCGATCACCCGGGCCCGTCCCGTACGGGCGTCCAGTTCGACGACCTCGTGGGCGGTGCGCGGGCTGGCGCCCACGGCGACGACCCGCTCGCCGTGCACCGCGAGGGTGGGCGCGAACTCGGTCCAGGGGCCGGCCGCGTCGACGAGCTCACCGGTCTCGGGGTCGAGTATCGCGAGGGCGGTCGAGCCGGTGCCGTGCACGACGGCGATCAGTCCGTTGTCCAGCGGGGCGAACCAACGGTGCCCGAGCTTCCACAGGGCGCCGCCGAACTCCTCCTCGCGCGGGCAGAGTTGCTCCCCGTCGCGGTAGAGGTTCCACCAGCCGGTGCGGTCGCTCGCGTACAGAAGGCGGCCGTCGGGCGACCAGTCGGCCTGGGCGATGGACTCCTCCGGGCCGCCGGCCACCGTGCGGGGTTCCCGCAGCGTGCCCTCGTGGACCTCGGCGACGACCAGTTCGGTGCCGTCCCAGGGCATGCGCGGGTGGTCCCAGGCGAGCCAGGCCGCGCGCGAGCCGTCGGGGGAGAGACGGGGCCCGGTGACGAACCGGTGGCGGTCGTCGGTGAGTTCACGCACCGCGTCCCGGTCCTGCACGGCCGAGCCGTCCAGCGGCACGGCGGCCAGGACCCGGCGGACGTCGGTGGGCCCGTCGCCGGTGAACTCCTCCAGGACGCACCACACCTCGCCCAGGTCGGGTCTCAACTGCGGCTCCGCCCAGCGCAGTCCGCCGCCGACCGGGGAGACGGGCGTGAGGGGGCGCGGCTCGCTCCCGGGCTCGTACCGGTACAGCCGCTGGTCGGCGAAGTGCACGAACACGACGAGCGGTGCGCCGGCCACCACCGCGCCCGCCCAGGGGTGACCGCCGTACTCGATGACCCGGCTGCGCACGTTCCACGGCGCGGGCAGCACCGGCTCCTCCCGGCCGTCGGCGCGCCTGCGCACCAGGGTGCGGCGGCCGCTCTCGGCGGGCCGGGGCTCGGTCCACCACACCTCGTCGCCGACGAAGCCCAGCCATTCGGGGTGGCCGTCGTGCGCGGCGGCGAGCGCCGCGTCGATGGGCGAGGGCCAGGAACCGTATGCCAAGGTCTGCACGTTCTCCCCCACTTGCTCAGGCCGTCCTCAGGAAGCGGTCGAGTACCCGTACGCCGAAGTGCAGTGCCTCGACGGGGACCCGCTCGTCGACCCCGTGGAACAGGGCCTGGTAGTCGAAGCCCTCGGGGAGCTTCAGGGGCGCGAACCCGTATCCGGTGATGCCGAGGCGGGAGAACTGCTTGGCGTCCGTGCCGCCGGACATGCAGTACGGCACCACGGACCCCTCGGGCGCGAACTCCTCCACCGCGGCCCGCATCCGGGCGTACGTCGGTGAGTCAACCGGCGCCTGGAGGGCGACCTCCCGGTGGCTGTACTCCCAGTGCACGTCGGGGCCGGTGAGCAGGTCGAGGGTCGCGCGGAACTCGTCCTCGCCGCCGGCCAGATAGCGGCCGTCGACGTAGGCCACGGCCTCCCCCGGGATCACATTCAGCTTGTAACCGGCTTCCAGCATGGTCGGGTTGGCGCTGTTGCGGACGGTCGCCTCGACCAGCTTGGCCGCCGGGCCCAGCTTCTCCAGGAGCCCGTCCACGTCGCTCAGATCGGTCTCGATGCCGTAGAGCGCGGCGAGTTCGGTGAGGGCCGCGCGGACGGTCGGGGTGAGCCTGAGCGGCCACTCGTGCTCGCCGATGCGGGTCACGGCGGCGGCGAGCCGGGTAACCGCGTTCTCCTTGTTGACCTTGGAGCCGTGTCCGGCGCGGCCGTGCGCGGTGAGCTTGAGCCAGCCGGTGCCGCGCTCCCCCGCCGCGATCGGGTAGATCTGCCGCCCGGCGCCGTCGTGGAAGGTGAACGCACCGGACTCGCTGACCCCTTCGGTGCAGCCCTCGAAGAGCTCCGGGTGCTCGTCGGCGAGGAACCCGGAGCCGTCCTCGGCGCTGGCCTCCTCGTCCGCGGTGAACGCGATCACCATGTCCCGCCGAGGCCGTACGCCGTGCCGGGCCCAGGACCGCACCACGGCCAGGATCATCGCGTCCATGTTCTTCATGTCGACCGCGCCGCGCCCCCACACGACGCCGTCGCGGACCTCCCCGGAGAAGGGGTGCACACTCCAGTCGGCGACCTCGGCGGGCACCACGTCCAGATGACCGTGGACGAGCAGGGCCTTTGCCGACGGGTCGGTGCCCTCGATCCGGGCGACGACGTTGGTGCGCCCCTTGGTGCGCTCCAGCATCAGGGGCTCGAGGCCCGCCCCGGCCAGCTGTTCGGCCGCGTACTCGGCGGCTGGACGCTCCTGGCAGTCGCCGCCCCCGCGGTTGGTGGTGTCGATGCGGATGAGGTCGGACGTGAACCGGACGACCTCGTCCAGTGCCTGCTGGTCAGCCATACTGCTCCTCCACGGCGGCCGAGACGATGGTGGTGACCGCCTTGAAGGTACGGATTCCCGCGTACATGGTCCCGCTCGTGTACGCCACCTTCCGTGCCCCGGTCCGCTCGACGCCCGGCACCACGGTGGCGGCCATGGCGAGATGCTCGGCGTCGAACTCGACCGCGATCGTGAACGGGCCCGCCTGCGCGGGTTCCTGACGAACCGCCAGTTGTGCGGCTTCCTTGGCCGCGGCCCGGATGTCGGCGGCGGTGCGGGCCGGGGTACGGCACACGGCCGCGTACCGCGAGACATGGTCCTTGACGGCGACCTTCAACGCCCCGGGCGCGTACCCGAGGGCGTCCTCGCAGGCCACGTCGTCCCCGGTGACGAGGACGACGGGGACGCCGTACTCCGCGACCACGTGCGCGTTGAGGTACCCCTCGCTGGCGGGCACGTCGTTCAGCCACACCCCGGTGATGGAGTTGGCGAGGTAGGTGTGGGCGAGGACGCCCTCCTGGCCCGCGCCCGCGTGGTAGCCGACGAAGGCGATGCCGTCGACGTCGCCGTGCTGGACGCCCTCGACCATGGAGAGCGACTTGTGCCGCCCCGTGAGCATCTGGACGCGCTCGTCGAGCCGCTCCAGGAGCAGGTTGCGCATGGTCCAGTGGGCCTCGTTGACGAGGACCTCGTCGGCTCCCCCGTCGAAGAAGCCCAGCACGGCGGCGTTCACGTCCGAGGTGAACATCGACCGGCAGCGCTCCCACTGCGCTGTGCCCGGCAGCACGTCGGCCGGCCAGGTCACGCCGGTGGCGCCCTCCATGTCGGCGCTGATCAGGATCTTCATGGTCCGCCACGTTACGCGCCGCGGAGGTTTGCGTCGCCCGCGAGGGGTGAGGCGAACCGAATGCGGCTCACCCCCGCCGCACAGGCAACCCCTGGAAGACGCGTATTCTCCCTCGCGGGTTCCACAGGAGACGGACAGGGAGAAGCGTGAGCGACACCGCACAGCCCGTACGGACGGCACGAGGGACGGCCGCGACCGCCGCGCCGGGGAACCCGGCCGGGCGACCGAAGCAGCGCGACGCGTTCTTCGACAACGCCAAGTACCTGGCGATCGTGCTCGTCGCGATGGGCCACGCCTGGGAGCCGCTGCGCTCCGACAGCCGTGCCGTCACCGCGCTGTACACGCTCGTCTACGCCTTCCACATGCCCGCCTTCATCATCATCTCGGGCTATTTCTCCCGCTCGTTCGACGCGAGCCCGGCGAAGATCAAGCGGCTGGTCACCGGAGTCGTCGTCCCCTATGTCGTGTTCGAGACGGCGTACACCCTTTTCACCCGGTGGTCGGACGGCGTCCCGGACCGCCCGGTCAGCCTCCTCGACCCGCTGTACCTGACCTGGTTCCTGGCCGCCCTCTTCATCTGGCGGCTGACCACGCCCATCTGGCGCTGCGTGCGGTGGCCGCTGCCGATCGCCCTCGCGGTCGCCGCACTCGCCACGCTCAGCCCGTCCATCGGCCACGACCTCGACCTCCAGCGGACCCTGCAGTTCCTGCCGTACTTCGTGCTCGGTCTGTGCCTGCGTCCTGAGCACTTCTCCCTGGTGCACACATGGCGGGTGCGGCTGCTCGCGGTACCGGTCCTCGCGGGCGCGCTGGTGTTCTCGTACTGGGCGGTGCCGCGCATGGACTACGCGTGGTTCTTCCACCGCGACGCCGCCGAGCACTTCGGGGTGCCCGCCTGGTACGGCCCGCTGATGACCCTGGCCCTCTTCGGCTGCTCCCTCGTCCTGGTCGCCTGCTTCCTGTCCTGGGTGCCGGGGCGCCGCATGTGGTTCACGGCCCTGGGCGCGGGCACCCTGTACGGCTATCTGCTGCACGGTTTCGTCGTGCAGGCCGGCAACCACTTCGACTGGGCCGGCCACCGCTGGCCGCACACGCCGCTGGGCGCGATCGCCGTGACGCTGGTCGCCGGTGCGGTGGTGACCGTGCTGTGCACCGCGCCCGTACGGCGGGTCTTCCGCTGCGTGATGGAGCCCCGGATGGAGTGGGCGTTCCGGAAGACCTCGCCGGTCACGGGCTCGACGCCCACCCGGGCGCGCCGCTAGGACTGCGCTCAGGGAGAAGCACGCCCGCCCCTCCCCGTGACCGCCCGAACCGCCCGAACCGCCCGGACCGCCGGCTACCGTCCGCCGGCGCGGCGGAGCCGGCGATCCCACCGACCCCGCCCCGCCCGTCAGGCGGTGCGGCCCACCACCCACCACTTCGAGGGCAGCTCGATCCGGGTGCCGTCGGACCGGTACTCGGTGGTGATGAGCGGCAGTTCTCCGCTCGCCACCACGGTCAGCCCGGCCGCCCCGA
>NZ_LJBR01000220.1 GCF_001282115.1 Streptomyces sp. NRRL B-24085 | reverse complement strand
GAGGGACGGGCGCCGCTGACCGCGAGGCCGTGCCGGGCGGCCAGGGCCGAGGGGTGTTCGTCGGCCGGGGGCGCTGTCGGGGGCGGGGTGTCGAGGACCTGGCTCACATCCGTTGCTTTCGCTCGGGGGTGGGGGTGGTGCTGGTGCACGTGTGCGGCCGGCGCGCCCGTCATCCGGCGTTTCCTTACGAGACTCTTCACGTTTTCTTACGTCGGGACGGGACCGTATCGTCGCAACGCGAGCGTACGGCGAGAGTGCGTCGGAACGCAACCGTTTCGTCGTCACGCGCCACGTCGGGACGAAACCGTTTCGTCGTGCCGCACCGCGTAGGGACGAAACCGTTTCGTCGCGTCGGCTCGCGTCGGAACGTAACCGTTTCGTCGCTACGCCCTATGCTGTCCGCATGACGACCAACGCCGACGCGCCGCAGACCCGTACGCGCCGCCGTGCCCCGGCAGGAGCCGCAGTACTCCGTGAGGACGTGACCGACGCGATCCGGGCGGCCGTGTTCGAGGAGCTCGCGGCCGTCGGCTATGCGCGGATGTCGATCGAGGGCATCGCGCGTCGCGCGGGTGTCGGGAAGACCGCGGTGTACCGCCGCTGGCGTTCCAAGTTGCACCTGGTGCTGGACGTCGTGTCGGAGATCGCGGTGATGGGTCTGCCGGTGCCGGAGACGGGTTCGCTGGAGGACGACCTGCGGATGCTGTACGAGGTGACGTCGCGGGCGCTGCGGCATCCGGTGGCCTCGCAGATCATTCCGGATCTTCAGGCGGAGGCGGCCCGTAATCCCGAGATCGCCGAGGCGTTGCAGAACGCGTTGCAGAAGGGCCAGGAGGGTGTCGCCAGCAAGATCATCTCGGCGGCGGAGCAGCGCGGGGAGCTCCGCGCGGGCCTCAACGACGAACTGGCCCTGGATCTGATCTCCGGCCCCCTGTACTGGCGTTCGGTGGTGATCCGCAGTCCGAAGCTGCCGAAGGGGTATCTCGCGGCGCTGGCCCGGGCGACGACGGAGGCGTTGAAGGCGCTCTGAGCCTCAGCGGCCGGGCCCGGCGTCCGTTGCCGCGCGCAGGGCGAGGAGTTCCGGAGCGAGCACCTGGATCCGGCTGTCGCCCGTGCTGTTGCCGCCGCGTTCCGTGGGCCCGATCAGTCCGTCCCGCCGGAGCCGGGCCAGGGCGCGGTTGACCGTGACGCGGGTGACTCCGAGGAGGTCGGCGAGTGCGCGCTGACCGCCGGGGAGGGGGACGCGGCTGTCGGTGCCGTGCCGGCTCAGTTCGTCGAGGAGCCAGGACGCGAGGCGGGCCTCGCAGGGCAGGGTGGCCGTGTCGGTGAGCCGTTCCTGCTGGGCGCGGGCCTGGGCGGCGAGGAGCCGTAGGACGTGGGCGCGGACGGCCGTGGAGTCGTCGAGCAGGGCCGTGAAGCGGGCGCGGGGGACGGCCCGTACGGCGCAGGGGGTGAGCGCGGTGAAGGTGGCCGTGTGGCCGGCTCGGTCGAGCAGGGCGACCTTGTCGAGGGCGCAGGGCCCGGACCAGGTGCCGAACCGCAGGACGCGTCCGGCGGCGGTCGTGGCGGACGCGGAGGCGGTGCCGTCGAGCAGGACGAGCAGGTGGTCGGCGGGGGCGCCCTGGTGGCGCAGGGTCTCGCCGGGGCCGTAGCGGCGGGGGACCGAGGTGTCCCACAGGTGGCGCAGGTCGGGCTCGGGGAGCGCGGCGAACAGCGGGACGTCTTGCAGTCGCCGCCAGTCGGGGGTGGGCACGGCGGCTGCTCCTTCCCTCGCTGTATCGGCTGATACAGACGGGCGCGGCGGGCTGAGCCTAGCGTCGTCGCGTCGGTTGTCGTCCTGGGAAGGGGACCTTGTGCTTGTCGTGGAACTCGCCTTCACCTCCGCGCCGGAACGCCTTGCCGCCCGGCCCGCTCACCGTGCGGTGCTCGGCCGTCTGCACGCGGAGGGGAAGCTGTTCGCCGCGGGGCCGTGGGCGGACGACCGGGGGGCGATGCTGCTGTTCGCGGTGGAGCGGGCGGAGTTGGAGGAGCTGCTGGAGGCTGATCCGTACTATCGCTCCACTCCGGGGGTCGAAGTGCGGGCGATCCGGGAGTGGGCGCCGGTCGTCGGGGGCTGAAACGGGACGTGCCCCGCAGGCCCGCCCCGCAGACCTGCCCCGCAGGTCCACCTGGACCTCCGGGACACGTCCCGCGCTCCCCGCCTTCGACACTCGCACCCGCGCCCCCCTCTCCGGCCCTACTCGATGACGAGCTCGACCTCGATGTTGCCGCGGGTGGCGTTGGAGTAGGGGCAGACCTGGTGGGCCTGCTCGACCAGCTTGCGGCCGGTCTCCGCGTCCACGGTGTCGGGGAGTTCGACGCGGAGGGCCACCTTGAGGCCGAAGCCCTCGCCCTGCTTGCCTATGCCGACCTCGGCGGTGACGGCGGCGTCGCTGACGTCCACCTTGGCCTGGCGGCCGACGAGGCCGAGGGCGCTGCCGAAGCAGGCGGCGTAACCGGCGGCGAAGAGCTGCTCGGGGTTGGTGCCCTGTCCGTTGCCGCCCAGTTCCACCGGCGGGGCCAGAGCGACATCGATCTTGCCGTCGTTCGTGTAGGCGCGGCCGTCCCGGCCGTGGGTGGCGGTGGCGACAGCGGTGTAGAGCGCGTCCATGGGAAACCGTCCCTCTCGAAGTCGTGTTCCGGCGGCTCTTCCGGGGCCGCCTCACGGCCATAAGTAGAGCACACAATTCAATTGTGTACAACTAAATGGCTCTCAAGAGCTACCCTGGACCCATGGACACGCCCCCGACCCCGGCAAGCGCTCCCGCCGCGCCCCCGGCCGCCACCGACTGGCTCCGCCTGGACCAGCAGATCTGCTTCTCCCTGAACGCGGCCTCCCGCGCCTTCGGCGGCCTCTACCGCGTGATCCTCAAGGACCTGGGGATCACCTACCCGCAGTACCTGGTGATGCTGGTGCTGTGGGAGCACGGCGATCTGCCCGTCAAGAAGCTCGGCGAGCACCTGCGGCTCGACTCGGGCACCCTCTCCCCGCTCCTCAAGCGACTGGAGGCGGCCGGTCTCGTCCGCCGCGAACGCAGCACCCGCGACGAGCGTTCGGTGGAGGTGCGGCTCACCGAGGAGGGTGCCGCCCTGCGTGAGCGCGCGGAGCAGGTGCCCCGCCGGATCGTCTCGGCCACCAGCTTCGACGTGGACGAGATCCGCGACCTGCGGAACCGCCTCGACCAGCTCACCTCGGCCCTGGACGCGGCGGTGCACACCGAACTGCCCGACGAGGACTGACGGGACCGACGAGGACTGACGGGACCGGCGAGTCGGGCGGCCCGGCACCGCACGTGCCCCGGCGCGCGCACGGTGACGACCGGTGCGTCCTGGTTCACTGATACGCGGACACGGGTCAACCGAAGAGGGGACGGCCGTAGATGACCTGGCTGATCACCGGCGGTGCCGGTTACATCGGGGCGCATGTCGTGCGGGCGCTGACCGAGGCGGGCGAGCAGGCGGTCGTGTACGACGACCTGTCCACCGGCGTCGCCGAGCGCGTGCCGGCCGGTGTGCCGCTGGTGACGGGTTCCACGCTGGACGCCGAGCGGGTCGCGCACACTCTGGCGGACCACGAGGTCACCGGTGTGGTGCACCTCGCGGCGAGGAAGCAGGTCGGCGAGTCGGTGGAGCTGCCGCTGCACTACTACCGGGAGAACGTCGAGGGCCTGCGCGTCCTTCTGGAGGCGGTGACGGCGGCCGGGGTCCCCTCCTTCGTCTTCTCGTCCTCGGCGGCGGTGTACGGCACGCCCGACGTCCCGCTGGTGACCGAGCGGACCCCGTGCGCGCCGGTGTCCCCGTACGGCGAGACCAAGCTGGCCGGGGAGTGGCTGGTCCGCGCCACGGGCCGGGCGACCGGCCTGTCCACCGCCTGCCTGCGCTACTTCAACGTGGCGGGAGCGGCGAGCCCCGAACTGGCCGACACGGGTGTCTTCAACATCGTCCCGATGGTCTTCGAGAAGCTCACGGAGAACGCGGCCCCGCGCATCTTCGGCGACGACTACGACACCCCCGACGGCACCTGTGTCCGTGACTACATCCATGTCGTCGACCTGGCCGAGGCGCACGTGGCCGCGGCCCGCACCCTCCAGTCGGCCCCGGGCCGCGACCTCACCGTCAACATCGGCCGCGGCGAGGGCGTCTCCGTCCGCGAGATGATCGGCCACATCAACGCCCTCACTGGCTACGACCTCCCCCCGACGGTCGCTGCCCGCCGCCCCGGCGACCCGGCCCGGGTCGTCGCCTCCGCCGACCTGGCGGCCTCGGAGCTCGGCTGGCGGGCCAAGCGCGACGTCCGGGACATGATCACGTCGGCATGGGAGGGCTGGGTGCGGCTGCATCCGGAGGCGGCCAGGGGTTAGGTCCTGCCGTCGATCCCCGCCTGCCCGGCGGTGCCCGGCACGGCCGCTCGGGTCTTACCGGCGCGGCCGGCGTCCCGGCCGCCCGACCGGGCGCCAGGTGGACGGGCGGGTCGGTGTGGGATGGGAGGCGCTGGACGGCATCGGCCCCTCCTAGCGGGTCTCGGCGACGGGCGTGTCCGTCGCGGGCCGGGGCACGGTGGCCAGCGGGGTCCGGTCAAGCGCCGCCGCGGCCGACGGCACCGGGTGCCGCTCCGCGAGCGGGACCACCTCCGGCAACGCGGTCTCGCCCAGGACGACATGGCGTACGACCCGTTCGGCGGCGCGGCCGTCGTCGTACGGGCAGAAGCGCTCGCGGAACGCCGCGCGCAGTTGGGCGGAGCGGGAGCCGCGCCAGTGGCCGGTGGCGAAGATGTCGATCAGTTCGTCCTCGCTGCGCGCGACCGCTCCGGGTGCGAAGGACCGCAGGTCGAAGTAGGTGCCGCGGGCCGCCTCGTACGCCTCGCGGTCGTCGGCGTGGATCACGATCGGGCGGTCCAGGTTGGCGTAGTCGAACATCAGGGACGAGTAGTCGGTGACCAGGGCGTCCGAGGCGAGGCAGAGGGACTCCACGCTCGGGTGGTCGGTGACGTCGACGACCCGGCCGGTCGCGTGGGGGACGAGCGGGCCGCCGTGCCGGTGGTGGGCGCGGGCCAGCACGACGAAGCGGGGGCCCAGGCGGCGCAGCACGCGGTCCAGGTCGAGGGGGGTGTGCTGGGTGCGGCGGTAGTCGCGGTGGGTGGGCGCGTACAGGATCGCCACCGAGCCCTCGGGGATGCCGAGGGACTCGCGCAGCCTCCGCACGTCCTCCGAAGTCGCCCGCTGGAACACGTCGTTGCGGGGGTAGCCGTAGGGGAGCGTGGTGTAGCGGCCCGGGTAGACCCGCTCCCAGGTCAGGGTGGTGTGGCGGTTGGGGGACAGGAGGTAGTCCCACTGGTCGACGCCGTGCAGCAGCGCCTCGACATCCAACTCCCCCGCGGCGGCGGGGCGTTCCCGCAGGTCCAGGCCCATGTGCTTGAGGGGCGTGCCGTGTTGGGTCTGGAGGAGGATCTGGCCGGGGCGCTTGACCAGGCGGTGGTCGAAGCCGGTGTTGTCGACGAGGTACTTGGAGCGGGCCAGTGCCGTCCAGTGGGCGGCCGTGCCGGGGCGCAGCCTGCGGGTGGCGGTCGGGATGGTGTGGTGGTGCTCGGGGCGGGCGACCCACGCGGTGCGGATGTGCGGGGCGAAGGTGCGGAACGCCTCTTCCAGGGCGCCCGGGTTGCAGCCGTGGCCGCGGCCCCCGTACGCGGCGAAGACGGCCCGGTCTGCGCGCAGGGGGAGGCAGCGCTGGACGCGGTAGTGGAGGCGGAGGGCCGCCGTGCGGAGGGACCGGGCGAGGCGTGCGGCCGGGCGGGCGGTCCGGCGGCCCAGGCTCCGGGCCAGTTCCGTGAGCCGGTGGGTGCGGTACAGGCCGAGGCGGATCACGGTGTGGCGCAGCCGGGAGCGCACCGGGACCGGGTGGCCCGGGGTGCGGTGGGCGCGGTGGTGGGCACGGGCGCGCCGCAGGAACTCGGCACGGATGCCGCGCGGCAGACGGCCGGGCTCGGTGAGCACCGCCCAGAGGTCGTCCACCATGCGGCGGAACAACACCGGCCGCCAGCAGGCGAGTTCGGGGCGCGGGGTGATGTGCGCGAAGACCCGGTCGTACTGCTCGAACAGGTCGAAGTGCGCTGCCACTTCCGGGAGTTCGCTCCTGCGGTGCTGCCTATGGTGGACACAGACCCGGTCCAGGGTGGCGATCGACTCGGCGGCCATCAGGACCGGGTAGGTCCAGGGCAGGTCGGCGTGCCGGCCGGGCGGGAAGGCGAAGCCCTCGCGCTCGACGAACTCCCTGCGGTACGCCTTGTTCCAGGCCACCGGGGGCACCCGCAGCAGCCCCGGGCGGTCCTCCAGGCGGAACGGCGCCGGGCCGCGCTCGGTGAGCCGGCCCGCTGAGGTCTCGCGGACCTGCTCGCCCGCCCGGTCGACGAGCGCGTGGTCGTGGACCAGGACGTCCGGCTCGCCGGTCTCCTTCAGCCGGTCGGCGACGGCCCGCAGCGCGTGCGGGGCGAGGGTGTCGCCGCCGTCGAGGAACAGCAGGTAGTCGCCCGTGGCCTCGGCCGTCCCGGCGTTGCGGGCGGGGCCGAGTCCCGCGTGCCGCGCCAGGTGGACCGCCCGGACCCGGGGATCGCGGGCCGCGAACTCGTCGATGATCTCCCCGCACGCGTCCGGCGAGCGGTCGTCGACCGCGATCAGCTCCAGATCCTCGTACGACTGCGACAGCACCGATTCCAGGCACGCCTGCAGGTGGGCCTGAACCTCGTACGCGGGGACGATGACACTGAACCTGGGCACGGCACATCCAAGGGTCGGCGCGGGAGTTCTGCCCGGGAACGCCCCAGGGCGACGCGGGGTTACGGTCCGTACGGCATTCGGGCGAACGCGAAGGGGCGGACCGGTGCCGGTCCGCCCCTCCAAGTGCGTTGCCGCTGGCGCTACTTGACCGCGCCCGCCATCACGCCGGACACGAACTGCCGCTGGAACGCGAAGAACACGATCAGCGGAATCACCATCGAGATGAAGGCGCCCGGTGCCAGGACGTCGACGTTGTCGGCGAAGGCACGCATCTGGGTCTGGAGGGCGACCGTGATCGGCTGGCTGTCGGCGTCGGTGAACACCAGCGCGATCAGCATGTCGTTCCACACCCACAGGAACTGGAAGATGCCGAGGCTCGCGATCGCGGGCCCGCCGAGCGGCATCACCACCCGTGCGAACAGGCGCAGTTCGCCCGCGCCGTCGAGCCGTGCCGCCTCCAGGAGTTCACGGGGGATCTCCGCGAAGAAGTTCCGCAGCAGGAACACCGCGAACGGCAGGCCGAAGCCGACATGGAAGAGGATCACTCCCATGATGTTGCCGAACAGGCCGATCTTGCCGAAGAGTTCGGCGATCGGGATCAGCGCCACCTGCACCGGCACCACCAGCAGCCCGACCACGGCCATGAACCACCAGTCGCGGCCCGGGAACTCCATCCAGGCGAACGCGTAGCCCGCGAGCGCGCCGATGACGATCACCAGGACCGTCGCCGGGACCGTGATCAGCACGGTGTTGACGATGGAGTGGGTGATGTCGCTGTTCTGGAGCAGCTTGTCGTAGCTGTCGAGGGTGAGCTGGGAGGGCTTGGTGAAGACCTTCCACCAGCCGGTCGCGGCGAGGTCCCCGGGGCTGCGCAACGAGGAGATCAGCAGCCCGATCGTCGGCACCAGCCAGAACAGGCCGACGACCACGAGGAAGACGCTGATCAGGCCGCCGCTGACCCGCTCGACGAGCCGTGAACTCAGCGACTGCCGCGCCTTCGCCCCCTCGGCCGGTGCCGTCTCGGGGAGCCTTTCGGCCTGAGTGGTCATCGCCGTACCTCCCGCCTGAGCCGACGAATGTTGAACCACATCACCGGGATCACCAGCAGCAGCAGGAACACCGAGATGGCGCTCGCGATGCCCGGCTGGTCCTCGGCGAAGCCCTTGCGGTACAGCTCCAGGGCGAGGACGTTCGCGTCGTCCTGCGAGGAGCCCGGGGGGATGATGAAGACCAGGTCGAAGATCTTCAAGACGTTGATCATCAGGGTCACGGTGACGACCGCGAGGACGGGCGCCAGCAGGGGGACCGTGACCCTGCGGAAGACCTGCCACTCGCTCGCGCCGTCGACCCGGGCCGCCTCCAGGAGCTCCCGGGGGATGCCCGCGAGCCCGGCCGCGATCAGCACCATTGCGAAACCGGCCCACATCCAGATGTACGCCCCGATGACCGCCGGCGTCACCAGCGACGGGCCGAGCCAGTCGAGGCCGTTGTAGGCCTCCTTGAAGTTGCTCGCCGGAAGCCTCAGTTTGGCCCCGTCGGCCTTCTCGGAGAAGGAGAACGTGCCGTCGGCGCCGGCCTTCGCCGTCTCGACGACCTTGCCGTCCTTGACCGCCTCGATCTTCATGCCGGGGTAGCCGAGTTCGGTCGGGTCGACCCCGCCGAGCTTGCCCACACCCTTGCCCCGGGTGAAGTCCTGCCAGGTCGTCCCGGTGATCCGGCCCGGGTCCGCCTGCGGCGCCACGGCCTTCTTCGCGTCACCGGGCATCTGGTCCGGGGCGACACCCACCAGAGGCAGGGTGACCGTGCCGCCGGTGTGGACCGTGGCCTTGGTGACGAAACCGCCGCCCTGGGGCACCAGCGGCGAGTTGCGGCCCGGGTGGGCCTTCGGGAACGCCGAGGACTGCGCGAACGTGTCGTGCACGCCCACCCACACCGCGTTCGCGAACCCCTTGTCCGGGTCCTGGTCGTAGACGAGCCGGAAGATGATGCCCGCCGCCAGCATCGAGATCGCCATCGGCATGAAGACGACCAGCTTGAACGCCGTTCCCCAGCGCACCCGTTCGGTCAGCACCGCGAAGATCAGACCGAGCGCGGTGGCGATCGTCGGCGCGAACACCACCCAGATGATGTTGTTCTTCAGGGCCGTGCGGATGCCGTCGTCAGTGAACAGGGCCTTGTAGTTGTCGATGCCGGCGAAGCCGTCACCGGACTGGTCGTAGAAGCTGCGGACGATCGAGTACCCGATCGGGTAGACCACGAGCGCGCCCAGCAGCACGAGGGCGGGCAGCAGGAACAGCACTGCCACGGTCCTGCGCGTGCCGGTCACGCTCTTGCGCGACTTGGGAGAGGCAGGGGCCGGAGGGACCCCTGCCTCGGTGGCCGATGTCATCGCCTCAGTTCCCGTAGGCGGCCGCCGCGTCGGCCTCCAGCCTCGCCTGCGTGCCCGCGATGTTCTTCGGGTTCGCCAGGAAGTCCTGGAGCGCCTTCCACTCACCCTTGCCGGGGGTGCCGCCGAAGGCCTGCGGGGCCTGGTCCGACATGTCGAAGCGGAAGTCGTCGCCCGAGTCGATCAGCGCCTTGGCGATCTTCTGCTGCACCGGGTTCGGGTACGACGAGATGTCCACGCTCTTGTTCGGCGAGAGGTAGCCGCCCAGCTTGGCCTGGATCGTCGCCGCGTCCGGGGAGGCCAGGAAGGTGGCCAGCGCCTGCGCCGCCTTGGAGTCCTTCAGGATCACGGCCGCGTCGCCGCCGGAGACCACGGGGGCGGTGTCGCCGACCTTCGGGAAGGGGAACACCTTCGCGTCCGTGCCGACCTTCGCCTTCGCCGTCTGGATGTTGACCTGCGCGAAGTCGCCCTCGTAGACCATCGCCGCCTTGGGCTGCTCACCGCCGGTGAAGGTCTGCGTCACCGAGGCCGGGAAGTCTGTCTGGAGCGCGCCCTTGGCGCCGCCCGCGACATAGTCCTTCTTGCCCCACACCTGGGCCAGCGTGGTCAGCGCGTCCTTCACGGACGGGTCCGTCCACTTGATCTCGTGCTTGGCGAGCTGGTCGTACTTCTCCGGGCCCGCCTGGGAGAGGTAGACGTTCTCGAACCAGTCCGTCAGGGTCCAGCCCTCGGCACCGCCCACGGAGAACGGCGTCACGCCCGAGTCGTAGACCGTCTGGGCCGTGGTGAGGAGCTCGTCCCACGTCTTCGGCTCGGTGGCGCCCGCGTTCTCGAAGACCTTGGCGTTGTACCAGATCAGCGACTTGTTGGCGGCCTTGTAGTAGACGCCGTACTGGGTGTCGCCGACCTTGCCGATGTCCTGCCAGCCCTGCGAGTAGTTCTTGGCCAGCTCGGCCTTGGCCTCCGCGCCGAGGGGCTTGGCCCACTTCTTCTCCACGGCCTGCTTGATCGCGCCGGGCTGCGGAAGCATCGCGATGTCCGGCGGCTGGCCGCCCGCGACCTTCGAGCCCAGGAAGTTGACGATCGGGTCCTGGGCGGGCACGAAGGTCACCTTGGCGCCGGTGCGCTTCTCGAACTCCGCAAGGACCTTCTTGAAGTTGGCCTGTTCGGCGCCGCTCCAGACGGCGGCGACCTCCAGGGTCTGACCGTTCAGTTTGGGGAGGGTGACCGTGGTGCCGGTCTCCTTGCCGCCTGTCGCGCCCGTGTCACTGCTCTTGTCGTCGTCTCCGCCGCATGCGGTGAGCGACAGGGCGAGAGCCGCCGCGAGGGCGGCGGCCGCTGATTTCGCAGCCCTGTTCGCTGACCTGGGCTTCCGCTGGGTGCTGCTGGTGGTGCGCATCACGACCCCGTTCTTCGTTCCTCGTCGAACGTTCGAGGGCTGTCCCGTGCGATCTGGTCTACGCCGGGGGAACGAGGTCGGCAAGTGGGCGTCCGCTGTCAACCGCAAGATCGTAATGCCGTCGTGACCAGTGCCGGTGCGTTGCGGCACGCGTCGCCCGGGGGCGGCGCCCCCGGGCCCCTCGGTGGCTACAGCAGTGACGGGACCTCTGCCGCAGCGACTTCCCTCGCCGCGCGTTCCAATGCACTTGCCAGCAGGGCGAGATCCGTCGGTCCGTTGCCCAGTTCACGGACCGGGCGGCGGGCCGGGGGGTCGCCCATGCGTTCCCATTCCAGCGGGACGACCGTGGGCCGCAGGGTCGCGGTGCGGGGGATGCGGCCGGTGACCCGGCCGGCCTGGAAGGCGGTGACCCGGCCGTCGGGCCAGGTCAGCCGGCCACGTCCGGGAGCGGGTTCCTCCGGACCGGTGGCCGGGGTGTCCAGGGCGACGCGGAGGGTGGCCCGGCGGGCCGCCTCCCACTCCGCCGTACGGCCGCCCGGACCGGTCGCGGCCACCAGGTGCACGCCCAGGCGCTCACCCTCACGGGAGACCGCCTCCAGGGCGCGTATGACCGAGCCTGCGGCCGGCCTGCCCGGGGAGCCGAGGGGCGGGGAGACCAGGGCGTCCAGGTCGTCCACGACCACCACGAGACGGGGGAGCGGGGGTGCCGCCTCCGTCTGCCGCCGGGCCGCCGCCGGGCGCAGGCGGATCGTGGAGCTGGGCGGCGAGTCGAGATCGCCGGAGGCCGGGTCGCCGGGCGCGCCCGCGGTGCCCGTCGTGCCCCGAGGGGACGTGCGCTGGGGGGAGGAGCGCTGGGCGACCATGCGGCCCGACACCTCCCGGCCGGTGTGCCACTCCGCGAAGTCGCAGCGGCCGAGCAGCTCCGCGCGCCGCTTCAGCTCGGCGCTCAGGGACTGCGCGAACTCCCGCATGCGGACCGGGTCGTTGGCGGTGAGATGGGTGGTCACGTGTGGTACGTCCGTGCACACGCGCAGACCCTCGCCGTGGCCGCCGGAGGTCACGCCGTCCCGGCCGTCCATCAGGACGACACTGAGGCGGTCGGGGCGCTCGGCCGAGGCCAGCGAGGCGACGACCGCCCGCAGCAGCTCCGTACGGCCGCTGCCTGCGGGGCCCTCGATCAGCAGGTGCGGGCCCTGCGCCACGAGGTCGGCGCAGACCGGTCCGCGCGGTCCGGCTCCCAGCACCGCCCACGCCCGGCCGCCGAGCGACTCCGGGTCGTCGGCCGCGTCCGCCCAGCGGGTCATCAGCGACGGCGGGGTGGCCCGGGCCAGCCCCAACTCGTCGAGCAGCCGGGCCGACCGGGGCAGCGGCGAGGACACGCGCGCGTGGCCCGCGGCGGCGGTGCCGTCCGTCCGCAGCGGTGCCAGCGCCCGCGCGAACCGCTCGGCCCAGGCCGCGGAGACGGCGTCCACCGCGGCGACCGTGCCGTGCCCGACGGGGGCGGGGGCCGCGGTGGAGGTGGTGTCGGCGGCGTCGGTACGGGCTGTCCGGGGG
>NZ_LJBR01000022.1 GCF_001282115.1 Streptomyces sp. NRRL B-24085 | reverse complement strand
CCACCCGCCCGGCCGTGTAAGGAACCTCTGTCCGTCATGACGACCGTCAGCGAACTCCCCTCCCCCCTCACGCTGCTCCCCCGAGCCCAGGCGGGCGACGAGCACGCGATGAACCACCTGCTGACCGCCATCACGCCCTATGTCGCGCGCATCTGCCGGTCCATCACCCACGACGACGGCGCCGACGCCACGCAGGAGGCGCTGCTCGCCGTCTACCGCGGCCTGGGATCCCTGCGCGAACCGGCGGCGTTCTACGGCTGGGTGCGCTCCGTGACCGTCCGGGAGGCCGTCCGCACCGCCAAGCGGTACGGCGCGGAGAACTGCTGCTCCGAGGTGGAGGCGCAGCAGGAGACCAACCCCATGGACGCGGTGTACATCAGCGACGTGCTGGAGCGCCTGTCGCGGGCGCACCGGCAGATCCTCACCCTGCGTGCCTACGGGCTGAACGAGGAGGAGATGGCCGAGGTGCTCGCCCTGCCCGTCGGCACCGTCCGTTCCCGTCTCTTCCGTGCCCGGCGCCGGTTCCAGGAGGCCTGGCAGCCCTCGGCGGCGTGAGGCCGGGCCCGGTCCCCCGCGGGGACCGGGCCGACACGACGGCGGCCGTGGCGATGCTTCCGCCACGGCCGCCGCGCGGGGCCCGTCAGGCCCCGTTCCGCACTACCGCACGCGTTCGGGGAGGACACGCGGGGGCCACTGCCCCGCGGCGAACATCCCCAGGGCGTGGGCCCGCGCCACGAGAGCGGGCCGATTGGGCGCGTCGAAACGCCGCAGCATCTGCCCGACGCGGTACTCGATGCCCTGGCGGCTCAGATACAGACGGGAGGCCATCTGCACCGTGGACTCACCACTGGCCACACCCTCCAGGACCTGCGCGTCGAGGGCGCTGAGCACCGGCCCGCCCGGGCCCGCCTCCGCCGACCGGCGCAGGAGGACGACGACACCGACCAACTCACCCGAGGGCTGCCTGACGGCGATGGCGGTGATATCGGCAATGAAATGCCGGCCATCGCCGTCCCGGCCGGTCACCTTCTCCTTGAATCTCCGGCTGCGCCCAGAGGAAAGTGCGGTGAATTGTTCCCGCAAAAGGCCCGGAGTTGGGGAACGGAGCAGTTCGAGCAGTCCTCGTCCGCAGATGTCGTCGGCACTCAGGCCGAATTGGCGGGCGAATTCGGGTTCCGCGGCGGTGACCGCCAGGTCCCGCGGGGACAGGTGGGCCGTACAGGCGGCCGCCGGGGTGCCGTGGTCCGGTGCGGCGGTCAGGCCGCGGCGGACCGGGGCAGCCGTGGCTGCGGTCTTCTTCTTCCTGGGCGAGGCGTCGGGGAAACTCGTGGTCGCCACGGACGTACCGTCCTTCTTCCTGCACGTGGGGGGCTGGGAAGGGTGGAGCGGACGCGGAGCGGACCGATGCGCTGTGCCTGGGTGTCGACGAGCGCCCGGTGACGGCACGCGCCACCTCGTCGGTGGCCGGTGCCGGCGATCCGCGTCGTTCCGGGCCGGGGTGGGCTCCGGAACAGGGGTCGGGTCAGGTGAGCGGAGGGAGCGGTGCCGAGGCGACCGTCATCCGGGGCTGCCGGGCAACGTTGTCATGACGGCTGTTCGAGCCCGAGCCGCGGTCCCGTTCACGGGCAGCCGGAAAGCCCGGGCGAGCGAGCCGTAAGTCCCGCCGTGACGAGGAGCCCGTTCGGGCAATGGGGTGCACGAAAACCTCCAGGCGGCAAAGAGGGGATCGCTTGGTTCGTTCGATGGAGCCGCCATCGAGATTAAAGGGAGACAACCCCTGAGACAAGAGTTTGCCAGGTGACCTGGGCAACTCGTCAACTCTTATGCGGGCGGGCGGAATTCGGGCCCGAAGAACCCCCGTCTCCCACAGCGCGGTCGGCCCGGACGTCACCCACACGGAATGCGCTTACCCACCACGGCAAACAGCTTGTCGCCTCTTGCGGCGCTCCCTAAAGTGCTGACAACTCACGTGCCCGACCGGGCAAGCGGAACCACGGATACCGTGCCGACCGGGCCACCGAACCCGAGGAGGGAGATGCTCGACCAGCCGCAGTTCGGCCGTCGGCTGAAAAGACTCCGGACCGCACGCGGCCTGAGCCAGGCCGACGTCGTCGGCGACGACATGTCGACGGGACACCTGTCACGCCTGGAGTCCGGCGACCGGCGCCCCACCGAGCGCACCGTGGCCTACCTCGCCCACCGACTCGGGGTCGACGCTTCGGCCCTGACCGGCCCACCGGACGGCACGTCCCTGAGCGGAGCGCTGGCCGCCGCGGCCTCGGCGCCGCCCGGGACGGACAGCACCGCGGCGCTCAGCCGCGCGGTCGAGGAGGACGCCTGCGAGGATCCCGCCGCCCGCTGGCATGCCCTGTGGCTGCTCAGCCAGGCCGCCTACCGCGACGGCGACCACCCACGGGAGCGCACGCATCTGCTGCAACTCCTGGCGCTGAGCCGATCGTTGGACGCCCCGGACCTCCTCACCCGCTCGCTCGTCCGCCACGCGCGCTGCGCACGTGCCCTCGGCGACATGGGTACGGCGGAGTCGGCGGCGGCGGAGGCGCTCTCCATCGCCCGCACCGCGCACCTGTGTGTGCCCGACACGCTCGCCGCGCTGCTGGAGCTGATCAGCGTCGAGACGGACCTCGGCCGGTGGGAGGCGGCCTCGCAGCACGTCGACGAGCTGGACCGGGATCTGCTGCCCCGGGCCTCCGCCGTGCAGGCGGCCGAGGCCCTGTGGACGGCCGCCGTGGTCAGCAGCCGCAAGGGCGACGACGCGGCCGCCGTCGCCCGGCTGAACACCGCCCTCGACCTGCTCAAGGGCGGCCAGGACGACCTGACCGTGTGGGCCCGGCTGCGGACCGCCGCCACCGCCACAGCCCTGCAGATGTCACCACCCCGGGTGGCCGCCGCGGAGAAGTGGCTGACCGAGGCCGCCTCCGTCCTCGACCTGATCGGCACACCCGCACAACTCCAGGAACTGCACGCCCTCCAGGCTCATCTCGCCTTCGCACAGGGCCGGTTCGAGGACGCCGCCCGGCTGAGTCGGGCCGTGCTGTCCGAGGAGGACCTGCGTCTCCCCTACCGGGACCGGGTACGGCTGTCGGTCCTCGACGGCCGGCTGGCGATCCGCGCGGGCCGGGTCGAGGAAGGCGTCGCCGCACTCCAGCAGCTCGCACGACAGGCCACACAGTCCAGGCACGTCGACCTCGCCGCCCATGTCTGGCAGGTGCTGGCCACCACGCTGGCTGCGGGCCTCCACCCCTCGGCGGCGGGCCCCTGTCCGACAGGGCCCGGCTGAACGGGCGGGGAGCGGGCGGTGCGTGGGCGGGACCTCCGCTACGACGGGGCGGACAGGCTCTTCGAGACCCGCGGGACGGCGTGACGACGGGCTACGGCTCACCGGCGCGCAGAGCCTGGACGTCGCCCCGAGCCGCCCGGAATGTTGCAGCCGAACTGGTCGGCCATGGCGAGGCCGACGCCTCGGCCTGCCGCTGCACGGGCTCTCCGGCATACTGGATCGCATGGAAGAGACGGACCGGCAGCTCGGTCAACGGCTCGAGAAGGCCATCATGAGCCTGCTGGAGCGCCGCGCCGACACGGCGTCGATCTGCCCGTCCGACGCCGCGCGCGAGGTCTACGAGGGTGACGACGACGGCTGGCGGGCCCTGATGGAACCGGCCCGCCGAGCGGCATGGCGTCTGGTGAACAACGGCCAGGTCGAGGTGACGCAGGGCGGCCGACCCGTCGCGGAGACGGAGACACGCGGTCCCGTCCGCATTCGGCGCGCTCGTCGGTAGGGGCAGCGGGGCAGCTGTCCGGGGAGATCCTCTTCTCCATGGAGTCACGTCTTCTGAGCCGCCGCCCACGAGGCGCCGCTACGGGGTGAAGACCTCGTCGAGGCGGTCGATGGCGCCGTCGGCACCGAGGTGGTAGGTGAACACGAGCCCCGAGTTCGGATGTGCCTCCAGCCAGTCGAGGAACTCCTGCACCCCGATGTGCTGGTTCTCGGTGCTCTCCACGATGGGGGTCGTCACGGTGACGTACGCGGCTTGGTCCATCGGGATGAACGTCTCCTTCCCGACCGTCTCGAACGGCGCGCCGTCGGAGTCGGGCGTTCCGCAGCCCCAGTTGCCGTGCTTGACGATCAGACTGAGAAATCCTCCCTCGGGCGTGTAGCGGTAGACCGCGATCTCGTCGGGGGAGATCGGCATCTTGTGGTCACAGCCGTCGTCGGCGGCGCCCCCCGCCGCAGTCGGCGACGCGGAAACGGGAGCCTTGGACGCGGCGGGAACTGCGACAGGCGACTTGGCGGCGCCGCTCGGGCCTGAAGACGCCGTGGCGCCCGGCGTTTCGCTCGGCGCGCCGGACCCTGTCCCCTTGCCGCCGGCGCCCGCCGCCTTCGTCGGGCTCGTGTCGACGCCCGAACCCGTCGCGTCTCCCTTGCCGTTACAGCCGGTGAGGAGCAACGCCCCGGCCACGCAGGCTCCCAGTACGGCCGTCCCGACAACGCTCGGTCTGCGTCGGCTCTTCTTCGACGTCACGTTCATGCTGCGTCCCCCCTGTGTCCCAGTTCCCGGTGTGCCTCGACGGCTCGTCGCAGAGGACGACTTTCAGCCGCCGCCAGTTGCACGCCCACGTGAGTTGTTCACGCATCACCGCTCGTGCAACGGACATCGGCGATTGTCGTGTATCACCTTCGCGTTTGGCCTTGGCCTGTTTTCGACTGCTGACCCTAGCGTGACAGCGCAGTCGTGGGTCACCGACCCGTGGGTGTGGCGGCGCAGGGTGCTCGGCACCACCTGTGCTCCCGACCGTGCCGCGGACGCCGTCTACGTGCGGCGCTCGCGCAGTGTTACGGCCAGCGGGATCGCCGTGAACATCGAGGAGTACGTGCCCACCGCGAAGCCGATCAGAAGGGCGAGGGCGAAGTCGGTCAGGGTGTCGCCGCCGAGGACGGCCAGTGCGGTGAGGATGAACACGGCGCCCATACCGGTGTTGACGGTGCGGGGCAGGGTCTGCAGAAGGGCCTGGTTGGCGACGCGGGCGAATGATCCCCTGTCCGCACGGCGGCCCAGTTCCCTGATCCGGTCGAAGACGACGACGGAGTCGTTGACGGAGTACCCGATGACGGTCAGCAGCGCGGCCAGGAACACGCCGTCGACGGGCTTGCCCAGCCAGGCGAACACGCCGATGAGGATCACCACGTCATGAGCGAGCGTGGCGACCGCGGAGGTACCCAGCAGCCAGCGGAAACGTGCCGCGAGATAGACGAGCTGGGCGCCGAGGGCGACGACGAGGGCGATGAGGGCGCCGTGGCGCAGCTCCTCGCCGAGGCTCGGGCCGATCGCCTCGTCGCGGATCTTCTCGGCGCCGGGCGCCACGTCGGCGACGGTGGCGGTGACGGCCGCCGCTCGGGCGTTGCTCAGGTGGGGGGTACGGACGGTGAGCCGGTGTTCGCCCGAGGTCTGGACGACGGCCTGGGAGAATCCGGCGTCGGCGAGCGCATCACGGGCTCGGTCGGCGTCGGCGGGCGCGGCCGTGGTGTAGGAGAAGAGGCGGCCGCCGGTGAACTCCACGCCGAGGTCCAGACCGCGCACGGCAATCCCGGAGGCGGCCAGGACCAGGGCCACCGCCGAGGCCGCCAGCCACCGGCGCGGATGGCGCATCAGGTTCGGGCTCGTGCGGATGAGGCGTTCGCGCACGAGACCCTTGTGGGCGATGCCGGTGAGGCGGGGGCGGCGACGCAGACCGGGGCGGGCGACGGCGAGGTCGGCGAGGGCCCGGGTGATGACCAGAGCGCTCAGCATGGAGGCGAGGACGCCGATGCCCAGCGTGACGCCGAACCCGCGCACCGGCCCGGAGGCCAGGAAGAACAGCAGGCCCGCTGCGATGAGGGTGGTGATGTTGGAGTCGGCGATCGCGCTGAGGGCACCGCGGAAGCCGGCGCTGAGGGACGACCGTGGAGTGGGGCGGTGCCCAGCCGCGTACTCCTCGCGGGCGCGTTCGAAGACGAGCACGTTGGCGTCGACCGCCATGCCGATGGCCAGCACGAAGCCGGCGAGGCCGGGCAGGGTGAGGGTGGCGCCGAGGGCCGCGAGGGCCGCGTAGGAGACGAGGCCGTAGCAGGCCAGGGCCACGGTGGCCAGGAAGCCCATGAGCCGGTAGACGGCGATGATGAACAGTGAGGTCAGCGCCGTACCGATACCGGCGGCCCAGGCGCTGGCCGTGATGGCTTCGGCTCCCAGGCTGGGGCCGACGGTGCGCTGCTCGATGGTCTCCACCGGCACGGGCAGGGCTCCGCCGTTGATGAGCAGGGCCAGCTCCTTCGCCTCGGTGTCGTCGAAGGTGCCGGTGATCTGGGTGGAGCCGCCGCTGATGCCGGACCGGCAGGCGACGGACGGGTCGACCTGCGGCGATGAGATGATCTTGTCGTCCAGGACGATGGCGACCCGGCGGCCCGGGTCTCCAACCGGGTGGCAGGCGGCCTCGCCCGTCAGTCGGGCCCACCCGGTCTCCCCCGATCCCCTGAAGTCGACGGTGACATGCCAGCCGGCACCGCCCTGCTGGTCGAAGCGGGCAGCTGCCTTCTCGACGTCCTTGCCGGTCAGCGAAGCCGCCTGGAGCCGCAGTTGGTGCCCGGACTCATCGGCCATCACCAGCTCGCGGGCCCGTTTGGGCAACGGATCCGGCAGGTCGTCGGCGGGGGCCGCCGTGCCGAGCACCTGGTGGAAGGTGAGCTGTGCGGTACGGCCGAGCACGTCGGCCGCCTTCCGGGGATCCTGCAGGCCGGGCAGTTCGACGATGATCCGGTCGCTGCCGGATCGGGCGATGGTGGGTTCGGCGACACCGAGGGCGTCGATACGGCCGCGCAGCACCTCCACGGTCTGGTCCGTGGCGTCCGAGTCGGAGTTGGCGTCTGAGTCGGAGTCGAGGTCGGGGTCGTTGGGGCGGGTTTCCAGCACGATCTGGGTACCGCCCCGCAGATCGAGTCCGAGGTGGACGGGCACGGTGAGGGCGACGTACAGCGACAGGGCGACGGCGGCCAGGGCGATCAAGCCTCTGATGCGCGCGGATCGGTTCACAAGGGGCCTCCGGCGGGCACACCGCGGCCGGCACAGTGGCCGCAGCAGGAAAGGAAGTCGAGAAAAGGGGAGACGGACGGGCTCAGTTGCCGGAAGGCGTGGGTGGTGCCCGCACCCCGTGAAGGTGTGCCGGATCCTCCGACACTGGTGGGTCGCGTGGCTCAGCCGGAGGTTGCGCGGGCCGCAACGTACCGGCCCCGGAGCCGGACGAGGCGCCCTGGGCGGAGACCGGTGGTGCGTGACGCTCGCCGGCGGTCTCCCCATGGCCCCGCACCGCGGCGGCGGAAACAGCCGGGTCCGCACTCTCCGCGTAGGACTCGCCGTGCGTCGCCCGGGCCTCGGCCGCGAGCACCGGGCCACCACCGGCGCGAAGTTGCTCCCCGCCCGGGACGGACAGACCGAGCAGCGTGATGACGACGGCGAGCAGGACGACCGGCACGGCCGACCCCAGGCAGCGCCTAAGCGAAACGGCACGTGCGGAAGGGTGCCCGGCATGGCGCGCGGAGCGATGCTCGAAACGTCGCTCGGAGCGGGCCATCCCCTCCCCCTTCCAATCAGTGACGACCTGTCGGTAACAGCTTTTCGATGACGCCGTCAGCAGCAGCCACCCGACGTCCGAGCGGCGGCCCGCCCGCTCACGCTTCGACGAGGCCGGCGCGGATCGCGTAACGCGTGAGCTCCAACCGGTCGCGCAGCCCCAGCTTGCGCAGCAGGTTCTCCCGATGCCGGTGGACGGTCTTGATGCTGATGAAGAGGATCTCGGCGATCTCCTTGGAGGAGTGCCCCTCGGCCACGAGCTTGAGGACCTCCTCCTCGCGCGCGGTCAGCACCTGTTCGGGCGGCTCCTCGCCGTTGCGGACCCGGTCCAGATAGCTGCGGATCAGCGCGCTGACCGCTCCCGGATACAGGAACGGCTCGTCACGCATCGCGGCCCGGCAGGCCGCCACGAGGTCGCGGTCGGCCACGGACTTCAGCACGTATCCGCTGGCTCCGGCCTTCAAGGCCTGGAAGAAGTACTGCTCGTTGTCATGCATGGTCAGCATCAGCACGCGCACACCCGGCTTCAGCGCGACGAGGTCGCGGGTGGCCTGCAGGCCGGTCATCCGGGGCATGGCGATGTCCATCACGGCCAGGTCGACCTCGTGGGTGCGGACCAGTTCGACGGCCTCCGCCCCGTCCCCGGCCTCGGCGACCACCTCCAGGTCCGGCTCCCGGTCGAGGATGAGCCGTACGCCGCGGCGTACCAGCGCGTGGTCGTCGGCGAGGAGGATACGGATCACGGATGTGTGGGGCGTGGTCATGGCTGCTTCCTGAGGGGCACGACAAGCCGGACCGTCGTACCGGCCCGCGGGTGGGAGGTGATGTCCAGCGTGGCCCCGATCAGCAGGGCTCGCTCGCGCATTCCGCGAATACCGGCCCCCTCACGGACGGCTTCGGTGCCGCCGCCGTCGTCGGCGACGGCCAGGACCACCGCCTCGCCCGTACGGTGCAGGCTCACCTCGACCTGGCCGGCCTCGGCATGACGGGCCGCGTTGGTCAGGGCCTCCTGGGCGACGCGGTACAGGACCAGTTCCGTCTGCTGGTCCAGCGCGGGCAGGCCGGTGTCGAAGCGGCGCACCACCCGCAGTCCCACATGGGTCGCGAACTCACTGGTCAGCGAGGTCAGGGCGCTCACCAGCCCGAGGTCCTCCAGCACGCCCGGCCGCAGTCGGCGTACCAGGCGACGCACCTCGTCCAGGCTCGCCCGGGTGATCTCCTGCACCTGCCGCAGTTCACCGCGCAACGGCTGGTCCGCCTCGTCGGCGGCCCGCTCCAGTGACAGCAGGATCGCGGTCATGCTCTGCCCCACCTCGTCGTGCAGTTCCTGCGCGATACGGCGTCGTTCCGCCTCCTGGGCGAACAGTGCACGGGCGCTGCTGGAGGCCCGCTCGTGCTCGAGGCGTTCGAGCATGGCGTTGAAGGTACGGATCAGTTCGGCGGTCTCGCCCCGGCCCCCTTCCGGCAGCCGCTGCCCGGGGCGCAGCAGATCGACGGTGGTCATCAGCCGGGTGAGCCGGTCGAGCGGGGCGAGGCCGATGCGGAGCAGGGCCGCGTTGGCGACCAGCATGACGGCCAGCCCGGACACCAGGATGATCGCCTCGGTCAGCACCACCGGCACGGAGACGGTCACCGGAGCCCACAGCAGCAGCGCGGTGGCGCCTCCCAGCACCACCGCGTTGAGCGCGAAGATCCGCCAGAACAGGGACACCGGGATGACGCCTTTCCGTGTGTGACGCGGCCATGCCTCTACTGTCGGTCACCGCGCACCCCGAGCTTGAGCTGCGTTCACTGGTTCTGACCGGCCTGCACTCCAGGCTGCCCGCCGCCCGCTCCGCCGTCGATGGGCTCCAATGCCCATTTCCGGGCCCGGCCGGCCGGCACCGCCATGGGTTCCGGCCCGCAGTGCGACGGGCCCCGGCGCACACCGCGACGCGTTCGGGCCACACCGCGACCGGCCCGGGCCATGCCACAGATGGGTATCGCGCCCGATGGGTTTTCCGCGGTGTCGCGGCCACGGTGGAGGCATGAACAGCCCTACGTGACCGCCCCTCGCCCCGACGACTCCCTGCCGACCCGGACTGCACCGGAAGAAGGACCCGCCATGTCGCTCGACACGTCCCAGACCGAAACCCGTCGTGAACGGCTGACGGCGCACGAGGCCCTCCAGCGCCTCGAACAGGAACGCGCCTCCCGTCTCACCCAGTTGCGCGCCATCGACGAGGCCGGCTCCGACACGGAGGAACAGGTGATGTCCACGCAGAAGGACACCATCCGGCGAGTCCTGGCCGAGGTCGAGGCCGCTTTCGCCCGCGTCCAGGACGGCACCTACGGCATCTGCCGCACCTGCTCCGGGCCCATCCCCGTCGAGCGTCTGGAGATCCTGCCCTACACGCCGTACTGCGTCCCCTGCCAGCGCAACGCCGCCTGACAGGCACCCCTTCGACCCCTCTCCCGCCCTGCCCAGGGGGTGACTTGGTGAACCACCGGATCATCGATGACCACAACACGGCTCTGTCGACCGAGGACTTGGCCGCACTGCGCGAGAACCTGCACGAGCAACGCCTGTTCCGCCAGGAACAACTCCACCAGCTCTCAGCGGCCGCCACATCCCGTGCCGGGGCTCCGAGCATCCTTCAGGCGGCCTCCCAACTGGAGGTGCGCAACAAGCTCGTCGCCTCCGCCCGCCTGGTCCTGGCCGACGTGGAAGCCGCCCTCACCCGCATGGACCAGGGCCGCTACGGCACCTGCCACCTGTGCCGCGGACCCGTCGCCCGCGAACTGCTGATGATCGTGCCGCAAGCCCGCTACTGCGCGCGATGCCGGCAGGTCAGGGAGGCCGGCGGATGACCACCCCACCCAGGAGCCGCCCGGCGGGCGCCCGGCACCGCGCGTGGCCCTGGTGCCGGCAGTGTTCCGGCATCGCCCTCGACCTGGGCAGCGCCCGCACCCGTGTCTGGACGTCCGGGCGGCGCACCATCCTCGACGTGCCCACGGTCACCGGCCCGGGCGACGGCAACGGCTGGCCCATCCAGCGCGGCACCATCGTCGACACCCCCGGGACGGCCCGGATGCTCAACCGGCTGCTCGGCCACCGCCTGCCGCGTGCCGGGCGTCCTCTGGTCATCCTGACCACACCCGTGCTGGGCGGCATCGCCTACCGGGCCGAAGCCCGTACGGCGGTCGAGGTCCTGCGCCCACGCACCGTTCTGACCGTCCCCACGGCGCGTGCCGTGGCGGTGGCCGCCGACGCCGACCTGGCCCGTCCTCTACTGGTCGTGGACATCGGCGCCCACCTCACCGAGGTGACACTGCTCACCGACGGCGCGGTGACCGACGCCCGCTGCACCGCCCTGGGCATCAGCGACCTGGACGGCCGCACCCCACCCGCACGGATCGCCGACGCGGTCGTCGCCATGGTGGCCGGCATGCGGGACCAGGACCCCACTTACCAGATGCTCGACGCTCTCCGGCGGGGCCCGCTGCTCGCCGGCGGGGGTGCCCTGCGCCCGGACATCACCTGCCGTCTCACGGACGGGTTGCAGGTCCCCCTGCAACCCGTCCAGGCCCCGCACACGGCGGCGGTCCGCGGCGCCGCGCAACTCCTGCGGGCCGCCCACGCCCACCCCTCAGCCACCGCGATCACCGACCCCACCCATCACCGCTAGCCGCCGCCCGGCCATCGCCCGCCTCCCGGCAACCGCCCGGCGAAGTCGCCACGTTCACGCGTAAGGAGAGACACCGTGGCCCGCGCAGTACCTCCGTCACACCCTCCCGAACACCTCCCCCGCGTCCTGTTGTGGCGATGGCGGCGCAACCCCCTGCGTCGTCGCACGGACCTCGCGCAGGCATGGATCGCCGTCGGTCTCTTCCTGGCCGCCCTGTCCGCCACTCCACCCGTCGCGTTCGCCGTGGGCGACACCGCCCACCGCCACTACGAGGAGACCGCCCGGCACCAGCACGCCACCCGGCACCACACCCCCGCCGTACTGCTGCACGACGCTCCTCGTCACCCGGAACCGGGATCCGACGAGGCACGGAAGGCGCGGTACCCGGTCACGGTGCGCTTCACCGACCCCCGAGGACACACCCGCACCGCGGAGACGGACGTCACCCCCGCTCTGGCCGCGGGCAACACCGTGCACATCTGGGTCGACACGGAAGGAAAGATCACCGAGGCTTCGCTCAGCACCCGGCAGGTCCGTGACGGCGCCATCGGCTGCGCCGTCCTCGCCGCCATGGCCGTCCCCGTCCTCGGCGTGGCCGGATACTCCTACGCCCGACGAAGGCTCGAGCGGCACAACCTCGCCCAGTGGGACGCGGAATGGGCTCGCATCGCCCCTCGGTGGACCGCATCACGCTGACAGGCCGGACCACCAGCGGGGTTGTCGGAACCGGCCGACCGCGAGACCCTCACCTGCCCGGACTCGCGAGGCCGCCGCGACCCGCTCATCCACGGGTGGACCGGCCTGGGGCGCGGGCAGGCCCCCGGCGATCGTGCTGAGGACTCTCGCCGCGACGTCCGCGTCCCGAGCCGGCGCACCCTGATCACGGGCGGCGCCTTCTCGGTCAGCGGCACCGGCTTCGAAGGCGAACCGCTGGAAGGGCCGCGGACCCTCCCGTCGCCGTCCTGGGCGACGCGGCTTCCCCGGCCCGCTGACGGTCCCGCCGGACCTACCGTGACGTCGAGTCACCCGCCCCGAGACCGACCGCCAGTGTCAGCTCGAGAACCCGGTCCGGTGAGGAGAGATCCGGGAACAGCTCCCGCACCTGCGACATCCGGTACCGGACGGTCTGGGGATGGACGTACAACGCCGCCGCCACCTCGTCCCGCCGGCCCTGGTGCAGCAGCCAGGCCCGCAGTGTCTCCTCCAGCCGCCGGGCGGTCGCGGCGGGCAAGGCCCGCAACGGCGCCAGGGCCCGGGCGCGCAGGTCTGCGAACGCGTCCATGTCGGCGCTCAGCACCAGCTCGGGCAGGTGGTCCTCGGTGTCGCGGATCTCGGAGGAGAGGGAGCGCGCGCGTACGGCCCGTGCGTACGAGGCGGACACGCGGGTCCACGGCCGGGCCGGGCCGACCACGGCGGTGCGGTCGGTCAGATGCCGCAGGAGATGGGTTCGGTCGGCGTCGGGAACGAGCAGCACGCCGACGGCGTCCGGCAGATCGTCCAGGACGAGGGTGCTCGGGTCGAGCACCCGGTAGGCGGGCCGGGCCTGGGCGGCGGGCAGCAGGACCGCGGTCAGCGAGACGGGAGGCTGCCACCCGGCCCGTTGAGCGGAGACCAGCAGTACGTCCGGACTCGCGCCGGCGAGGAGGTCGCGGGCCAGCTGTTCCAGGTGGCGTTCCTGGGCACGGCCCTGGGCGGCCAGTTCGTCGGCGTGGCCGGCGGCGCTCGCGGCGGAGAGCTCGTCGATGTAGGCGAAGGTCAGCTCGGCGAACTTGGCGACCTCGGCGGCGGGCAGCCCCGCGGGTACGGCACCGGCTGCCAGGCAGCGCCAGGCCACGCGGGCGCCGACGCGGTAGGCGCTGAGCAGGGCGTCCATCGAACGGCCGTCACGGACCTCGCCGCGGCCCAGCTCGTAGGCCGCGTCACCGGCGTCGCCACCCGTGGCGTTCCCGCTCGCCAGGTCCAGATAGTGCCCGAGGGCCGTGCGGACGGCTCGGCGGATGGTGCCGCCCATGCTGCCCGAGAGGGCGTTGGCGTA
This sequence comes from Streptomyces sp. NRRL B-24085, assembly GCF_001282115.1. Taxonomy (GTDB): domain Bacteria; phylum Actinomycetota; class Actinomycetes; order Streptomycetales; family Streptomycetaceae; genus Streptomyces. The sequence goes on along the minus strand of NZ_LJBR01000022.1, from coordinate 87,731 downwards.
GGGCGGGACCTCGTCGATGATGGCCTGGACGACCTCGTCGGCGGTGGTTCTCAGCGCGGCCCTCAGTGCGGTGACCGTCCTCTCGTCGAGGGCCAGTTCGCTGGCCCTCTGGATTGCATGGCTCATATTTGTTCCCTGCGAACAATTCGGTCGACCAGATTCACATCCTGCGGTCAGGACTTTACGCGCCAGGCGCAGCAAGCTGGAGTCATGACGAGTGCAGCCCTCCGCAGCAGGGCTTGGAAACTGCTGGAGATGGTCACGACGCCGCTGCTGCCGTCGGACTACCTCGACCTGGTCAGCCCGCTGCGAGCGGGCGCTGACCTGCGCGGGCGCATCGAGGCCGTGCACGCCGAGACGGGCGACGCGGCGACCGTCGTGATCAGACCGGGCCGGGGCTGGCGCGGCCACACGGCCGGTCAGTACGTACGGATCGGGGTCGACGTCGACGGCGTGCGACTGTGGCGCGCCTACTCCCTCACCTCACCGACGAACCGCCAGGACGGCCGCGTCACGATCACCGTGAAGGCCCTCCCGGACGGCAAGGTCAGCAACCACCTGGTCCGCAGGGCGAAACCGGGCACGCTGATCCAGCTCGACCAGGCGACCGGTGACTTCGTCCTGCCGCGGACCAAGCCCGCCAAGGTGCTCTACCTGACGGCCGGCAGCGGCATCACGCCCGTGATGGGCATGCTGCGCGACACCGACTTCGACGACGTGGTCATGGTCCACTGCGCCCCGCGGCCGCAGGACGTGATCTTCCGCGACGAACTGCACGGCATGGTCGCGGACGGGAAACTGCGGCTCACCGAGGTGCACACCGACACCGACGGCACGCTCGACATCGCCCGCCTCGACGAACTCGTGCCCGACTGGGCCGAGCGCGAGACCTGGGCCTGCGGGCCCACGGGCCTGCTCGACGCCGCGGAGAAGCACTGGAGCGACCACGGCGTCCCCGAGCGCCTGCACACCGAGCGCTTCCGCCCCGGCATCGTCGTCGCCGGCGACGGAGGTGAGGTCACGTTCAGCGCCACCGGCAAGACCGTCGACGCGAACGGCGCCACGCCGTTGTTGGACGTCGGCGAGGAGGCCGGCGTGCTCATGCCCTCCGGGTGCCGCATGGGCATCTGCTTCGGCTGTGTCTCGCCGCTCAAGGCGGGCGCCGTCCGCGACCTGCGCACCGGCGAGATCACCGAGGCCGAGCCGGGCGTCCTCATCCAGACCTGCGTGTCCGCCGCGGCGGGCCCCTGCGACATCGAACGGTAGGAACAGTTTGACCGCCATCGACCCCACCGCCCATTTGACCGCGGAGCAGATCGAGGAGCTCGGCCGCGAGCTGGACGCGATCCGCGACGAGGTGATCGCCAGCCGTGGTGAGAAGGACGCCGCCTACATCCGTAAGGTCATCGCCGCCCAGCGCAAGCTCGAGCTGGTCAGCAGAGGCGTGCTGCTGTTCTCGATGTTCCCGCCCGCGTGGCTGATCGGCACCGCCGGGCTGTCCGTGGCGAAGATCATGGACAACATGGAGATCGGCCACAACATCCTGCACGGCCAGTGGGACTGGATGCGGGACCCGAAGATCCACTCCACCACCTGGGAGTGGGACCACGTCTCGCCGGCCGACCAGTGGAAGCACTCGCACAACGAGCTGCACCACACGTACACCAACGTGATCGGCAAGGACAACGACCTCGGCTACGGCATCATGCGCGTCGACGAGGACCAGAAGTGGCACCCGTTCCACCTCGGCCAGCCGCTGTGGAACTTCATCAACGCCTGCTTCTTCGAGTACGGCATCGCGGCCTACGACCTGGAACTCGGCAAGAACCTCCACAAGCGCCGCCGCAAGAACCCGGTGTTCCGCGCGCAGGCGAAGGCCGTGGGCCGCAAGATCCGCAAGCAGGTGCTCAAGGACTACGTGATCCACCCGCTGCTGTCGGGCCCGTCCTTCCTCCCCACGCTCGCCGCCACGTTCACCGCGAACCTGGTCCGCAACCTCTGGTCCCACTCGGTGATCATGTGCGGGCACTTCCCGGAGGGCGTCCAGGTCTTCGAGCGCCGGTCGATCAAGGGCGAGACCCGCGGCCAGTGGTACCTGCGCCAGATGATGGGCTCGGCGAACATCAGCGGCAGCAAGGCCATGCACTTCATGACCGGCAACCTGTCGCACCAGATCGAGCACCACCTGTTCCCGGACCTGCCGAGCAACCGGTACGCCGAGGTGGCGGTGAAGGTCCGCGCGCTGTTCGAGAAGTACGAGCTGGAGTACGTCACCGGGCCGCTGCCCAAGCAGGTGTTCTCGGCATGGCGCAAGGTCTTCCGGCTCTCGCTGCCGAACAGGAAGAAGCCCGAGGTCCAGACACCGGCACGTGAGCAGGAGCTCGTCGCGGCCTGATCACCGGTCCACACGCTCCGAGACGCCCGTCTGTGGCCCCGACCGGGTTTCCGGTCGGGGCCACAGACGTGCTCCGGTGTCAGGAGGTGTGCGGGCAGTTGCCCCGGGACTCGGCGATCGTGAGGCTCACGGCCGGGAGCGGGCAGAGGAACTGCTCGTAGCGGGTGTCGTTGTCGATGAACCGCTTCAGCCAGGAAATGCTGTACTTCGCGATCGTCGTGTTGGACGTGTTCGGCGTGAAGTGGGTCGCGCCCCGCAGTTCGATGTAGGCGCGGTCGGTGGAGGAGGGCAGGCTCGCGTAGAACGGCTGGGAGTGCGTGGCCACCGGCGCGATGGTGTCGCCGTCGGCGCCGACGACCAGGGTGGGAGTCCTGACCTCCGGCCAGGTCTTGTCCAGGTTCCAGCCGGTCAGCGGGATGGCGGCCTGGAGCGAGGGGCGGGACTTGGCCGCTTCGAGGGTGCCGCCGCCGCCCATGGAGTGGCCCATCACTCCGAGACGTGTGGCGTCGATGCGGCCGCGGACCGAGCTGCGCTGCGTCAGGTAGTCCAGTGCGGCCAGCAACTGCGTGCCGCGGCTGTCGGGTTGATCGGCGGTGGTCAGCGTGTCGATCGTGAAGACGACGAAGCCCTGGGACGCGAGCCGCGGACCGAGCCAGGCGATCGAGGACTGGTAGGCGGTGAATCCCGGTGACACCGCGATCGCCCCGAACGTCCCGTCGGCGGTGCTCGTCGGGTAGTAGATGGTGCCGCCGCCGAACCCGCTCACCGCGAGTCGCGACACGCTGGTCTCCGACACCGCGTACGGGCCCCGGCTGGCCTCGATGCTCGCCGTGGTGGGCGCCGGGCCCCGCTCGTACGGGTTGTCGGCCGCCTGGGCTCCGCCGGTCTGCGAGGTCAGCAGGCCGACGAGTGCGGCGGCGGTGGCGACGCCGGAGCCGAGACGCCCGAAACGGCGGCGCCGGTGGCGGTGGGGGGTGTGCGTGGGGCTGGAGATCTCTGGGGCGTGGCTCATCGCGGCTCCTTCGAGGTGAGGGTTCCGGCGCCTTCGGACCTGACGGGACCGCCGGGGAAGGGCGGCGTCGGGCCCGTCGACGTGACACGAGTCATCCGGCGTGGAACAACGTAGGAGCTGACCAAAAGTCAGTCATCAGTGGAATCACCAGTCATCCCCCAGGGCGCCCACACGCACCAGCGCGCACAGGGAAGATCGCCGGTCACAGCGGTGTGTGCCCGTCAACGGCCGCGCAGCCGTGGGACGTTCGGCCGGGCGCGGCCCGCTCCGGCCCTCAGCCCCGCTCCGGCAGCTCCCAGCCCCGGCCGTGGTCCTCGTCGACGTTCGCCAGCAGGTGCGCGAGACCGGTGCGCGACCGGACACCCAGCTGCGCGAAGACGTTGCGCAGGTGGTACTCGACGGTCCGGATGCTGATGGACAGCTCCGCGGCGATCTCCTTGTTCGTCGCGCCGCGCGCCACGTCCCGCGCTATGCGCACCTGCTGCGGCGTGAGCGACGACAACGGGCCCGCCTCTCCGCTCCCGGCCACCTCGCCGGCCGCTCGCAGTTCCGCGCCGGCTCGCTTGGCCCACAGCACCGCACCGCAGTGTTCGAAGCCCACCAGCGCGGCACGCAACTGGTCCCGTGCCTCGGTGGGCCGCCGCCTACGCCGTAGCCACATGCCGAAGGCCAGATGGGTGCGCGCGTGCTCGTACGGCCCGGACGCCCGCTCGTGGTGGGCGAGCGCGGCACGGTAGAGCTCCTCGCTGCGGTCCGCGGGTGCGAGGAGGGCGCGGCACCGCGCCAACTGCGCCGGGGCCTGCGGGTCGGCGCCGAGATCCGCCCAGACGGCGAACAGGTCGACCATCTCCGGTGCGTCGAGGGCCCGGTCGGACAGGACGCAGGCCTCGACGAAGCACGGCACGGCCAGGAACCACAGCCCGAAGTGGCCCTGTCGGGCGCCGGGTTGGACCAGCGGAGCCAGCCGGGCGGCCGCCCGCTCGACTTTGCCCGCCCCCAGTTCCGCACGCGCCTGGGCCCATTCGGCGAGGAACGCGGCCTGGGCCAGTCCGTGCGGCTGAGCCACGGCCAGCACCTCCGCGACCTGGGCACGGACCGTGGGCAGGTCACCGGCGATGGACACCACCAGCGCGCGTACGGCCGACAGGTCGGCGGCGACGTTGCGCTGCCCGAGTCTCCGCGCGAGCACCAGCCCTTCCTCCGCGTGGGCGCGGGCCTGGGCGTGGCGGCCTTCCCGCAGCTCGGCGCAGGCCAGGTACGCGATGATGCCCGGCACCGCGGTCTCCGCTCCCGCCGCGCGCGCGGACGCCAGGGCGAGGCTCAGGAGCCGGCGCGCGAGGGGGAGGCGGCCCAGCAGGAGGGCCACGCTGCCGGCGTCGCAGAGCTCGTCCGTCTCGGCCCGGGGCGTGACCTGGTGCAACCGGGGCTCCAGGACCGCGATGGCCCGTTGGAAGTCGCCCTGCGCCACCGCGCTCATCCCGATCCGGTGGTCCCTCCACGCGGCCTCGGGGCACCCCCTGGCGCACGGCGTCGACGCGCACCTCGCTCCGCACACATGACAGGGGCCCACCGCGAAGACACGCCGGTAGCTGTCGTGGTCACCGGCCGACCAGGCCGCCGACGCCGCTGCCAGCAGGGCGCGGCGGGCCGCGACGGGGTCTGTCTCACGGAGCCCGGCGGCGGCACGGAGCAGCGCCGAGCAGGCATCCGCCACGGGCCCGTCGCGCAACTGCTCCTGACCGTGGGCCAGGGCGCGGCGGGAGACGGCGTCGGACGCGGACGACACCCTGACCCCCGTGGCCGCCGACGGCAGGGCGCGGGCCTCCGGCGCGCCGGGCCCGGCAAGGCCGACGCCGCGGGTCGCGAAGGCGCCGCGAGCCTCGTCGTTCACACCGATCACCACCCCGGATGCATCTGTCCCTGGCGTTGCCGGGACGTCGTTGTTGAAAGAATGTCCAACAACGGCTCGCCCGTCGACCGTCGGCGCAACATTTCGTGGCGGAGTGACCGCCTTACAGCGCTCGACACGGGCCCGGTGAAGGCGTCCCAGATGGAGGTCCCAGGGGCGGCCCTGGTTCGACCGGGGCTCAGGCGTCGGCGGCCGCCGCGGCCAGCAGCCGGGCGAGCTCGGCCGGCTTGGTGATCATCGGCCAGTGGCCCGAGTCGATGTCGACGAGTTCCACGTGCTTGGTGCGGGCGGCCTCCGGCACGTCACCGGCGTCGATCCAGTCCCGGGCCTGGGCGGGCGTGAATTCGGGGCACACGAGCAGCATCGGAACGTCGAACCTCCGCTCGTCCGTCAGCCGTACCGTTCCCTTGGCCACCTGCTCGGGCACGGGGATCGCCGCCGAGGCGATGCGGGTGCGCGTCTCCTCGTCGAGGTCGGCGGAGTCCGGTCCTTCGAAGGGGCCCCAGCCGGGAAAGGGCATCACGCCGTCCTGCGTCTCGAAGAAGTCGGCGTACGGCTGCCCGTCGGCGGACGGGAAACCTCCGACGAGCGCCACCTTGGCGACCCGCTCCGGCCGTGCGTCGGCGGCGAGCCAGGCCAGGGTGCAGGCGGCGGAATGCCCGACCACCATGGGCCTGTCGGGCGCGGCGTCCACGGCGGCGAGCACCGCCGCCACCTGGTCCTCCAACGTGGCGGACCCCGATCCGTCACCCTGCCCGGGCAGGGTTACCGCCACGGGGCGGTGGCCGAGTTCCTCGAGCGCGGGTACGACGTCGTCCCAGGCGGATCCGTCGAGCCACAGGCCGGCGATGAGCAGGATGTCCATGGAGCAGTTCTCTTTTCCGTGAGGCCCGTTCGGTGGGTGCCCTCACGCTACGGCCGGTTCCGGACAATCCACTTCCGGAATGTCTCGCCGCCCTCTAATCTGCACGGGTGCCGACCGAGCTCAGCCCCACCGCGCGAGCCCTGCGCACCCTGGAGATCCTCCAGTCCCGTTCCGCGGGAGTGACGGCCGACGAGCTTGCCGCCGCCCTGGGCGTCACCGAACGGGCCGCGCGCCGCTACGTCGGGATCCTCCGTGAGGCGGGCGTCCCCGTGCACTCGGCCCGGGGCCCCTACGGCGGGTACCGCCTGGGGCGCGGGGCGCGGCTGCCGCCGGTCGTCTTCACGGAGCCCGAGGCGCTGGGTCTGGTCATGGCGGTCCTCGACGGTCAGCCGGCGGCCGCCGACCCCTCAGCCGACGACCTCGTCGGCACCGCCCTGGGCAAGGTCATCCGGGCCCTGCCCGAGAGCGTCGGCCGGCAGGCGGCCGCCCTGCGCGAGTACGCGTCGGCGGCGCCGGACCCTGGCGCGTCCCGCCCGGATCCCGCGCTCACGAGCGCTCTCGTCGCGGCCGGCGCGGTGCGACGCCGTGTGCTGGTCACCTACCGCAGTGAGTCCGGCAACGAGTGGGAGGCCGAGGTCGATCCCTGGGCGGTAGTCGTCCGCTACGGCCGCTGGTACCTCCTGTGCCACTCCCACCACGCGGACGCGATCCGCACCTACCGGATCGACCGGGTCCGCGCGGTCCGGGAGACCACCCACTGCTTCGAGATGCCCGGCGATCTGGACCCGGTGGCGGTGCTGGAGGAGAACCTGGGCCGTGGGTGGGCGTTTCCCACACGGGTCGTGTTCGACGCCCCGATGGCCGAGGTACTGCCGTCGATCCGCCCTCCCATGGGACGACTCGAACCGGCGGGAGACGGGTGCGTGCTCATCGGCAGCACGAGGAATCCGACGATGTACGCGCAGGAGTGGCTGGCCCAGCTACCGCTCCCCTTCCGCGTCGAGGGCGGCCCGGAACTGCGCTCGGCTGTGGCAGTGCTTGCGGCGCGTTTCACCGCCGCCGTGGCGGAGGAGTCCTGAGGGTTGACCGCGGGCTCCATGTACCGCGGTGGCCCGGCACCGCGGGTGCGGTGCCGGGCCACTCGGGTGCTGCGCGGCGGTGTCAGCCCTGGCGGGCCTTGAAGCGGGGGTCCTTCTTGTTGATCACAAAGGTCACGCCACGCCTGCGCACCACCTGGGCGCCGGGTTTGGCCTTCAGCGAGCGCAGGGACTTGCGTACCTTCATAGCGGTCTCCTTGCCGGGTCTTGCGGGGATCGGACGGTCCTGGCCGTCAGGAACGGACGGGAGCGGTACGGCCGTAGCGTCGCTCGAAGCGCTCCACTCGGCCCGCGGTGTCCACGACCCGCGAAGTGCCGGTGTAGAACGGGTGACTCGCGGACGAGATGTCCACGTCGACGACCGGGTACGTGGTGCCGTCCTCCCACTCCACCGTGCGCTGGGTGTCGACGGTGGAGCGGGTGAGCAGTTGGAAGCCCGCCGCGCGGTCGCGAAAGACGACGGGGCGGGAGACGGGGTGAATGCCGGACCTCATGAGCTGTGCCTCCTTGCGAAGCCTCGGTCGACGACCGAGGCGGGTGTCAGCGTTCCTCGCGGAACAGAACGTGCTTGTCGGCCACCGGGTCGTACTTGCGCACGACCAGCCGGTCGGGGTTGGCCAGACGGTTCTTGCGCGTCACGTAGGTGAAGCCGGTACCGGCCGTCGACCTGAGCTTGACGACGGGCCGCGCGGTGCTGCGTGCCATGAGGACTCCTTCCACCACCACCGAGCGCTTTGACTCGGTCATGTCATGCAGTGGTGTCAACACGGCACCCCAGCCCTTCATTCCCGCAGCAGGCGGATGCCCGTAGGCGCAGGTGGGCGGCAAGGGAGACGGTGAGCCCGGACGATCCCGGCTAGGTGGTACCGCCGGTCAGACGACGTAGGTGCTGCGCGCTCTCACGGGCCTGCCGTTCGGCCCGGGTGAGGGCGTCGGCGGCGGAGCGGCTGCGTTCCTCGGCTTCCTCCTGGGCGCTCTCGGCTTGCCCGCACTCCTCGCGCGCCTGCCGCATCTGCTCCTCGACGGCGGCCATCCGCTGGTGGGCCTGCTCGGTGCGCTCGCGCGCCTGCTGTAGCTCGGCGTCGACGTCGGCTTGCCGTGCACGTTCTTCTCGGAGGTGCTGCTCGGCCGCCTCGGCAGCCTCCCGTGCCTGGTCCACCTGCTGCTGGCGGGCGCGGCGCCGCTCGGCGAGTTCGTCCTTCTTGGACGCCCGTGCTGCGGGTCGGGGCGCGGGCGGGCTGCTGCGCCTGCCTGCCTTCCCGGCCGCCGGTGCGGTGCCGGGCTGGAAGTCCGACGGCGGGGTCAGGGCGGTGACCAGACGGCCGCCCGCCCACTGGTCGGCGGCGTCCGGATCGGCGAGCACGGCACGCAGGGTCGCTTCGAGGTCCTGCTGGACCGGTTCCGAGAGCCGCTGCCCGGCGTCGCGGGCGAGCTGGGCGGCCTGCTGGGACAGGGCGGCAACGACACGGCGGCGCTGGGCGGACAGGTCCTTGAGGCCCGCGGCGTCCAGATCACGGTAGGCCTCGCGCAGTGCGCTCCCCAGCTCCAGAAACTGCCGGCTCTCCTCCGGCTGCGAGCGCAGCAGGAGGTTGGCCGCCCACGCCGCGAGGGTGGGGCGGCGCGCGGCATGGATCCGGCGTGCATCGTCCGCACGGCCGGCCGTCCTCGCCGCGGCGGCCAGCGTCTCCCGCCGGGGGACGAAGGCGGACGGCGGCGTGGTGTAGAGCTCGTCGAGGTCGGCTTCCACGTCTCGGTCACCGCCGGCACGTCCGCCCTTGCGCGCACTCAACGCCACCCCACCCCGCCCTCGTACAGCGCGACGCTCACACACTCCGACATGACCTCAGGGTCACGCGGCCCTCGGCGGCCCGCATCCCGGCGGAGGCGAGTGGCTGGGGTTGCGTTGCACGCCGATGCCGTTGGGCCGTCCGACCGAACCACGCGGCAAACCGCCCTTGACGGCGCGGAAGGCGACCCCTCCGCCGTCGAAGGCGTCGCCGACTGCGCCCGCCGCCCGCACGGGAAGGGGAGTGCTCCACCGCGCCGTTCGCGGCACCAAATCACGTCCCCACCAGCTCGGCACTGGGTAAAGACAGTTGACCCCATCGACCAGGTGCGCGATAGACGCCTACGCCCGATGCAGTCATGACATGGTGGCGGTGACCATGACGGGGTGGCGAACGGCTGATTGTCGACGCAGGCGGCGCTCCTAGGACGGACACGATGAAACTTCTCCTCACCGACTCCGGCATCAAGAACGCGAGCATCCTGGACGCTCTGACCGATCTCCTGGGCAAGCCGATCGCCGAGTCCAGCGCCCTGTGCATCCCCACCGCGGGGTATGGGGCGCCCGACGCCGACCCGGGCGGGCCTTTTCGCTTCATCAGCGGCCGCTCTCCCTGTCCCATGACCGAGCTGGGCTGGAAGTCGGTGGGCGTGCTGGAGCTCACCGCGCTGCCCAGCATCGAGAAGGCGCGCTGGGTCTCGTGGGTGCAGGAAGCCGACGTACTGCTGGTAAATGGGGGCGACGCGCTGTACCTGTGCCACTGGATGCGGGAATCCGGACTGGCCGAACTCCTGCCGTCGTTGCCCGAGCTGGTCTACGTGGGACTCAGCGCCGGCAGCATGGTAATGACCCCGCGCATCGGGGAGGAGTTCGTGGGTTGGAAGCCGCCGACCGGCACGGACAGCGCGCTGGGTATGGTCGATTTCTCGATCTTCCCGCATCTGGATCATCCGGCCTGCCCTGAGAACACCATGGCCGCAGCCCAACGGTGGGCCGCCCGGATCGCGGGCCCGGCGTATGCGATCGACGAGCAAACTGCCATCAAGGTGAAGGGCAGTGCCGTCGAAGTGGTCTCCGAGGGCTGCTGGAAGCTGTTTAGGCGTGTTTCTTGAGCAACTTGAAGCATCACTCCGGACTGGTCGCGCCGTCTCTGTCCCGCATCTCGGAGGCAACCTCGACGCCGACAAGCGTTGGCGAACGAGCCGCCACAGCAGCACAGGGCCTTTCGCATGCCGGTTCCGCCGTCTCAGCTCGTCCCGTCGATCGGCGACGCGGTGCAGACCCTGGCGTCCGGTGCCAGTCGGAGTCCGGCCGTTGCGAGGAAGTCGGTGAGTTCGATCGCGCCTCCGTCGGATCCGTCGTCCCATCTGGTCCAGAGCCTCGATTCCTCGCCGTCCCAGGTGTCCGGGTCATCGCTCGGGTGCTGCTCGACGGTTCCCTCGCCGTGCCGGTATCGCAGGTAGAGGTACTGGCCCCTAGTCGTCCAGGCATCCCACTGCGACGGGCAGCCACCGCAGGTCTGCACGACCCGCGCGAGGGTCACGTCCTCGTGCAGACGGGCCTCGACAGCACCCAGGTGCCGATCATGGGCGATGACCGGGTCGTCGTCGAGACCGAGCAGGCGAATGCTCCCGCCGGGGAACTGGAGTGTCAGGCCGGCTGTGAAGTCGGCGCCGCCGTCCTCGTAGCGGATGTCCCGGACCGAACGAATGGGCTGTCCGACGAACCGGCTCAGCGGAACGTCCGGTGAATCGTCGACCACCGAGACACTTCCGTGCTCCGCCATCGAGTACGGCCCGTGCGGCTGACCGACCCGCAGCGACAGACCGGTCGAGGGCGTGTGGAACAACACCGGACCCAGCCCCTCCAGGTGAAGCCACAAGTGCAGCAGCGACGGCTCGTCGTCTGCGTAGTGATGCCACGCCGTGGTCACCCGCAGCAGCCGCCTCCCGATCAGATCCGCGGCGAACAGCTCCTCATCGTCGATCACCCGCCGATGCTCGCATGCCCTCACCATGAGCATGTCCGCTGTCCCGACTCAGCGACGGCGTTTGGCATACATGACGCCGACGAAGATCGCGGCCGCGATGAACATGCCGATAGCCAGGTAAGGAGACCACGAGGGGCCGTCGGGCCTGTCATTGGCGAGGCTGATGAGCGCAGGCACGTTGTCCTCCGGGGGTGAGTGGGACGGCGTATGTGACTGTGCCGGAGCACTTGTCAAAGCTTCCACGGGCAACTGCCTGGTTCCTCAAGGCAGGACCGTCGGCGTCGTCCAGCAGGCCGAGCAGGTCGCCGGTGCATCGGTGAGGGCGTAGGCGGTGTGCGCCAGTCGTCATGGAGTCCCACGTGCCCGCCGACACACGGATGAATCCCGCGTCAACGCCCAGCACGGTCTGGTGGCACCGGAGTTGACGGTTCCCGGCGCTACCGTCCTCCGCGATCCCGGAACACCGTTGGAACCGTTCCAACGACGAGCTCTACCCGTCCGGGTTTCCGGAGAAGGCTCGAGCCGGTCCCCCGGGCGGAGTCCCCCAGGACTGCCCGTCCGTTGGAAACGACGCGAGGATGGCTGCGAGCCTTCTGCAAGTCTCCGGGAACGGCCGGGAACGACTGCATCAGCACAACGGGTCGGCGTCAGGCGGCGGGCGGGACGACGACCACCTTGCCGTGCACCGCGCCCTCGGCGGCCCGGGCGTGCAGCGCCGGCAGCTCGGCCAGCGGTACCCGTTCGGCGACGTCGACGCGCAACCGTCCGCTGTCGATCAGTGCCACCAGCCGCGCCAACTGGTCGGCGTCGCTACGGACGAACAGGTCGATGCCGCGCACGCCGCGTTCCTCGTCGGCGGGGGCGGGCATCCACACCGTCGTGTTCACCACGACCCCGCCGGGACGGACCAGCGTGACGAGCGCGGCCAGCTCGGCCGGGTCCACCGGTGCCAGGTTGAGCACGACATCGACCGGATCGGTCACTGCCGCGGTCAGCCCGGTGGTGGTGTGGTCGATGACCTCGTCGGCGCCGGCCGACGCGACCGCCTCCCGGCTGCGAGGGCTCGCCGTGGCGATCACATGGGCTTCGGCGCCCTTGGCGAGCTGCACGGCGTAGCCGCCGACCGCTCCCCCGGCGCCGTTGATCAGTACGCGTTGTCCGGCCGTCAGCTTGGCGTGGTCGAACAGCGCCTGCCATGCGGTGAGGCCTACGACCGGCAGCGCGGCGGCGTCGGCCAGCGGGACGCTCTTGGGCGCCGGGGACAGAACCGCCGTCGGCGCGAGCACGTACTGCGCTGCGGCGCCGTCGCCGTTCATCGGCAGGAAGCCGATCACGTCGTCACCGACCGCCACGCCGTCCACGCCCTCGCCCAGGGCGTCGACTGTACCGGCGACGTCGATGCCGGGGGTGTGCGGCAGCTCCACCGGTATGGGGCCGCGCATGAAACCGCCGCGGATGTTGCCGTCGACGGAGTTGAAAGAGGTCGCCGCGACGCGGATACGGACCTCACCGGCTCCGGGGACCGGCTGCTCCACGTCCTCGTAACGCAGGACGTCGGGGTCGCCGTACTCGTGGAAGCGCACAACCTTCATGGGAGTTCTCACCTTCGCTGCGATCCAAGTTGCTTCGAATTCGAAGCAACTGATGAGGACAGTACTCCTGCTTCGAATTCGAAGCAAGTGGTGTCGCCGGTTACTGTCGGTGCGGCCGACTCCACCCCCGCTGGGGACGGCGACACGCCACACTCTTCGAATTCGAAGCAGTAGACTCCGGTCATGTCTGATTCGCCGCCGTCACTCGACCCCGTGCAGCTCGGCGCCTACTTCGATCTCGTCGAGGTGTCCAACCTGCTGCGGCACGCGGTCGAGCAGCAGCTGCGCGAGGCGGGTGATCTCAGCTACGTGCAGTTCCAACTACTGGCCCGACTCGGCGACTCACCTACGGGCAGCCATCGCATGACCGATCTGGCCGACGGAGTCGTCTACAGCCGCAGCGGCCTGACGTACCAGGTGGGCCTGCTCGCGAATGAGGGCCTGGTCGTCCGCGCTCCCTCGCCGGACGACGAGCGGAGCATCACCGTCACCCTCACCGACGCCGGACGGGAGTTGCTCGCGAAGGTGCTGCCCGGTCACGTCGAGGTGGTCAGCTCCCTGCTGTTCGCACCGCTTTCGCCCGACGACGTCAAGGCCCTCGGCGAACTGCTGGCGCCGGTGCGCGAGCACATGCGTTCCACGCCGCCCCGGTCTGCGGCACCTCGCCGCCGCAAGGGCGGAGCGTAAGGACCGGGCAGGCGTAGGACCCCGGTCACGTGATGCCTCTGTCCTCTGTATCTGGCGCGATTCGCGAGGAGTGCGGGAAGTCCCCTGCCGGACCCCTCGCCGAGCCGGCGGGACCAGTGGGGCGCCCCCTCAACAGGACGAGCGCCACAGCGGCGGCGATCGCCTGGCATGCGGCGGTCCCCAGCATCAGCGGGGCGGCTCCCAGCCCGCTGAGCGCACCCGCCGCACCCGCTCCGGCAGCCGCGAACGTGCTCTTCAGCCCGGCGCCGAGGGTGAAGATCTGTGTGCGGACGGCTGCGGGGGCGTATCGCTCCCGGCTGGCCAGCAGGGCACTGAACAGCGGCCCGGTGCAGAAGCCGGCCGCGGCGAACAGGGCCGCCGCCGCACCGGCGTGACCGGTCAACGGCACCATCGACAGCGGAATTCCGGTGGCCACGAGTCCCCACAGCACGACCCGCTCCGGGCGGCGCCGGCCGACGGGGCGCCAGGCATAGCTCAGGGAGCCCGCCAAGGCGCCGACGGCGAAGACGGTCATCAGCCCGCCCGTCACCCATGGGGCGTGGTACTCGGCAGCCAGCAGGACGCTCACCACGGGCAGTGCCCCCACGCCAAGCTGTCCCACGCCGCTCCCCCAGGTGACCGACCGGAGCGGGGCGTTGTGCATCAGCTCGACCACTCCCCGCGTGAGGTCGGCAGGCCGAGCCTTCCCCGGTACGGTCTGCTGCCCGGTCCGCGGGGGCAGTCTCAACGAGAACAGCAGCAGGCCACCCGTCATGGCGCCGCACCCCAGAACCGCGAGCGCCGCTGCAGCGCTCATCGCGGTACCCAGGGCCGCGGCGACGGCGGGCCCGCAGATGCCCGCCAGGTTGTACGACACGGCGTCCGCGCTGAACGCCCTGGTCAGACGTTCGTTGCTGAGCAGGTCTCCGAGGAGGCTGGTGAGTCCTCCCGTCAGCAGGGGAGCCACGCACCCGGCAGCCGCGGCCAGAGCCAGCACCAGGGCGTCGTGGGCCACGCCCACCAGCAGGGCGAGCGTGACGAGCGCGGCGCCGTAGAGGGCCACGGCGCCGCCGTGGAAAAGGCGACGACGCCGTACCGAGTCGGCCAGTACGCCTACCACCGGTGCCGCTGCCACGTGGGGGATCATGAGCGCGGCCACCAGGGCTCCGCCGAGCGCCGTGCTGTGAGCACGCTGGGCGGCCAGCATCACGAGTGCGACACGAGCCCCCTCGTCGGCCGTCCGGGCGAGGACGGCCGAGGCCAGGTATGCCGGGAGCGGCGACGGGCCTGTTGTGCGGTCCGCGGGACGGAGCGCATACATCATGGCCGGGGTGTGTGGCGCAGGTGCCGAAGCGGCACGGGGGGCTCGCTGTCACCAGTGCGGAACCGGACGAAAACGGCCTGCCCCGACGGCGGCGACGTACCGCCGGAGCCGGCCACCTCCTCACCGGCCCCTGCCCTGCCGGCCCTGCCAAGCGCCTCCACCGTCCCGAGCAGCACCCTCGTCCGGGCACGGAGGATCACGCGGGCGCCTGCCCCTGCTTCGCCAGGTCCACTGCAGTGCGGACGCCGGCAGCGTACTTCGACGGGCACTCCCAGGCCGCGAAGTGGCCGCCGGCCGGCTCCTCCGTCCAGGAGCGGACGTCGAAGAAGCGTGCCGCGAACTCGCGGGGCGCGTTGACGAGGTCCTTCGGGAAGATCGTGAATGCCGTGGGGACGTCGATGCGTCCGGTCGGCTTCGACCCGCTCTCGACGTAGGGAGTGAAAGAGGTGCCGATGGCGCCACTGACCCAGTACGCGGTGATCCAGGTGAGCAACTCGTCCCGGGTGAACACCTTTTCCACATCGCCGTCGCAGTCGGTCCACGTCCGCAGCTTCTCCAGGATCCAGGCCGCCAAGCCCGCCGGTGAGTCACCGAGCCCCACCGCCAAGGTGTGCGGCTTGGTGGCCTGTTCGAGCATGTAACCGCCCTCTGTGGCCTGCCAGTGGTGCCCGTACCGGACGTACGCCCGCTCCACGTCGGACAGGTCCTTCGGCGGGTCCACCCGGAAGCGGTACTGCGACACGTCCGTCAGGTGCAGTGCGGCGACGCGGTCAGGATGAGCGGCGGCCAGTGCCTCGGCGACGTCGCATCCCACATCGCCGGCGGACACGGCATAGCGTTCGTAGCCGAGGTCGGCCATCGCGTCGGCGATCGCGTCGGCCATGTCCGCGGATGACATGCCGCGGCGGGCGACCGGCGCGGCGAACGGGTAGCCGGGCAGGGCCGGGACGACCACGTGGAGGTCGGACAGCAAGGGCCAGAGCCTCTCGAACCGCAGGACGGAGTCGGGCCATCCGTGCAGGAGCACCACCGGCACCGCGTCGCCGCGCGCCGCTCGCAGATGGACCGCCCGCACCGGTGCGTCGGCCCGGCCCGCGAGGGTCCAGGGCAGGGCGCGGAGCCGGGCTTCGTGCTCGCGCCAGTCGTAGGAGCTGGCCCAGTAGGAGATGAGGTCCGCGAGGTAGTCACCGTCGACGCCGCGCGCCCATCCGAACCCGGTGGGAACGTCGACTCGACGGTAGCCACGCAGGCGCAGGTGCAGGTCGTCGAGCACCGACTGCTCGACGGCCGCGGGAGCGGCCTGTTCCGTGCTGATCATGCTCGGTCGTCCTCTCGTCAGTTCATGACGTGTTCCATGTCCGCGTCCGGCCATGCCCCGTAAAGCCCTGTGAGAGACATCTGCCCCGGAGGGCGCACGAGGCGACGCTTCGGCCCCGTCTCCGCACACGTCCGCCCGTCGACCGAGGGCGCCGGTGTGAGTGGTCAGGCGCCGGCGCCGCCGAACCAGCGGGCAGCAGCGCGTGCGAACCGGTCGCGGTCCGGATCGAGTCCGTCGGCCCAGGCGACCACGCCGTCCGGACGGACGAGCAGCGCCCCGCAGCCCACTTCGTTCCTGGCTGATCCTGCGACGTACCGGATCAGGCCCTCGTGGCCGGCGAGGGCATCGGCGAGCTTGCGACCGGTGGTGAAGTCGAGGGCGACGCCCTGACCCTCGTGCATGTGGTCGCTGAGGTGCGTTCCGTCCGTGAAGTGGAAGTCGGGAGCGTTGCGGCCGACCAGAGGGTGAGTGCTGCCCAGGTCGTAGCGCTGGGCGGCGCCCGACGTCCGGTGGTACACGTACGTGGTTCCGTCTCGGGTGTTCAGCAGGTCGGCGACCAGAGCCTGGAGTGCCTGGGAGTGCGGACCCGGCTTCATGACCGCGCTCTGGGCGCGGGTCCAGTCCAGGATCTGTGCCCCGACCGGATGACGTTCTCGCGTGTACGTGCCGAGGAGGTCGTCGGGGGCGTGGCCGCGCACGGTCGCGGCGAGCTTCCAGCCCAGGTTCATGGCGTCGCCGATGCCGGTGTTGAGTCCCTGTGCGCCCAGGGGTGAGTGGATGTGGGCGGCGTCGCCGGCGAGCAGGACGCGGCCCCGCTGGTAGGTGGTGGTCTGCTTCGCCCGGTCGGTGAAGGTCGAGGCGAGCGGGACGTCGGTGAGGGTGACGTCGGTGCCGGAGACGTGGCGCAGCACGCTTTGCAGGTGCTGGACGGTCGGCGGCTGGGCGCGGTCGTAGGCTCCGCCGTCGTAGTCGATCATGCCGATGTGTCCGGGGGTGGGCATCCGCAGGTACATGCCGTCAGGGGTGAGGCTGAAGCCGGGCTGGAGTTTCTCGGGGTCGGCGACGGTGGCGAGCATGGTGTAGCCGGTGAACTCCGGTTCGGTGCCGGTGAACTCGAAGCCCGCCAGGCCCCGGACCGTGCTGCGTCCGCCGTCGCAGCCGACGAGCCAGCGTCCCTCGTGTTCGTGGTCGCCGGCCCGCACGGTGACGCTTTCGGTGTCCTGGCGCAGGTCCGACACCTTGGCGCCGCGGCGGATGTGGACGCCGAGCTTCGCAGCCTGCTCCGCCAGCACGGTTTCGACCGCTTCGAGGCTCGTCATCACGCCTTCGAGCACGGGCCCGGGGAGCCGGTAGGGCAGGGCACCGGTGTCGATGTCGGCCGCGTCGAGCATCATGCCGGCGAAGTGCGACACGCTGCGCGGCGCCGGTGCCGTGTCCTGGTCTTCGTCCGCGGTGCCGTACTTCTCGACACCCGAGGCGGTGAGGAGCTGCCGGAGCATCCCGCGACGGTGGAAGACCTCGACCGAGCTCGCGGACAGACCGCGCATGCCGAGGGGCATCGTCTTCCAGGGCGTGGTCCGCTCTTCCTGCTCCAGGACCAGGACATCGCAGCCGGCGAGGCCGAGTTCGCAGGCCAGCAGAAGGCCGACGGGGCCTGCGCCCGCTATCAGTACGTCATGCATCAGTCAGTCGTTCCGCTCGTGATCGTGATCAGGGGTGGACGGGCGGGGCTCACCGGAACAGCGTCAGGTCGACGGAGTCACCCAGCGCCCGGCAGCCGGCGTCGTTGCCGTGCAGGTGGTCGCCGGCGTGGAACTCCTCCCTGATCCGGCCCGGGTGGGCGGGGTCGTTCCAGACGGCGTCGAAGTCCAGGACCGCGTCGAAGGCGCCGCTCGTGCGGATCCACTCGTTGGCTTCCTGACGCACCTGCTCGCCTTCCGGGGTGAAGATGTCGTCGCCCTCGTACGGCGTGAGGGTGGCCGCGTACACGCGGACCGCGCGGGCGCGGGCCCGGGCGATGAGCTGGCGGTAGCCGGCGATCAGGTCGTCGGCGGTCACCGGGGCGCCGGGGAACATGGCGAGGAACTCCGGCGAGGGGCCGCTGCCGTCGCGCGGCGCATACGAGACGCCGATGTCGCCCAGGCCGATCGCCACGATGACGTGGGCGAGGCCGGGAGTGGCCAGTACGTCGCGGTCGAAGCGGGCCAGAGCTGCCTCGCCCAGCCCTTCGTTCAGCAGCCGATTGCCGCTGATGCCCTGGTTGGAAACGCAGACGGCAGTCCCACCGTGTTCGGCGAGACGCTCGGCCAGGCGGTCGGTCCACCGCCGGTTGGTGTCGGGAGTGGTACCCGAGCAGTCGGTGTTGGAGTCGCCGATGACCACGAGCGTGCTCAAGGGCGCGCCTGCGCGGACGTCGATCCCGGAGATGAGGGCTTGCAGGGGCAGCGACTCGGCTGTGGCAGGCAGAGCGAGCGCGTCGACGCTGTTGCCCGGGATCGTCCACGCGGTCTGCACCCCCATGGCGTGGCAGGTCGGGCTCTTGACCGCCTCCGGCAGGTACAGGCTGACGGAAAGCTCCGAGAGGGCCGGCGTGGACAGCTCGACCGGGTCGCTGAGCATCGGTGCTCCGGTCGGGACGGTCACGGCCGGCTTGCCGCCGAAGGTGAGGACCCGTTCGCTTCCCGGCCTGATGCCGCCGTCCGGTGCCGCCAGGGCGATGCGGGCAGCTCCGATGACCAGGGGCGCGGTGCCGTACTCGTTGGTGACGCGCAGCCGTACCTGCCGTCCGCCTCCGCTGATGCGGACCACCTGGCGCAGGGTCGTGTCGGCGAACGAGGGCAGGGGGCCGAACGCTTCGACCGGTGCGTGGGGCGAGGCGCCCCACGTCCGAGCCCAGCCGTCGTCCGCCAGGCCGGCAGCGCTGTTGGTCGTGGTGTTGCTCGTGGTGTTGGTCCCGATCACCGGGAACCTCCTGCAGTCGGGTCGTACGTCGTGTGGCCTTACGTCGTGTCGGCGTGTCGGCGTGTCGTTGTGTCGACTTGTCGTCGTGTGTCACGTCGTCGCACGTCGTGTGGTGACCCGCGGCGGTCGCCGTTGGCCACCGCGGTACGAGCAGACTGGCGCCGTGCGCTCACAGGCGGCGCACACCGCGCTGACACGAGCCCTCACCAGGAAAGGGACTCTGTGAGCTGCCCGCGTGTGGCCGCCTGCGAAGGGCGATCTGGCGGCCGTCCCGCCTAGTCCGCGCCCGGTGCTGTCGAGGGGCGTGCGGATTTGGTCATGCCGTGCGCTCACGCGAGGATGAGCAGATGGAGGGCGAGGCGCGGCTGCGCATCACGATGCTCGGCACGTTCCAGGCGTCGCGAGGCGAGACCGTTGTGCCCGTGCCCGGGGCCCGGCTCCAAGATCTTCTGGTGCGGCTGGCGTTGGCCGGAGGTGGCCCGGTCGGGCAGCAGGCCCTGATCGACGCGATCTGGCCCGAGGACTCTCCCGCCGATCCGGCGCACGCGTTGCAGGCGCTGGTGTCGCGGCTGCGCAGGACATTGGGCTCCGCGTCCGCGGTCGTACAGGTCGCGGGCGGCTACCGACTGACTGCCGATGCCCACGACGTGGACACGCTGCGCTTCGAGCACCTCGCCGCGGCTGGACATGAGCGTCTGCGCGCCCGGGATCCGCAGGGTGCGGCAGTCCGGCTCCGGGAAGGGATGGCCTTGTGGGGCGGGCCGTTGGGCGCGCCACCAGTCGTGGTGGCTGCGGTGGCGCCCGCAGCGGCGACCCGTCTCTCCCACGCCTCCCTGGAGGCCGTCGCCGACCTCGCCGAGGCCGAACTCGCCCTCGGCGACGCCGGTCAGGCCGCCGGTCGCCTGAACAGCCTGCTGTCCGAACAGCCGCTGAACGAGCGGGGCGTCGCGCTGCTCATGGATGCCCTGACCGCCCAGGGACGTCAGGGCGAGGCGCTGAGCCGGTACGAACACTTTCGCCGGCACCTGGCCGAGTCCTTCGGTACCGACCCCGGCGCAGCCTTGCGTGAACGGCACCTGCGTCTGCTGCGCACCCAACGGGAGCCGGAACCAGTCGCGTTCGGCACGCGCACCACGACCCCTGCGTACCCGAGCAATCTGCCCGCTGCTCTGACCAGTTTCATCGGTCGGGACGACGATCTCGCCCGTATCGACACCCTGTTCAGCTCCGGCCGTCTGGTCACCGTGCTCGGTCCCGGTGGAGCCGGCAAGACACGGCTGGCAGTCGAGAGCGCCCGCCGCCGGCAACGCGCCTACCGTGACGGGGCCTGGCTGGTCGATCTCGCATCGGTCACCGAACCCGGCAAGGTCGGCGCCGCGGTCCTGGCCGCGATCGGCCTGCGCGGCCCCGCGTTCTTCGATGCCGGAGGATCACATGATGCGGGAGGGCCACGTGATGTCGTACGGCCACGCGATCAGTTCTCGGCCCAAGTCGCCGCCCTGGCCGATCAGCTCGACGGCCTGGAGATCCTGCTCGTGCTGGACAACTGCGAGCACGTGATCGACGCCGTGGCGCACCTGACCTCGGCGCTGCTCCGGCGCTGCGTCGGTCTGCGAGTGCTGGCCACCAGCCGGGAACCGCTCGCCATCGACGGGGAAGCGCTGGTCCCCCTCGGCCCGCTGCCTGTGCCAGGCCCCGACACGGACGTGGAAGAGGTCCGCCACGCGCCCTCGGTACGCCTGTTCACGGAGCGGGCGGCGGCGGTGCGCCCCGGCTTCGAGGTCGACGACAGCAATCACGCCGAAGTGCTGCGCGTCGTACGCGACCTGGACGGCCTGCCGCTCGCGCTGGAACTGGCGGCGGCCCGCCTGCGCACACTCTCCCTGACCGACCTGGCGAGAGGGCTCAGCGACCGGTTCACACTGCTCACCACCGGCAACCGCACCGCCTCGGCCCGCCACCGCACCCTGCGCGCCGTCATCGCCTGGAGCTGGGACCTCCTCGAAGAGGACGCACGCACCGTTGCGGAGCGCATCGCCGTACTGCCCGGTGGGGTCACGCCCGCGTCAGCCGCTGCCGTCTGCACCGGAACCGCGGTTCCGGTCCGCGCCATCCCCGACCTTCTCGCCGCCCTGGTCGACCGCTCCCTGCTCCACCTCGCACCCGACAGCGGCCGATACCGCATGCTGGAGACGATCCGGCAGTACGGACTGGAACGTCTGGCCGCGCACCAACCTCCGGCAGGGGTACGCGACTTGGCCGCCCGGTACCTGGCGGACCTGGTCGCCCACCACGACCCGCTGACCCGCGGCCCCCGACAGATCGACGCCCTCCGCACCCTGCGCGCCGAGCACGACAACGTCATCGCCGCCCTGCGTCACCTCTGCGACAGCGGGGCAGCCGACACGGCGCTCGCGCTGGCACTCGATCTGACCTGGTACTGGCGGATGCAGAGCCGCCAGGAAGACGCCGCCTACTGGCTCGCACAGGCCGTCGCGCTGTCCGCCGATCGCTCCGGGGACCGATACGACATCGCGCGAGCGATGCTCCGACTCAGCAGGCACACTGGCCAGGGCTCCTCGGTCAAGGACCTCATGGTCGAAGGTGACGCGGACCTGAGCGCCCTCACCGGCCGCCTGCTCGGCCGCCGCAGACACTCCGTCTTCGCCGGCGCCCTGACCGCCGTCGGTCTCGCCCTCCTGAAGAAGACCCCGGAAACTGAGGAGCTCCTTCGAAGCTTCATCGACGGGCCAGACACCTGGCTCGCCGGCTACACCCACATCTCACGCGCCCATGCCTACGAGAACCAGGGCGACCTCGAACAGGCACGTGAGGATGTCGCGGCGGCCCTGCACCGCTTCACCCAGGCCGGCGATCACTGGGCCGTGGCCATGGCTCTGCCGCTGCGCTCCCTTCTGCGCCAGTACGACGGCGAACTGGGCGCGGCCCTCGCCGACTTGAAGGAAGCAGAACGGCTGGCCGAGCAGTTCGGGGCCCTCAGTCTTGGCGACGAGATCTTCCTCGCCCTGCGCCAGTCCGACCTGCTCATCCGTCTTGAACGGACAACTGAGGCCACCGACCTCATCACCGCGACCCGCCGACGTGCGCTGCGCTCGACCTCACCCGAGATGGCCGTCCTGCTCGACGCCCGCGAGTCCCGACTGCACATGCAGACGGGCGACCTGGACTGTGCCGGCCGGCTCATCGACGCGGCTGAGGCCCGGCTGCGCGAGCCTGATCCGCACGGCGGCGAACACGGCCAGGCCCTGATCGCGACCGTACGAGGCGAGTTCTGCCTTCGGAACGCCGACGGACAGGCGGCCGCACACGCCCTGCACCAGGCGTATGCCGCCGCGACACGCAGCCGCGACCTACCACTCGTGGCAACCGTGGCCGTGACCGTGGCCGGCTTGGCGGAGCTGTACGCGCGCCCTCATGACGTGGCCGCCCTGCTCGGCGCCGCCGCGCGCCTGCGTGGCGCCCACGACTCCACGGACCCCGACATCCGAGCATTGCGCACGCGCACACAGGCCGTTCTCGGCGAGCCGGACTTCAGCACGGCTTACAGCGAGGGCCGGCGACTTGACGTAACTGCCGCATTGGCCCGGGTCGATCCGGCGTTGCTGCTCCGCTGAGCTGGTTGCTCCGGCGGGACGCGACGTCCGAGGGCGTCAGGCGAAGTCGGCAGCGGTGGTGGGTTGTCGGGGTGTCGGTACGCCGTCGCGACGCCAGGTGGTGAGGGCGACGGCGAAGACGTCCTGGAACGCGTCCCCGGCGCGGTGCCCTCCACAGCATCGTCCGCTCTGCCCATCGCCCCGCGGAGCGCCCTCGGCCGGCCCCGGACGCGTGCAGCAGCATGTACTCGGGCGTTCCGGTCCCCTCTTGCCCGACTGCGCAGCCCGTGCGCACCGCTCCTGAGTTCCGGAGCCTGTGGAGGCCGCCGCACCCCTCGGACGTCCCCGACCGGTGAAACGGCGACCGCCGGCAGGTCTGTATCACCAAGACCTGATCGGAAGGACCGAACATGACCCTCGCCCCGCCCCACAAGGCACCGGCAGCACTGCCGTGGGTACTGGTGCTGACCGCGGTCGCCGCCCTCGTGGTGGCACTGGACCAGCTCGTGGTCGCCACCGCGCTCCAGACGATCCACCACGACCTGGGCGCCTCGATGACGAGCCTGGAGTGGACCGTCAACGCCTTCAGTCTCAGCTTCGCCGCGCTCATGATCCCCGGTGCCGAACTCGGCGATCGCATCGGCCGCAAGCGGACCTACATCCTCGGCCTGGTCGTCTTCGCGCTCGCCTCGGCCGCCTGCGCCCTGGCGCCGAACATCGGGTTGCTGATCGTCGCCCGCGTCCTCCAGGGCGCCGGCGGCGCCATGATCTCGCCCGCCGCGCTGGCACTCCTGACGGCAGCCGCGCCGCCGCACAAGCGCGGCGCCGTCATGGGCGTCTACGCTGCCGTGATGGGTCTCGCCGTCGTCGGCGGCCCGCTCGTCGGCGGCGCCGTCACCCAGGGCCTGGCCTGGCAGTGGATCTTCTGGATCAACGTGCCGGTCATCGCCGCGGTCATCCCGTTCGCGATGGCCAAGCTCACCGAGGCGAAGGGGAAGCCCGTCGCCGTCGACCACCTGGGCATCCTTCTTGTCGCGGCCTCGATGTTCGCCTTGGTGTGGGCGCTGGTTCGCTCGGGCCCGGCGGGCTGGGCCAGTGGAGAGGTGATCGGCTCCCTGATCGGCGGCCTGGTCCTGCTCGCCGCGTTCATCGCCTGGGAGCGGCGGGCCGCGGAACCGATGCTGCCGATGCGCCTGTTCCGCGTCCCCGCCTTCGCCGCCGGCAACCTCTCCACCCTCCTGCTGACCGCGTCCCTGTTCAGCACGGTCTTCTTCCTCGCCCAGTACCTCCAGGTCTCGCTCGGCCACTCGCCTCTGGGCGCCGGGGTCAGGTTCCTGCCGTGGACGGTGCCGCTGTTCTTCGTCGCCCCCCTCGCCGGGCGGTTGCAGGACCGTATCGGCCCGCGGTGGCTGATCTCGTCGGGGCTGTTCCTCCAGGGCGCGGGACTGGTGTGGCTGGGCGTCAACGCGCACCAGCACGACCCCTACGCCTCCTCGGTCGCCGCGCTGGTCATCTCGGGCCTCGGGACGTCGATGGCCATCCCCGCCCAGCAGAGCGCGGTGATGACGTCGGTGCCACCGCAGGCGATGGGCAAGGCTGGCGGCACCTTCAGCACCGTGCGCCAACTCGGCGGCGCCCTGGGCATCGCCGTCCTCGCCGCGGTGTTCGCGGCCCACGGCAGCGACCGGTCGCCGGAGCAGTTCGCGGACGGCTTCGCGGCGGCCGTCATCACGTCCGCGGTGCTCGCGTTCGCCGGGGCCGCCGCGGGCATCCTCACCCCGGGCCGCACACCCAGCGCGCGGCGAACCCCGCAGCGCCCGGCCGCTCCCACCGCCCAGGAGGAACTCGGTGTCCGTTGAGAACCGCCGCACGGGCGACGAGTTCACCCGGCTCGCCGACCCGTACCAGCAGGAACTGCTCGCGCACTGCTACCGCATGCTCGGGTCCTTCCAGGACGCCGAGGACCTCCTTCAGGAGACGCTGCTCCGGGCCTGGCGCGGATACGACAACTTCGACGAACGGTCGTCGCTGCGCACCTGGCTGTACCGGATCGCGACCAACGCCTGTCTGAGCGCCCTGCGGAGCAACCACCGGCGCGTCCTGCCCTCAGGTCTGGGCGCCGCGACGGAGAGCCCTGAGACCGCCGACCTGTCGCGGGCGGACGCGCTGCCGTGGCTCGGGCCGATCCCCACGCACCGTATCGGCACCCCGCAGGACGATCCCGCCGGCATAGCGGCGCTCCGCGACAGCACCCGGCTCGCCCTCATCGCCGCCTTCCAGCGGCTGCCCGCCCGGCAGCGCGCCGTCCTGATCCTCGTCGACGTGGTCGCCTTCCGTCCCGCCGAGGCGGCCGAGTTCCTCGGGATCTCCGTCACCGCCGCCCGCAGCCTGCTTCAGCGCGCCCGCGAGACGCTGGCCCAGGACATGCCGGACGAGGAGGAGACGGCGTCGCGCTCCACGGCCGACGCGGCGCTCGACGAGAAGATCATGCGGCAGTACCTGCGTGCTTTCGAGACTTCGGACACCGCCGCTCTGGCGGAGCTGCTGCGCTCGGACATCGAGTACGAGATGCCGCCGATCCCGACCTGGTTCCTGGGCCGCGCGGCCGTCGTGGACCACCTGAACCGTCGGGCCTTCACCCGGCCGCACCGCTCCCTCGCCACCTCGGCGAACGGCTGCCCGGCGGTGGCGACCTACAGCCCGGCGGGGGACGGCTCCTTCGTCCCGCACGGCATCCACGTACTGGAGATCCGAAACGGCCTGATCGCCCGGATCGTGGTCTTCCTGGACGGTGCGCTGTTCCCGTCGTTCGGCCTTCCCGCCTCGCTGCCCGGTCCCGAAGAGCTGTGAGCGGGACCTAGGCTCCGGACAGACGGTGAGCGCCCCGCCTGGGCGCTCGCCGGTCGAGCAGGTCGGCCGACGGTGGTGATCAGCGCGGCGCTGCTCCCTGGGGATCGGCGCCGGGCAGGGTTGGCCTGACAGGGTGGCGGTGCTCCGGCACCCGCCCGTCAAGCCTCTCATCTGCGGCGATGCCTGCTAGCTTCGCGAGCTGATCCGAGGACCCCGCATGCCTTCAGCATGGCCGGGGCCGCGACCGCGAGGCGAGGGTGATGATGTGAGGGAAGACGTGGAGAGGCCAGAAGCCGGGGCTGCGTTGAAGCGCAGGAGTTTCCTGGCCACCACTGCCGTGGCGGCCGGTGCGCCGGCCATCGCGGCCGCCGCACCCGCGTCGGCCGCAGCGGGCCCGAGCGGCGGACCGTCCGAGCCGGCGCCACCCGGTGCCGTGGCCCGTCTGCTGGCCGTCCCGGAGGCCGGTCGTGGCATCGACTGGCTCCGTTCGGCGCTCCAAGTCGCCGTGGAGCTGGAGCTGTCCACCATCCCGCCCTACCTGTGCGGCTGGTGGTCGATCGGGGACCGCGGCTCGCAGGCCGCGCGACTGATCCGGCGCGTCATCGACGACGAGATGTACCACCTGGGCGTGGTGTGCAACCTGCTCGTGGCGGTGGGCGGGCAGCCGCGGATCAGGGCGGCGGCGCCCACCTATCCCGGCCCGCTGCCCGGCGGCGTACGGTCCGGCGTGACCGTGTACTTGTCCGGTCTCACCAAGTCCCTGGTGCAGATGATGATGACCATCGAGGCCCCCGAGGAGCCGCTCGCCCTCAGCGACAGCGTCACGCACACCGTCGGCGCGTTCTACGGCGCCGTGCTGGAGGGCTTCCGGTCCGAGAACCCGGAGTTGTCGGGCCGTGGGCAACTGAACGCGCGCATCGGCCCCGACGAGCTGCGGCCCGTCGAGACCCTCGCCGACGTGGAGCGCTCCATCGACATCATCAGGGAACAGGGCGAGGGCACGAGCAGTTCCCCGGCCGACTCCTTCACCGACGACCACCCGGCGCACTACTACGCCTTCGCCGAGATCTACCACGGCCGCCAGCTGCGCCAGACCGCCGAGGGCTGGGCGTTCACCGGGGCACCCGTTCCCTTCCCGGACGCACGCCCCATGGCTCGGGTCCCGGCGGGCGGCTGGCCCCGGCCGGCGGCACCTGTGCGGCAGCTCCTGGACCGGTTCGACAACACGTACACCACCCTGCTGACCTCCCTCGACGCGGCCTGGTCCGACGGCGGGCCCCGCGCCCTGGGCGCGGCCGTCCACGCCATGCGCGCCCTGGAGGAGCCCGCCGTGCGGCTCATGGAGACCCAGATCCCCGGAAGCCGGAGCACGTACGGCCCCCAGTTCCACGCGCTGTCCTAGCGGGGGGCAAGCTGAGGACATGGTGTCCTTGCCGGCTCAGGAGCATTCGGGCGCCGCGTGATCGGCGTGCCGACATCCTCTTGGCGGTGTTCTTCGCCGCTGCCTTCTTGGCCCGCTGCCTCTTCGTGGTCTTCTTCGGCCTCTCGTAGACGTAGGGATCCTCGCTACGGGAGGCCTTGGCCTGCCCGACGGATGTCTCTGAGGGCGTGTCCCCCGCGAGGGCGACGATCGCGTCCTGCGATCCCCCTGCCCAACAGGCAGCACGGCGTTTTCTCGTCACGACGCACAGCCGCAGCGCTATGACGCTGCCGCGGACATGAACATGGTTGGTACACCAACCGCTGGATGACGGTGAGTCAAGCGGTGAGGCTGGGTGGGTGTTCCTGAATCGGTCCCCCATGCGTGACGCGAGTGACTCGCCCCGGTCCCGGGCCAGGGAGGACTGCCCCGTGCCCCGTGCCGAGTCCGGAGTCACCTGCCCGCGAGCGCGAGGCACCCGGTCACCGATTCCGCCCCGACGGCCGAGGCCCCACACTCTCGGCTGCCTCTCGTCATCGCGAACAGCGCGTCGCAGCCGCCGGTGCACCCACGCCGTCAACGCGACCGCCACCCCACCCGTCACGACCGCCCGTACCCACACCGAGGGAGCGTGGACATGTCCACCGAACGTCCCGACCCGGCCTTGACCTCCGACCCGCCTGTGTCCCCCTCCGTACCCTCGCGACGTACCTTCATCGCCACGAGCACGGCCATCGGCGGAACGGTCGTGGCCGGCGGCCTGGTCGCCGGGCCGCCTGCACCCGGCGCCGAAGCGGCGGCTGCCGAGGCGGCTCCCGGCAGCCGCGTCTCCTTGACGGTCAACGGCGTCCGGCACACCGTCGCGATCGACAACCGCACCTCGCTCCTCGACCTGTTGCGTGAGCACCTGGGCCTGACCGGTGCCAAGAAGGGCTGCAACGCCGGGGCGTGCGGCGCCTGCACGGTGCTGGTCGACGGACGCCGGGTCAACTCGTGCCTGACGTTGGCGGTGCGGCTGGAGGGCGCCGAGGTCACCACGGTCGAAGGTCTGGAGAACGGCGACCGGCTGCATCCACTGCAACAGGCGTTCATCGACCAGGACGCCTACCAGTGCGGCTTCTGCACACCGGGGCAGATCGTGTCCGGTGTCGGATGCATCCAGGAAGGACACACCGGTTCCGCGGAAGAGATCCGGGAGTGGATGAGCGGCAACCTGTGCCGCTGCGGTTGCTACGTGAAGATCGAGCGCGCGA
Organism: Streptomyces sp. NRRL B-24085; assembly: GCF_001282115.1. GTDB lineage: Bacteria > Actinomycetota > Actinomycetes > Streptomycetales > Streptomycetaceae > Streptomyces. Next base: position 59,658 of record NZ_LJBR01000022.1, on the reverse strand, counting down.
TCGAGCAGGCCGCGGGCAGGAAGTGAGGACCGGTTCCCATGCATCCCTTCACCTACACCAAGGCCACCACCACGCGAGAAGCGCTTCGTGCCGGTCGGCGCGGCGGGCGTTACATCGCCGGCGGCACCACCCTCGTCGACCTGATGCGGGAGACCGTCGAACACCCCGGCTCGCTGATCGACATCAGTCCCCTGCCCCTGGGCGAGATCACCGTCACCAAGAGCGGGGGGCTGCGCATCGGCGCGCTGGTGAGAATGTCCGATGCGGCGGCCCACCGGGGCCTTCGGGCCCTGTTCCCCGTCGTCTCGCAGGCGTTGGAGCTGAGCGCCTCGGCCCAGTTGCGGAACATGGCCACCATCGGCGGCAACATCATGCAGCGCACCCGGTGCCCTTACTTCCGTGACGTGACCGCCCCCTGCAACAAGCGCGAGCTCGGCGCCGGTTGCGCCGCACGGCACGGCTACAACCGCGGCCACGCGATCCTGGGCACCTCGGACGCCTGCGTGGCCACCCACCCCTCAGACGTGGCCGTGGCCTTCGCGGCCCTGGAAGCAACCGTGCACCTGCTGGGGCCGGACGGTGAACGCAGCCTGCCCTTCAGCGACTTCCTGCTCCGGCCGGGCAACACCCCGGACCGCGAACAGGACGTCCGGCCGGGCGAGTTGATAACAGCCGTACAGATCCCGGCCCTCCCGCGCCCGCTGAGGTCCGGCTACCTGAAAGTGCGCGACCGGCAGTCCTACGAGTTCGCCCTCACCTCGGCGGCCGTCGCCCTGCACATCAGCGGCGGAGTGATCCGCGAGGCCAAGGTGGCCGCCGGCGGCGTGGGCACGGTGCCCTGGAAACTGCCCGCCGTAGAACGCCACCTCATCGGCGAACGCCCCTCCGACCGGCTGTGGGCCCAGGCCGCCGAGCACGCGCCGGACGGGGCGCGCCCCCTCAAGCACAACGGCTTCAAGACCGAGCTCCTCAAACGCACCGTCGAACGCCAGCTGCGCATCGTAGGAGGCACCGAATGAGCCAGCCACAGGCGGCCGTCGGGGCGCCGGCGCCCCGGGTCGACGCACGTCTTAGGGTCACCGGGAGGACGAAGTACGCCGCGGACAACAACCCCGACGGGGTCGTGCACGCGGTCGTCGTCGACAGCAGTGTCGGACGCGGCCGTGTCACCGGTGTCGACGCGCGTGCCGCCGAAGCCCTGACCGGAGTCCTGAAGGTGATCAGCCATCTCAACGCGCCCGAACTGCCGCCCCGGGCGCCGGGATTCCCACCGGGTGAGGCGCTGCGCCCATTCCAGGACGACCGCGTCCGGTTCTTCGGACAGCCCGTCGCGGTCGTGGTGGCGACCACGCTGGAGGTCGCGCAGCACGCCGCGAGCCTGGTGCGGGTCTCCTACGACACCCAGCCGCCCTCGACCGACATCGGCGTCGCCGACCCCGCGGACGATCCCGAGACCTACGCACGCGGCGAAGCGGACGAGGCCCTGAAGACCTCCGACGTCAAGCTGGACCTGTCGTACCGGATGGCCCGCAACCACCACAACCCGATGGAGCCGGCCGGAACCGTCGCCCGCTGGGAAGGTCACAAGCTCACGCTCTGGGAGAAGACCCAGCACGTGCAGGGCACCGCCGAGACGATGGCCGCCGAGTTCGGCATGGATCCCGAGGACGTCCGCGTCATCTCACCGGCCGTCGGCGGCGCCTTCGGCAGCGGTGGCCGGACCTGGGTGCACACCTCCATCGCAGCCCTGGCCGCCCGCGAGGTGAAGCGCCCCGTGAAGCTCGTCCTCACCCGCAGGCAGACGTACTTCGGCGTGGGATACCGGCCCGCATACGAGTACGAACTGCGGCTGGGCAGCGACCGGCGGGGACGCCTGACCGCGTCGACGCACGACGTCCGCACCGAGTCCTCCCGCTACGAAAGGCACAGCGAGGACGTTCTCGCCGCCGGGCGGATGCTCTACAGCACGCCCAACGTCCGCCAGCTGTACGCGCATGTGCCGCTGGACGTGAACACGCCCACCTGGATGCGTGGCCCCGGCTACTCCAGCGGGGCGTTCTGCGTCGAGACGGCGATGGACGAACTCGCCCACGAACTGGGCCTGGACCCGATCGAGTTGCGGCTGCGCAACGAACCCTCGGCCGACCAGTCCACCCAACTGCCGTTCTCCACCCGCCGCCTGCGCGACTGCTACCGCACGGGTGCCCGGGAGTTCGGCTGGCACCGGCGCAACCCAGAGCCCCGCTCGACGCGCGACGGTGACTGGCTCATCGGCATGGGGATGGCCGCCGGTGTCTACGACACCGCGCGCAGCGCGGCCCAGGCCTCGGTCCGACTCGACGCCGACGGCACCGCCCTGGTCCAGTCCGCGACCAGCGACATGGGCCCGGGCACGGCCACGTCGATGACGCAGGTCGCCGCCGACGCGCTGGGCCTGACCATGCGCCAGGTCACCTTCCGGCTCGGTGACTCCGTCCTGCCGCCGGCTCCCGGCCACCACGGCTCGCGGACCATGGCCAGCATCGGATCCGCCGTCCAGGACGGCTGCGACAAGCTGCGCGGGCAGGCGGTCACACTCGCGGTCAAGGACGAGGACTCACCGCTGTACGGTGTCTCCCCCGCCGACGTCGTGGTGCGCGGCGGCCGGCTGTACGTGAAGGACGAGCCCACTCGCGGGGAGACCTACCGGGTGCTCCTCGCCCGCCACGACCTCACCCACCTCGAAGCGCTCGGCTCGTACGCCGGGGCGCCGGAATCGGAGAAGTTCTCCTACTACGCCTACGCCGCCACGTTCGCGGAAGTGGCCGTCGACGCCCGACTCGGCCTGGTACGGGTCCGGCGCATGCTCGGTGTGTACGACGCCGCCCGGATCATCAACCCGAGACTCGCCGACAGCCAGGCCATCGGAGCCATGACCGGCGGTATCGGCCAGGCGCTCCTCGAACACACGGTCACCGACCACCGCGACGGCAGGATCGTCAACGCCAACCTGGCCGACTACCTGGTGCCGACCCACGCCGACATGCCCGAGTTGAAGGCGATCTACATCGAGGGGGAGGACTTCGAGGCCGACCCGATCGGAGTCAAGGGCCTGGGCGAGATCGTCATCGTCGGAGTGGCCCCCGCCATCGCCAACGCGGTGTTCAACGCCACCGGCCGCCGCATCCGCCACCTGCCCATCACCGCCGAAGCACTGCTCTGAGCCTCCGGGTGGCCGGTGCATTCACCGGACCACCCCGGGCTTCCGGGCTCCCGGGCTCCGGCGCTGCGCGACGCCACACCGCCGGACACCAGGGCCACCGCCGCAGCCGCTTCCCCGAGGCGCGGCGGTGGCCCCTGATGGCACACCTATCTCACGGAAAGCCGCCCATGCTGAACATCGCGGACACACTGCACCAGTGGTACGGCAGGGCCCGCCCCTTCGCCCTCGCCACCGTCACCCAGGTCAGCGGCAGCGCACCCCTGCCCGTAGGCACCGCCCTCGCCGTCGACATCGAGGGCACCGCGGTCGGGAACGTCTCCGGCGGCTGTGTCGAAGCGGCGGTCTACGAACTGTGCCGGCACGTCCTCGCACAGGGCGGGCCACCAGCCCGCACCCGCTTCGGCTACTCCGACGACGACGCCTTCGCCGTCGGCCTGACCTGCGGTGGCGAGATCGAGGTCCTGGTCCAACGCGTGGAGCCCGCTGCCGAGACACACCTCGCCGCCACCCTGGAGGCCGTGCTCGCGGACCGCTCCTGCGCCGTGGCCCACGTCGTCGACGGCCCCGACCACCTCCTCGGCCGCACCCTCCACGTCCCCGCCGACGAACCCCACGACGGCACCCTCGGCGGTGCGGACGAGGACAAGACGGTCGTGGCGCATGCCCGAGCCCTCCTGCGTGCGGGACGCACCGCGCGCATCGAGGTCGGCGGCGAAGCCGACACGTGCCCCACCAGGTTGACGCTCCTCGTCCACACCCACGCCCACCGTCCCCGCATGCTGATCTTCGGCGCCGTCGACTTCGCCGCCGCCCTCAGCCAGGCCGGCCGCTTCCTCGGCTACCAGGTCACCGTCTGCGACGCCCGCCCCGTGTTCGCCACGCCGGCGCGCTTTCCGCACGCCGACGAGATCGTCACCGCCTGGCCGCACCGCTACCTCGCGGACACCGAGACCGACGCCCGCACCGCCGTCTGCGTCCTGACCCACGACGCCAAGTTCGACATCCCCCTGCTGAGGCTGGCGCTCGCCCTCCCCGTCGGCTATGTCGGCGCCATGGGCTCCCGACGCACCCACGGCCAACGTGTCGGTTTGCTGCGGGAAGCCGGCGTGTCCGAGGAGCAACTCGCCCGTCTGCACTCACCGATCGGCCTGGACCTCGGTGCCCGCACTCCCGAGGAGACCGCCGTCTCCATCACAGCGGAGATCATCGCCCACACCAACCACGGTACGGGCCTGCCCCTGTCCCACGGCACGGGCCGCATTCACCCTCCCGCACATCCTCTGCCCGATTACGCGACGGCGCCGTAACTCACCAGAGAGGCACGGGAAACGGGTCCACGGGCCGTCGAGCCACCGGGTCCGCCCACCCAGGGGTCGGCAACCCCTGGAAAGCCGCGTGTCTTCGGGTCAGGGTGGTGGTGTGAATCTTCCAGAACTGGGCGACTTTCTGAGGTCACGCCGTGATCGCATCCGCCCCGGGGACGTCGGCCTGCCGACCGGGCCGCGCCGCCGTGTAACGGGTCTTCGCCGTGAAGAAGTCGCCCAGTTGGCCGGTGTCTCGGTCGACTACTACATCGAGCTGGAGCGCGGGGCGGGCGTCCAGCCCTCGGAGCACATGCTCGCCGCGCTCGCCCGGGCACTCCGACTGAGCCGGGACGAGCGCGACTACCTGTTCTCCCTGGCGGGCCGTCCGCTGCCGCCGTCCGGCAGTCCGGCCGACCACGTCCATCCGGGGATGCTGGACCTGATGCATCGTCTGGGCGGCACGCCGGCCCAGGTGGTCACCGACCTGCGCGTCATGCTCGTACAGAACCCTGCGGCTCGTGCGCTGCTCGGTCCACCGCCGTCCACGACCGGATGGACCGCAAGTTTCCTGTACCGGTGGTTCACCGACCCTGAGGCACGGGCGCTCTACCCGCCCGAGGACCACGCCGAGCACACCCGCTCCTTCGTGGCCGACCTGCGGGCGGCCTCGGCCCGGCGCGGCGCCGACCCCGATGTCCGGGCGATGATCGCGGCGTTGAGCGCGCGCAGCCCCGAGTTCTGCGCACACTGGGCCCAGCACGATGTGTCGTTCCGACGGCACGACAGAAAGCGTCTGATGCATCCGGAACTCGGACTGCTCGACGTCAACTGCCTGAACCTGTTCAGCGAGGACGGACGCCAACGGCTGCTCTGGTTCACCCCCGCCCTCGGGACGGACTCCGTCGCCAAACTGGAACTGCTCGCCGTGCTCGGCACACAGGCCTTCGATCGGTAGGAGTTCTGAGGGGGCGTTCGGTGAGGCGCCGACGAAGCGGTTGCGGGGCTCAGTTCACGTACCGACTCACCGTCTCCGGATGGATGACGACACGGACCTGTTCGGTGGCCAGCATCGCGGCGAGCGCTTCGGCGCGGGCCGGGTCGTCGAGGTCCCAGTAGCGGGCGGCCAGGCGGGCGCAGAGGTCGTGGGCGCCCTCGGGTTCCACCGTGGTGCGGCCGGCGACCGACAGCCAGCGCTCGCGTTCGCCCACCGGGGTGGCGACGACAATGGAGGCGCGCGGGTCACGGCTCAGGCGCCGCACTTTGAGCGAGTCCGGGGCCGTGGCCAGTTGGATCGTGCCGTCGGCGGTGGCCTCGAACCACACCGGTCGGGGCTGTGGCGGGAGCGGTCCGCCGGCCACGGTCAGGAACCCGTGCAGGGGGCGTCGGAGGAAGGCGAGGTCCTCGGGGGTCAGGGTGTCGGTGCTCATCCCAGTCCTGTTGCTCATGACGCCGATTGAACACGGACGACCTGGACGAACCCATGGGTGAAAAGCCGAAATGCCTGTGTGTTCGTCTAACCTCGCTGAGGTGGACGTGTTCAGCGATCTGATCCGTGGAGTACGAGCCCACGGCTCGTTGTTCGGCAGTTCGACCCTGTCCCCGCCCTGGGCACTTCGTTTCGTGGACGGCGCGCCGCTGACCTTGTGCACCGTCCTCACCGGGGCGGGCTGGATCGTGCCGGAGCACCACCCACCCGAGCCGCTGCGCGCCCGCGAGACGATCGTCGTACGCGGCCCGGCGCCGTTCTCCTTCGTCGACGAGCTCAGTACGCAGGCCGAACCGATCGCATGCGGCGAACACTGCGCGGCCCCCGAACGGGGTGGGACCCGGCACCGGCGCGGCTGGAACGACCACTGCGCGGACGCCACTTGCGGCCACGGAACGGCGACCCTGATCGTCGGCGCCTACCCTCTGCACGGTGAGATCAGCCGCCAACTGCTCGACGCGCTGCCCGTCGTGCTCCGCGTGGGCGCCGGGGGGACCGGTGACGCCGTACTGGAGCACCTCGCCGCCGAGGTCGCCGTCGACGCGCCGGGCCAGCAGGCGGTGCTCGACCGCCTGCTGGACTGGATGCTGGTCTGCACGCTGCGCGAGTGGTTCGACCGCCCCGGCGGTGAGCCCCCTGCCTGGTGGGCCGCCCAGCGGGACCCGGTGGTCGGTGACGCGCTGCGCCTGCTGCACGCCGAGCCGGCGGCACCCTGGACGGTCGCCGCGCTGGCCGAACGCGTCGGGGTGTCGCGTTCGACGTTGGCCAAGCGGTTCGCCGAGCTGGTCGGCGAGCCGCCGCTGACCTACCTCACCCGCTGGCGTATGACGCTCGCGGCAGATCTGCTGGTCGAGCGGCGGTCCGCGACCGTCGCGGACATCGCCCGCGCGGTGGGGTACGCCGACCCGTTCGGATTCAGTGCGGCGTTCAAACGGGTCCGGGGCCTCAACCCGAGCGAGTTCCGCCGCACCGCGAGCACGGCCTCCCCGGCGGCTGAGCGGTCCGCCGCAACGGGTCCCAACCGGTAGGACTCACTCCGCCACGGTGCTCCCCCTGATCAGCAGCCGGTACGGCGCCCGCGCCTCGCTCGGCGAGGGTGCCGTGCCCTCGATGATGCCGGCCAGGGTACGGACGGCCAGCCCAGCGATGTGCGCCTTGTCAGGCGCGATGGTGGTGAGCGTCGGCGAGCTGTACTCGCCTTCCTGGATGCCGTCGACGCCGATCACGGCGACGTCCTCGGGCACCCGGAGTCCCGCGCGGGCGACGGCGTGCATCGCGCCGATGGCAAGAAGGTCGTTGTAGCAGAAGACGGCGTCGGGCGGCTCGGGCAGGGCCAGGAGCTGCTCCATGGCCCGCGCGCCCAGGTGGCGGTGGAAGCGCGGGGTGGGCACGACGAGGCTCTCGTCGACGGGCAGTCCCGCCCTCTCCAGGGCTTGGCGGTAGCCGATCGTACGCAGTTGCGCGGTTTCGCCGGTGCTGTAGGGCTGGTCACCGATGGCGGCGATGCGCCGACGCCCCAGCGCGACAAGGTGGTTGGTGGCCTCGCGGGCGGCAGCGACGTTGTCGATGGCCACATGGTGGAAGTCGCCGTTGAAGATGTGTTCGCCCAGGAGGACCACGGGCACACGGTTGGCGCGCTCGCGCAGTTCGTCCGCCGAGATGCTCAGCGGGCTCAGCAGCAGCCCGTCGAACATGGTGGCCCGGGAGTCACGGCCGAGCAGTTCGCGTTCCCGATCGCCGTCGCCGTCGGTCTGGTCGAGCATGACGACGTAACCGTGCGCTCGGGCCGCGGTGATGACCTCGCGGGCCAGCTCCGCGAAGTAGGGGACGTCGAGTTCCGGCACGACGAGGGCCAGCATGCCGGTGCGGCCTCGGCGGAGGTTGCGCGCGACCAGGTTGGGCCGGTAGTCGAGCTCCTCCAGTGCCGCCTCCACCCGGGTTCTCAGCTCCTCGGAGACGGGCACCGACGCGTTGACCACGTTGGACACGGTGCGGATCGAGACGCCCGCCCGCTTGGCGACGTCACGGAGCGTTGCGCCGGCCATCCATGTCTCCTCTTCGCTGCCCCTCGGTCCGCCGACTCCGTCCGACCGGACGTGTCTGCATCGGCAAGAGAATGTTACTCGGGTATTGCATCGTTGCAAAAGGGCGCGCATCATCTCTGCATCGTTGCAATCCGGCGCCGCCTTCACGTCGCCGCGACGACAGTTCCGTACAGGCACCGCACGTCCCGGTGACCGCTTCCCCTCCGAGGAGCCGCGCTGATGTCCACACCGTCCGTTCCGCGCCGCAGCGTCCTGCGCGGCGCTCTGGGAGCCGGCGCCCTCGCCGTCGGCGCCAGCCCGCTCGCCGCGTGCGCTCCTGGTTCCTCCGGCAGCGGGCCGCGCAGGCTCACCGGGACGCCCAGCGCCTCGGCCAAGGGTGAGATCACCATCTGGAACCGCTCGGGCGACCTGTTCAAGGTCTTCGACGCCGCCATTGACGAGTTCCGCAAAGCTCATCCGAACGTGAAGGTGAACCATCAGGCCGTCGACATCGACGCCAAGCTCGCCAACACCCTCATCACCGGGGCGGACCTGCCGGACGGCAGCTTCTGGGACGACGCGAAGATCGGCAGCCAGGCGGAGCACCTGTACGACCTGACGGAACTGATCGCCCCGTACCGCAAGCAGACCTCGCCCTACAAGCTGTCGGTCAACACCGTCGGCGGGCGGATCTACGGTGTCCCATGGGACCTGGACCCGGGTCTGCTCTGGTACCGCGAGGATCTGCTGGAGGACGCCGGAGTCGACCCGGCGCGCCTCACGACGTACGACGATCTCCTGGACGCGGCACGGGCCCTGAAGGAGAGAAACCCCAAGGCACGCCCCATCCACCTGGAGAAGGACCCCTTCCTGGGACAGCTGTGGCTGGAGATGCTCGCCAACCAGCAGGGCACCAGCCTCGCCGACGCCGAAGGCAAGGTGCGACTGGACTCCAAGGAGTACCGCACCATCCTCTCCTGGGTCCGATCGGCCGTACAGGACGACCTGGCGACGCACGCCGAGTACCTCAAGCAGGCCGACCTCGCCGCCCTGGAGGACGGCCGGCAGGCACTGGTGCCCTGGGCCGTGTGGTGGTCGTTCGCCCCCCAGCAGTTGCTGAAGAAGACCAAGGGGAAGTGGCGGGCCACCCAGTTGCCCGCCTGGACCGCCGGCGGAGCCCGCAGCGGGGCGATGGGCGGCAGCAGCTTCATCATCCCGGCGAAGGCGAAGAACCCCGAACTGGCCTGGCTGCTCTACGAGTTCCTGTGCTTCAAGCAGCCCGGATACAGCGCGGTCTACGGGCCGTCCAGCATCTACCCCGGCGGACTCAACACCTCGGTGCCCAGCTACACGCCCGCACGCAGAGCCGCCGAGCCACTGTTCCAGCCGGTGGAGGCGCTCGGCGGCCAGGACCTGTGGAAAGTCGCCGTGGAGGCGGCCGACGGCATCCCGGCCGCCGCCCCGATCCCGGCCTGGTGGAACAAGTCGGTCGACTATCTGGGCAACAACCTCCAGCGGCTGATGGAAGGGAAGATGACCCCCGACGACGTCATCGACGACTCCACCCGCAAGATCCAGCGCAACCTCGTGGACCGCGCATGACACCGGCCACGCTGACCCCCGTGCACCGCGAGGAACGAACGGCACCGCCGCCACCGCGCACCCGTCGCCGGCCTCTCCTGGCGCCCTACCTGTTCGTCGCTCCCTTCTACCTCGTGTTCGCCGCGTTCGGCCTCTACCCACTGGTCTTCGCCCTCCAGTTGAGCTTCACCGACTGGAAGGGCGCGGGCGAGGCGCGCTTCATCGGGCTCGACAACTACAGCTATCTGCTGACCAGTCCGGAGTTCTGGTCGTCGCTGGGCAACAGCACCGTGATGTGGCTGCTGATCGTTCCCGTGCAGATCATCGGCGGGCTCGCCGCAGCGGTCCTGCTCGCCAACGCGCGACTGAGGCTGCGGGGCATGTTCCGGGTGGCCTTCATCGCTCCCTTCGTCACACCGCTGGTGGCCATGGCCCAGGTCTGGATCGTGGTCTTCGACACCGACTACGGGCTGGTCAACCACCTGTTCCAGACGGTGGGTCTGCCCGAGGTCGCCTGGCTGACCTCGACCGCCTGGGCCAAACCCACCCTTGCGCTGCTGTTCCTGTGGAAGACCACCGGCTTCGCGATCATCATCCTGCTCGCGGGACTTCAGGCCGTGCCCGCCGACGTGTACGAGGCCGCAGCGCTCGACGGGGCCTCGCGCAGACGGCAGTTCTGGTCGCTGACACTGCCGCTGGTGCGGCGCAGCATCGCCTTCCTGATCGTCGTCCAGACCCTCGCGGTGTTCCAGATGTTCGCCGAGCCCTTCGTGGTCACCCAGGGCGGCCCCTACGGGTCCACCACGACCGGCGGCCTCTACCTCTACAACCACATCACGTCGTCCGACCTCGGCACCGGAGCAGCGAACTCCTTCCTGCTCGTCCTGCTGGTCTTCGCCCTGTCCCTGCTGTCCGTACGCCTGCTGCGCTCCCGAGACGAGTGACTCATGAAGGACAAGAGCCTGTCCCAGCCGCGCCCCGGGCCTTTGCAGTACGCCGTTCTCGCCGGCCTGGCCCTGATGTTCGTCTATCCCATCTGGTGGGCGATCAGTTCTTCCTTCAAGCCGCCGAACGACATCGTCCGCGCACCCCTGTCGTTCTCCCCCGGTTCGGCCACCCTCGACAACTACCGGGCGATGTTCCACGACGTCCCGGTCGGCACCGGCTTCCTCAACACCGTGCTCGTCGTCGCCGTCAAAGGCGCGATGACCATGTGTTTCTGTCCACTGGCCGGCTACGCCTTCGCCAAGTACCGCTTCGTCGGCAAGAACCTGCTCTTCGGCGTCCTCATGCTCACGCTGATGCTGCCCACCCTGGTGCTGATCATCCCGCTGCTGCTGGAGATGAGCCAGCTCGGCTGGGTCAACACCTACCAGGCACTCATCCTGCCCGGCAGCATCGACGCCTTCAGCATCTTCTGGATGCGGCAGACCATCGCGGCGGTCCCCGACGAACTCCTCGCCGCCGGACGCATCGACGGCGCGAGCGAGCTGCGGATCTTCACCAGCATCGTGGTGCCGGTCATCAGGCCGGGTCTGGCCGCACTCGGTGTGCTCACCGCGATGAACGTCTACAACGACTTCGTGTGGCCCGTGGTCGCCGTCAACGACGAGAGCCACCAGACCCTCCAGGTCGTCCTGGCCACGCTCGCCCAGAACGTCACCGGCAACCGCATCGGCGCCGACTTCAGCACCGTCTGGGGCGAACTGCTGGCCGCCGGAAGCATCGCGATGCTGCCCGTCCTGCTGCTGTTCGTCCTGCTGCAACGCCACTTCATCAACGGAATCCTCGCCGGCAGCGTCAAGGGCTGACGCCCGGCCGTGTCACCCCGGCCCCTCCTCGGCTCACGATCGGAGCACACCCGCCCATGCCCACGCCCCGACCCGAGTATCCGCACCCCCACTTCGACCGCTCACACGCCTGGGTCAGTCTCAACGGCACCTGGGACTTCAGGGCCGACCCCTCGGGCCGGCACACCCCGGACCACGCCGACGGCTACGACCAGCACATCACCGTGCCCTTCGCGTGGGAGACACCCGCCTCGGGGATCGCCGCGCACTGGCTGCAAAGGGCCTGGTACCGCCGTACGTTCACCGTGCCCGCCGACTGGCAGGGGCAGCGCGTCATCCTGCATTTCGGCGCCGTCCACCACCAGGCCACCGTCTGGGTCAACCGCGTCGAGGTGGCGCGTCACGAAGGCGGCTACACCCCCTTCTCCACGGATGTCACGGACGCTCTCCGCGAAGGCGAGCAGGAACTCGTCGTCCGGGTGCACGCACCCGCCGACAAGCTGGACATCGTCCACGGCAAACAGCGCAGCATGCCCCGCGACGACTACGACGGCGTCTGCTTCACCCCGTCGTCCGGTATCTGGCAGAGCGTGTGGCTCACCCCCCGCCCTCTCACCCATCTCACCGCCCTGCGGCTGCGCCCCGCACCGGACCTGGCCGGCATCAGCGTCGAAGCCGACGTACGGGGCCCGGGCCTGGACACCGCCCGCCTGAACCTGCGCGTGCGCGAGGAGGGCCGGACCTTCACCCTGGACGTCGGCCCTGACGGGCGCGTCATTGGCGAACTTCCCCTGGAAGCACCCCGGTTGTGGTCTCCCGAAGACCCCCACCTGTACCACGTCGACGCCGAGCTCAGCAGCGCCCACGGCAGTGACCGCGTCTCCGGCTACACCGGGCTGCGCTCGATCAGCGTCGACGGCGAGACGCTGCGCCTCAACGGGCGCCGCCTGTTCGTGCGCGGTGTGCTGGACCAGGGCTACTGGCCCGACACCGGTATCACCGCTCCCGATGACGCGGCCCTGCGCAAGGACCTGGAGATCGCCGCGGACGCCGGCTACAACCTCGTACGCAAACACCTGAAGCTGGAGGACCCCCGCTACATCCACCACGCCGACACCCTCGGCATGCTCCTGTGGGCCGAACCCGCCTCCCCCGGACGCTTCTCGCCGGCCTCGACAGCTCGGTTCGCCCAGCAGATCGAGCCGATGGTGGACCGCGACGGCAACTCCCCCGCCATCGTCATCTGGGGCCTGTACAACGAGGAATGGGGCCTCGACTGGGACCTCCCCGGCGACCCGGCCAAGCAGCAGGCGGTCGCCGACGCCTACGACCGGCTCAAAGCCCTCGACCCGACCCGGCCGGTCGTCGACAACTCCGGCTGGACCCATGTCAGGACCGATCTGCTCGACTGGCACTACTACGACGAGAGCGCCGCCTCCTGGGCGACCACGGTCGACGACCTCCTGTCAGGGCGCCGGGACGACTTCCCCGTCCGACTCAGCCCCGACTTCGTCGTGCACAAGAAGCTCGCCGTCCCCGGACAGCCCCTGCGCGGCCTGCCCAACCTCAACGGCGAATACGGCGGCGGCTTCACCGGTCTGGAGCGCGCCTGGCACCTGCGCTGGCAGACCCAGGAACTGCGCCGCCACGACCGGCTCGCCGGATACGTCTACACCGAGCTGTACGACATCGAGCACGAAAGCGCCGGCCTGCTCGACTTCCACCGTCGGCCCAAGGACCTGGCCGGTGTCGAGCCCGCCCATGTGAACGCACCCACCACGCTCGTCCTGGACATCACCCCCGTCGCCCCCGGGCGCGACCTGCTCACCGGCACACGACGGTTCACCGTCGACGTCCGCGTCTCCCACCATGGCTCCGCCCCCGTCGAAGGCCTCCTGCACGCCGCGTGGACACCCGTGTACGCCCCCACTCCCCCCTCCCCCGGCGACCCGGTGCCCGGCTGCCGCGCCGAAGCCAAGCCGTACGTCCTCGGAGAGCCGGTCACCGTCGCCGCCACGCTGCCCGAAGGCTGGACCAGTGGGCGGCTGCACCTGGCCCTCGTGGCGGACAGCACGGTCGTGGCTCGCACCGCACTCGATGTGGACACCCGAACCGCACTGCACGTCGGGGACGATCCCCTGGCCCGCCCGAGCAGTTGAGGGATCCCGCCCGCCCACCGAGCCTCGCCGCGGTCGTCATGTGCGTCCGCGGCGCCCACCAGCCTGTGCACCACCCGACACCCACCCGCAAAGGAGTCGCTCCGTGCGTATCACCGCACCTCCGAGATCCCTGGCCGCCCTCGGCATCCTCACCCTGCTGGCCGCGCTGCTGTCGCTGTGGGCATCACCCGTCTCCGCCGCCCCGGCAGGCCAGGTCCTCTCCTCCCCGGACCTGGCCGCTCACCCCCAGGGCGACAACAGCTATCCGAGAGCCATCCGCCTGAACCACGACGGCTCCTCGGGCCAGACCATGCTGGCCACGTTCGCCCGGCGCAACCAGGGCGCCCCCAGCTCCCTGCCGGTCTACCGCAGCACCAACGGCGGCCAGACCTGGAGTGCCAACCCCATCTCCACGATCACCTCGAACACCTCCGGCTGGGCCCTGGAGGCACCCGTCCTGTACGAGGTGCCCCGCACCGCCAACGGGCTCAACGCCGGCGACCTGCTCGCCGCCGGCACCGCCTGGAGCGCGGGCAACTACAGTGCGCAGAAGATCGAGGTCTTCAAGAGCACGAACCACGGCCAGAGCTGGCAGTACCTGTCCAACTGCACCCAGAGCAGCGGCCAGCCCAACACCATCGGCCACGGCATCTGGGAACCGTGGTTCCTGCTCGCCCCGAACAACACGCTGGCCTGCTTCATCTCCGACGAACGGCCCGCCAACACCGCGACCAACAACCAGGTCATCGGCCACTACACCTCGACCAACGGTGGACAGACCTGGAGCTCCACCCTCACCCAGGACGTCGCCTTCCCCGCGGACAACCTGGCCCGTCCCGGCATGTCGATCGTCGTCCCGCTGCCCAACGGCACGTTCATGATGGCCTACGAGCTGTGCCGGGACGCCACCGACGCCGACCACGCCTGCGAGGTGTACACCAAGACCAGCGCGGACGGCCTGAACTGGGCGCCTACCAACTCACCGGGCACACTGGTGCAGACCAGCGACGGCCGGCAGTTGCTGCACACGCCGTACCTGGCCTGGCAGTCGGGAGGCGGCCCCAACGGCACCCTGCTGATGTCCGGACAGCGCGTCGTCACCGGCCCCACCGGCAACAAGGCCGTCATGGGTGAGTCCGGGAACGTCATCCTGGCCAACACCAACCTCGGCTCGGGCAACTGGACCGAGATCGAGGCCCCCGTCAGGACCGACCCGACCGGCGGCTACAACCCCGGTGAGCCCTCCTGCCCGGGATACAGCTCACCGATCACACCCCGAGCGGACGGCACCACCTTCCTGTACCTGACCGCGACCTGGCTGGGTACCGGCAACCAGTGCCAGGTCCGCTTCAACACCGGCAGCCTCGGCGGCCCGGTCGGGCAGGTCACCACTTCGCACGTCGCCGGCAAGTGCCTCGACGTGAACACCAACACCAGCGCCAACGGCAACGCGGTGCAGCTCTGGGACTGCGGTACCGCGACCGGTCAGCGCTGGTCGGTCGCGCCCGACGGCACTCTGCGGGCCTTCGGCAAGTGCCTGGACATCATCGGCAACGGCACGGCCAACGCCACCAAGGTGCACCTGTGGGACTGCAACGGCGTCGGCGGTCAGCAGTGGCAGCGCCAGACGGACGGGTCCCTGCGCAATCCGCAGTCCGGCCGCTGCCTGGACATCCCGGCAGGCGCCACGGCCAACGGCACCCAACTGCAGATCTACGACTGCAACGGCCTCAACACCCAGAAGTGGAACATCCCGGCGTAGCCGACCGGTTCACAGCACGCTCCTGATGGCCGGCGGCACCCGCGAGATCCGCGGGTGCCGCCCGCCGGTCATCGCCTGTTCACCTGCTCGGTCAACCTGCCCTTGCGGAGGGTGAGTACGCGGTCGGACTGGGCGGCCAGGTGCTGGGAGTGGGTGACGACGACCACGCACTTGTTCTGTTCGTGTGCGAGGTCTCGGAAGGTGTCGATGATGCCCTGGGCGGTGTCCTCGTCGAGATTCCCGGTGGGTTCGTCGGCGAAGAGGATGTCGACGTCGCAGGCCAGTGCGCGGGCGATGGCGACGCGCTGCTGCTGCCCGCCGGACAACCTCATGACGCTGCGGGTGGCCATCGACCTGTCCAGTCCGAGGTCGTCCAGCAGGCGAAGGGCGCGGGCCCTGCGGCTGCCCTGGGCGGGCCTGACGTCGGTGATCTCCATGGCGCAGACGACGTTCTGCAGGGCCGTCATGTAGGTGAGGAGGTTGTACTGCTGGAAGACCGTGGCGGCGTGCTTGTTGCGGTAGCGCCCCAGGCCCAGCTCCTTGAGGTCCCGGCCTTCGAAGCTGATGGTGCCGCTCGTCGGGGTGTCGAGGCCGCTGGCGAGGCTGAGCAGGGTGGTCTTGCCGCTGCCTGAGGGGCCCAGGATCGTGTAGAACGTGCCGCGTTCGAAGGAGTGGTCGATGTCCCGGAGCACCGTGGTGCGGCGACGCTGATCCGAGTACGTGTAACCGACCCGGTCGAGACGGAGGACGGGCGGGGTCTCGGTGGCATTGGTCATGGCGGATCACTTGCCGTTCGTGAGGATGGAGCGGGGGCTGAGGCGCAGCACGGAGGCTGCCGGGATCGCGGCGGCGAGCAGGCCGATCCCGAGTCCGACGCCGCCGACGGTGGCGAGGTTCGCGGGCTTGAGCACCACGGTGATCCTGTCGACGGGATCGGCGTTCTCGACCGGCTGGTCGTCGGGGTCGATGCCCTCGTCGAGGCCGGTGCTGCCCGGCGGGGGCGGCTGCCAGGCGTCGATCTTCTGCCGGGCCGAGGCGGCTTCCCTGCCGAGCAGTGACTGTCCCGCGCTTTGCGTCAGGCGGGGAGCGAACGCGGAACCGAGCGCGATGGCCAGAGCGGCCACCGCGGTGATCTCCAAGGCCTGCTGGGTGATGAGCTTCCACTTCCTCTCCCCCATGGACAACAGCACGCCGTACTCTCTGCGGCGCTGCTTGACGGCGAGGTTGACGAGGAGGGCGAGGACGGCGGCGCCCGCGAGGCCGATCAGCCACATGGCGAGGGTGGCGGTGGAGCTGATGCTCTTGAGCGGTCCGGTCATCTGCTGCACGGCCTTGTCGTTGACGTCGAGCTCGAAGCCCTCCAGCGCGGCGCCGGCCAGCCTTTCGGCCTCGTCCCTGAACGCCTCCTGGTCGTCGGGGTCCCTGAGGAGGAAGCCGGCCCTGGTGATCTGCCGGGCGCCGCCACCGGAGGGGTTGAGGGTGGCGAAGCCACCGACGGTGCCGTAGATCATGTTGGCCGGGTTGACGCCGTACTCGGGCTCCGGTTCGGTGGCAGGGCGCGGGTCGCGGAAGATGCCGGCCACGGTGAACCGCCCCGTCGTCTTCTCGTCGTTGCCCGTCAGGGTCACCTTGTCGCCGGTCCTGAGGCGGTTCTTCCGGGCCAGGCGCTCCTCGATCAGGATCTGCTTCTTGTCCTGGTCGGCGGCGGTCAGGTGTTTTCCGGAGACAAGCTTGAACGTGCCGCTGCGGAAGTCGCTGAGCAGTGAGGAGTCGAGGAGGCCGATGCCCGCGGTGCCGCCGGGGCCCATGAAACCCTCCACGCCGTCGGTGACGAGTCCGACGTCTCCTTCGAGGAGCACCCGGTCCCACATGGAGTAGGTGTACTTCTCGACTTGGGGCAGCTCGCCGATCCTTTCGACCACCGCGGAGTCGATCGTCGGCGCTTGGCCCATGTTTCCCTGAGCCTGCGGGTCCATGGCGAGCGTGACTTCTGCGCCCACCGATCTTTCGGCGTCCAGCTCGGCCCGGGCGGTCGCCGCGTTGATCAGTACGCCGGCCAGCACCATGAGGGAGATGACCAGGAAGGTGGCGAAGGTGATCAGCGTTCGGCCTTTGCGGGCCCACAGGCTGAGACCTGCGCGTTTGACGAAGTTCATGAGTACGGCTTTCTGGGTTCGGGCCGGCGGCCTATTCGCTGTCGGCCAGGATCGAGCGGGGGTGCAGGCGGAGGATCCCGAGGCCCGGGACGGCAGTGGAGACCAGACAGATGCCGAGGCCGAGGCCGGCGACTTTTCCTACGTCGGCGGGATCGACGCGGACCGTGGGAGGGGCGACTTCCGCGTCCGGCACCCCCGCCGCCACGGTGTTCCGTGGCGGGCGGTCGAGCAGGGCGCCGCCGAGGGACGGTCCGGCGGCATGCCCGGCCAGTGCGGCGACAGCGATGGCGGGCAGGCACACCACCGCGGCCTCGACGACGTGCTGAAAGACGAGCTTCCACTTCTTCTCGCCCATCGACAGCAGCACTCCGAGCTCGTGGCGCCGCTCCCGGATCTGGAGCATCACCACCAGGCCGAGGGTCAGGGCACCGGCAAGGGCGATGACCCAGACGATCAGACCGGCGAAGGCACCCACCCGTTGCACGGGACGGACCTGGTCCCGGTACGCCTTGTCGTTGACGCGGAAGTCGAAGTCTCCGGTGCCGAGCAGCCTCTTCGTCTCGGCGTGCAGACGCTCGGCCTGCTCCGGTGAACCGATCCTGAAGACCACTTCGTCGAGACCGGCCGCACCGCCGCCGAGCCTCTCCACGACGGCCGTCGGCACGTAGAGGGTGTTGCCGGGCAGCTCGTCCGAGGGTGTCCACTGCGACGGGTCCTGCCTGGGGTCCCGGAACACGCCGAGAACTTGCATGGAGACGTTGCGCTTGCCGTCTGCCGACCCCACCTGGATCGTGTCGCCGACCTTGAGACCGTTCTTCGCGGCGAGGCGTTCCTCGATCACCGCGACCGCGCGGTCGGCGTCCTGCAGGACGATGCCACGCCCGGAGGTGATCTTCGTCGATCCGAACGAGAAGGGCAGCAGCATGCCCAGGTCCCGCACACCTCGCAGCGCCAGCGGCCCCCCTTCACCGTCACCGCCGCGGTCTGGGCGCGGTTTCGGCTGTGGCGAGACGAGCGGGTCGAAACCGTGCGCACCCGCGGTCAGCGGGAGCAGCGGGTTGTAGCGCGTCACGGGTGGCTCGGAGCCGAGACGGTCCGCCAAAGCCGGGGTCAGCCGCTTGCCTGCGATCGTCACATCGACACCGATCGTGCGCTGCGCCTCGGCCTCCAGGCGTGCGGCGGCCGCCTCAAGCAGGAACCCGCCCAGGAGCAGGCAACAGATCACGACGAAGATGCCGAGCAGGGCGGCGGTGCGGGATTTCCTGGCACGCAGGCTCATCCCGGCCCGCTTGACGAAATTCATGCGGCCAGTGGAGCAGCCGGTCCTTTGCAGGGGGATAAACGCGTTACAGCGGCATAAGGGCAGGCTGTGACTGCGCCGGGTGGGACGCCGTCGTCCTTACACGACCGCAAACGCCGCCTTGGTTTCATGGGGCCATGAGAGTTCTGGTAGCCGAGGACCACCGCGTGCTCGCCCGTGCCGTCGCGGTCGGTCTGCGCCGCGAGGCGATGGCGGTCGACGTCACCCACACCGGCGACGCCGCCGAGCGGATGTGTCTGCTGACGGCGTACGACGTCCTGATCCTCGACCGCGACCTGCCGGTCATGAGCGGGGACGAGGTGTGCCGACGCCTGCGGGAACTCGACGATCCCCCGCGGATCCTCATGCTCACCGCGGCGGGCGACATCACCGACCGCGTCTACGGACTGACCACTCTCGGCGCCGACGACTACCTGACCAAGCCCTTCGACTTCAGCGAACTCGTCGCTCGTGTACGGGCGTTGAGCCGTCGGGCGCCCACTCCGCGGTCGTCCGTGATGCGGCACGGCGGCGTCACGACGGACCCGTCGAGGCGCGAGGCGTCCATCGAGGGCCGCCCGCTGGCCCTGACACCCAAGGAGTTCGCGGTCCTCCACCTGTTGGTCGAGGCCCAAGGAGCCCCCGTCGCGCACCACGAGATCGTCCGCACCCTCTGGGACGAGCACCTCACCCCGCAGACCAGCGCGGTCCGTGCCACCGTCAGCCGGCTGCGCGGCAAACTCGGGGACCCCGGCCTCATCACCGTCGACACGGGGCAGGGGTACCGGCTGTGCGACTGAACCCGCGCGCGTTCCTGGGCCGACTCCCCTTCCGTGCCCGCCTCGCCGCAGCCATCTTCACCCTGTTCCTGCTCACCGGCGTGGCCCTGCTCGCGTTCGTCGTCCTGCTCGCGCGCCACGGGACGGCCCAGCAGGTGCAGGGCCTCGCCGTCACATACGCGGACACGCCCGCCGGTGACGTCGCCCTCCATCCGTCCGCCCGTCCCGTGGGGCCCGGACCTACACGGCCCGGAGCACCGTGGGCCACGGCTCAGATCCAGAAGATCGACCAGACCATCCAGGCCGTGCAGGACACCGCCCTGCGCCAGATGGTCCTCTGGTCCGCCGTCGGCCTCCTCTTCCTGGCCCTCCTCGCCGCGCTGGCCGGCTGGTGGCTGGCCGGGAGGGCTCTGCGCCCGGTCGCCTCGATGACCGAGACCGCGCGCCGCATCAGCGAGGAGAACCTGCACCAGCGCCTGGCCCTCACCGGCCCCGACGACGAGCTGCACCGCCTCGCCGACACCTTCGACGCCGTGCTCGACCGGCTGGAGAAGTCGTTCGACAGTCAACGCCGTTTCGTCGCCAACGCCTCCCATGAACTCAAGACGCCCCTCGCCGCCCAGCGGACCACCCTGCAGGTCGGTCTCGCCGACCCGCTCCCCGACCACCTCGTCGAAGTCCGCGACGACCTGCTGTCCACCAACCGTGAAGCCGAGCAACTCATCGACGCGCTGCTGCTCCTGGCCCGCAGCGACCGCGGACCGGCCGTGACCGAGAGCGTCGACCTGGCCCTCGCCGCCCGGCTGGTCACCGCTCAACTCGCTCCACAGGCCGAACGCCGGCAGGTGGACATCCGCGTCACGGCCGACACCCCCCGGACCGTCCGCGGTGACCCCGTCCTCCTGCGCCACCTGCTCGCCAACGTCATCCGCAACGCCGTGCAGTACAACCATCCGGGTGGCCACGTACTCGTACACGTCGAGGAGCGCGCCGTGACCGTGGCCAACACCGGCCCGCACGTCCCCGCCCGCCGGGTGCCGGACCTCTTCGAGCCCTTCCGCCGCCTCGCCCCCGACCGCACCGCCGGAACCGGCCACGGTCTCGGCCTGTCCATCGCCGCTTCCATCGCGTCGTCCCATCACGCGACCCTGACCGCCGAACCCCGGCCCACCGGGGGACTCGCGGTCCGGCTGGCGTTCCCCTGACAGTGGGAGCCGGGCCGGCGTCAGGGGTGGGTGAACAGCACCGCAGGACCGCTGCCTTCCACGGCACTCATGTCGTGCCCGACCGTCACCGGGGATCCCCGTTCACCACGCCGAGTGCGGTGTCGCGATGGGCGTCGTGTTCGGCGAGGCGGGCGACGAGCGATGCCCGTACGTCTTCGTAGGTGTCGGACCCTAGGGGAAGGCGCAGCGGCGTGGCGCCCGAGTCGACGAGGTCGATCATGGCCCGCGTGATCTTGTGCGGGTCGTTCGGCAGCGGGAAGTCGCCCGATGCGATGGCCCGCCGCACCTCACCCGCCGGGGTGTTCTCGTACTCCGGCATCACGGGCGCGGTGTCGAGGGCCCCGGCGAATCCGGTGGGTGTCGCGCCGGGTTCGACGATGGTCAGGCCGATGCCGAACGGCGCGATCTCGCGAGCCACCGTCTCGCAGAAGCCTTCGATGCCCCACTTCGAGGCGTGGTAGTAGCTGAAGTTCGGGTAGGTGGTCTGGCCGCCGGCGGTGGACACCTGCACGATGCGTCCGTGCCCCTGGGCGCGCAGATGCGGCAGCGCTGCGCGGATGACGTGGATCGACCCGAGGAGGTTGGTGTCGATCACGCGTCGGATCTGTTCGTCGGTGGCCTCTTCCACCGCGGCGAAGACGCCGTATCCCGCGTTGTTGACGACCACGTCGATCGTGCCGAGCTCCTTGAAGGCGTCGGCCACGACCCGGCGCACCTGTTCGCCGTCGGTGACGTCGAGCCGGGCCGGCCAGAGCCGGTCACCGTACCGGGCACGCAGGTCGTCCAGTGTCTCCGGGCGGCGCACGGTCGCGGCGACCCTGTCACCGCGGGCCAGCAGCTCCTCGGTGAGAAGACGCCCGAAACCAGAAGAAGTACCAGTGATGAACCATGTGGTGGACATGACGCTCCTTTCATCGATGACCTCCACGCTAGGAGTTCAAGTCGACTTGAGGGCAAGCTCGTAAGGTGGGGAGCATGACGAATGCCGAGAAATCCCTCCTGACTATCGGCGAGGTCAGCGCACTCACCGGCCTGCCCGCACACACCCTGCGCTTCTACGAGCAGGAAGAACTGCTCACCGCCGTACGGCGCAACGCGGCCGGGCAACGTGTCTTCACCGATGAGGACGTGGCCTGGCTCAAGGTGTGCATGAAGCTGCGCGCCTCCGGCATGCCCCTGCCGGAGATCCGCCGCTACGCCCAGCTCGCGCAGGAAGGGGACGGAACCGTGTCACAGCGTTTCGAGATCCTGCGGCGGCACGAGGCGAAGGTGCAGCAGCAGGTGGCGGAACTGCAGGAAGCCCTCGACATCATCCACGTGAAGGTCGAGACCTACGCCCGCCACCTCGCGGCCGGCACGGCCGACGAGCTGTGGCGTGACGGCCCCGACTGCGAGCGGTGACCTCTGCGGGCTGGACAACCGGACCCTGAGCCAGTGACCCAGATCACTGAAGTTCCCCTGTATAGGTCCCGTCCGACCCGCAACCCCCAAGTCCTTCGGACGTCTGTCGGAGTGGATGCGCCTCCAGCAGAGGGCCGCCGCATGGCAAGCCATCCATGACGGACGGTCAGTCCCATTGAGACCGATGATTCGAGGACCGAGAATGTCTGTACGTCACGCCGCTGTCCGCAGTCTGCGTCCGGGTCGGCTTCGCGCCGCGCTGGGCGTCTCCGTCGTGGGCGCCGCGCTGGCCCTCGGTGGAGCCTTCACGGCCCACGCCGACACCAACGCGCCGGATGCCCCCGAGGCCGAGAAGGCGCACTCCGGCTCGCCCGCGGCGTCCACCTCCGCCGGGAAGCACGCCAAGCCTTACGTGTCCGGTTCGGAGACGCCCGCCCTCACCTCGGAGACGGACGTCCCGAAGAGCGCCAAGCCGGCCCAGCCTTACGTGCCCGGGTCCGAGACGGACGTCCCGAAGGACGCCAAGCCGGCCCAGCCTTACGTGCCCGGGTCGGAGACGGACGTCCCGAAGGACGCCAAGCCCGCCCAGCCTTACGTGCCCGGGTCCGAGACGGACGTCCCGAAGGACGCCAAGCCGGCCCAGCCTTACGTGCCCGGGTCGGAGACGGACGTCCCGAAGGACGCCAAGCCCGCCCAGCCGGCGCAGCGGCCCGCGACTCCGGCCCACTGAGGTCCTCCGGCGCTTCTGCTCGCTGACCGGCCCTCGTCCGGTCGGCGGCACCACGTGAAGGCACGCTGCCCGGCTCAGGTCGGCAGCACGGTCTGTCCACCCGCCGTGCGGGTGGACAGACCGGTACCGCGACGTCCAGGAGACACGTGAGAACAGCGACGATCCCCACCGCCGCACCGTCGGTCACCTGGTGGCAGAACATCCGCGGACTGATGCGGGGCGGACTCGTCCCGCGGTCGGTGACTCATCAGAAGGACGGCGGGAACAGGGTGTTCGCGGCCCTGTCCTCCCGCACGGCCGCAGCCGGGGACGAGCACGGCTTCAGCGAGCTCTACCACCACCGTCGGCTGCCGCTGGTGCGACTGGCACTGCTCCTGGTGGACGATCTGCCCACGGCGGAGGACGTGGTGCAGGACGCCTTCACCGCGCTCCTGCGCCGCCACGGCCGTCGGCTCGCGACCTTGGAGGACCCTGAGGCGTACCTGCGCACCAGCGTGGTCAATGGGGCCCGCTCCGTGCTGCGTCGACGCCGTACGGCACGCGCCTACATACCCGAGCGTGAACGCCAACTCCCGTCAGCCGACCACAGCGTGCTCCTCGCCGAGACACATCAGGAAGTGATCGACGCGTTGCAGCGCCTGACCCGTCGGCAACGCGAGGTGCTGGTGCTGCGCTACTGGGCCGACCTCACCGAAGCGCAGATCGCCGATACCCTCGGCGTCTCGCGCGGGACGGTCAAGTCGACCGCCAGCCGGGCCCTGGACGCCCTCGGCAGACACCTGGAGGAGATACCGCGATGAACGACCGTCCCTGTCAGCCGCGCTCGCGTCCTTCCCACCGCCGGCACCTTGCCGAGAACCGGCGATGAGCGGCAACCAGATCGACCACGACTCGATCGAGGACCGGCTGCGCGAGGCTCTGGCCGCCCGGGCCGACACCGTCGAACTGGGACACCTGCGGCCCGCCCGCCTTCCGGCCACTCCCCCGCGGTGGCGTCTTCCCCTGCGACGGACCGCCATCGTGTTGCTGGGCGTGGCCGCGGCTGCCGCGTGCGCCTTGTTCGCCGTCACGAACGGTTCTTCGGACCGCCCGGTCCGACCGGGCGTCACGCCCCCGCATTCAGTGAGCCCTTCCACGTCCCCGGCACCGGCTTCCCCCGCCAAGTCGGTTCCGCCTCCTCCGGGGACCACCAGCGGGGAGGCACCCGACCCGGCTTCCCCGGCCATCCCGACCGGACCGTGACGGGACTTCTCCGCGTTCGACCACGGGCCGGGGACGGACCCGGCCCGTGGCCGCCGAGCGGCTTCAGGGTGCGATGCCGACACCCTCGATCCGGCTCCACGCCTTTTCCTGTGCGGCGGACATGGCGGGCCAGTGGAGACCACCGGGCCGGGGGCGGACCTGGGTGGCGAACGGGGCGGGGCGGAATGCCGGATCGTAGAAGCAGCCGCCGCCGTAGGTGGTGTCGAACGCGGCGCAGGAACGCGCGATCGAACTGGGCGTGGGTTTCCGGCCGGTGCGGGCCCATGTGGCGAGGGCCGCAAGGGAGTTGGCGTACTCGGCGTCGCTGAGCTCGCTGTGGTCGCTCTCCCTGGTGAAGGTCTGGACGAGGTTCTCACCGCGGCCGGCGGCCTGGACCGTGGCGCGGTAGGCGGCCTCGTGCTCGACGAAGACCTGTGGGTCGTCGATCGCGTGCAGCGTGAGGACCGGGAGTGTGATCCGTCCGGTGAGGTCGCTGTCGTAGGAGAGGTCGCGGCGCGCGCCGGGGTCGGACGAGAAGCGCTCCACACCGGCGTTGAGCGCCTTGTCGTCGTGCGAACCGTCGTAGCGCACCCCGCGGTTGCCGAACGGGTTGCGGCCGTCGAGCCGGCTGGACACGATGTCCCGGACGAGGAAGGCCGCATACTGCATGTTCGTGGCCAGGGACCGTTCCGGGATGCGGGTGACGGCCAGGATGTCGTCGAGGTTGCGCTGCTGCTTCGCGGTCCGATCGGCCGGGTGGGAGTCGATGCCGGTGCACTCCTGGAGTCGGCCGTGGACCTCCTCGGGAGTCATCGGGGAGTCCGCGGGCAGTCCTTGCCAGAGCGGGTACTGCGGCTCGGTGGGGCGGGGCAGGTTGCGGCAGTAGTACTGGTACACCGTGCGCAGGTCCACACGTGTGTCGTAGCCGCGCGAGCCGCCAGCCAGGAAACCGTTGGTCAGCAGGACTCCGTCGTAGGCGCCACGCTGTCCGCCGTAGGTCTCGGTGACCTTGGCGGCCACGTTGCCGCCCCAGGACTGGCCGTGCAGATACGTGTGGTCGGGGCGGCCGAACCGGCCGACGAACAGACGGCGTACGTTGTCCGTGTCGGCGGCGGCCATCCGGACCCCGTAACCGCCGCGCCGGTACGAGGAGCCCGCCCAGGCGTAGCCCTCGTCGACCATCACCGCCCAGCGTTCCAGGTCCTCGGTGGTGGTGGACTCGTCGTAGGAGAAGTCGGGGCCGCCGTGGGCGTGGACGACGAGGGAGCCGTTCCAGTGCTTGGGCACGGCCATCGTGTAGTAGGCGCCGTTGGCGTCCCGGCCGGTGTAGCAGTCCGCCTTGTGCGCCAGGCGCCCCGGGCAGGCGGCGGGAGTGGGGCGCGCGGTGTCGGCCGGGGCGGCGGGCGCGCTGCCGAGCGTGCCCACGACAGCGGCGGCGAGCAGTGCCGCCAGCACGGCCGGACGGCGGCCGCGGTGCCGAGGACGCGGACCGGGTTCGGGCACGGCAGGTGTGGTCAAGGAACTGCTCCTTCAGGTGCTTGGGGGACATGTGAAGGACCGTGTCCCGCAGGTGAGTTCGAGGGTCGCCGCGGGGCCGGGTGTGAGCCGGCACCGGCCGTGACCGTCATGGCGCCCGGGTGTCAGGTGGTGGGCAAGGGGAGAACCGCCAGCGGCACGTGGTGCTGACCGGAGTGGACGTCACGGTCGCGCAGCGACGCCTGGCTGACGGGACGCGGGAAGGAGATCTTGACGACGTTGAGCGACGGGATGCGGAACATCAGTACGTCGGCCTCGTCGAGTCCGTAGAGCCGGGCGACCGTGCCCTCGTTGAGGTAAGTCTCGTCGGCGGCGATGCGATAGCCGTCCGCGTCCCGCAAGAACAGCTCCATGGTGACCCAGAACGGCCCGGCGTTCTTGGACCGGACCTCGTGCGCCAGGTCGCCCAGGGTGGTGGGGGCGGTCTCAGCCATGGTGGGCGGGCTCCTCGATCTCGGTGCGGAACATGTCGGTGGGGGCGAGGGTGTCGACGACGTGGTTGAGCACGAACTCGTACGCCGGACCGCGCTCGACCTCGGCCGGTGAGGTGGCGAACGCCAGGCTCGGCAGGTAGTCCATGTCGGCCGTCGGCAGATGGAGCATCAACGGGTTGGCGATCTTCGCGACGGCGGTGGCGGTGCTCTGGTCCGGCGCGTTGACGAGGAGCATGACTCCCACCTCGCGAGGTGGGCCCGCTGCCGGTTCGAGATCGCCGAGGATGGCGTTGTGCCCGTAGAGGCGCAGGTCGAAGGCGTACTTGTCCTCGCCGAGGCCGATCGTCTGCTCCACCCGCTGCCGGATCATCGTCCGCATGAGATCGGCCCAGTCGTCGATGTTCGCGAGGATGTGCGGGTCGCGGATCGCGCTGAACGACATGGTCTCGTAGCCGGTGATCCGGGCGCCTTCGAGCTTGATGGTGTGCTGGTCGGCGACATGGAACCGCGAGCCCTCGACCCGTACCGTGCGGTCGTCCAGGGCGGTGTAGACGGCCTCACGCACGTCCAGGGTGCCGTCCGGCTCGCGCATCTGGAACGGGTCCACGGTCTCGTAGAGCATGTGGGCGGCGACCAGGATCGGTGTGCAGGCCGCCGTCGGGTCGAGCGGCTCGATGGTGAAGCCGTCGGCGTCGACGGTGGCCAGGACCCCACCAGAGCGGGGATTGCTGGTGCACTGACCGCCACACTCGATGATCTTGGCGGCGTGCCAGGCCGGTCCGGCCGGCATTCCCTTCATCAGCGGATAGGCGGCGGCGATGGCGGTGTCCGTGGCCCGGCCGGCGAGCACGACCTGCGCACCGGCCTCCAGCGCGGCGACGATCGGCTCGTGTCCCATCGCGCCCACGATGTGAGCGCAGCTCTGCAACGTCTCCGGCTCCAGTTCGCCGAGCGGGGGCAGCGCATGGATCCGGCCCTCGTCCAGCCGCTCGAGGAGCTCGCCGGCCGACTGCTCGCTGTAGATGCGCGCGACCCGCAGCCGGAGTCCCTCTGCCGCCAGGATGTCGGCGACGATGCCGGCGACCCAGTCGACACCGGAGTCGGTGCCGCTGGTGCCGCACGAGCCGACGATCAGTGGGATACCGGCGCCCGCCGCCGCCTTGAGCAGGACCCGCAGGTCCCGGGCGACCGCCGCGCGGGTGGTCTTGGGCTGCGACGCGCCGAGGTAGTAGGGGCCGGAGTCGGTGCTGCCCGCGTCGACGGAGATGACGTCGGCTCCGAGCGCCAGACCGCGTTCGATCGTGGCCTCGGGAAAGCCGGCTCCAAGCATGCCGGTCGGTGCCAGGACCTTGACCTGGTCGACCCGTTCGTTGTCCATGTTCCTCTTTCTTGTCGGTACCGGGCACGTGGCGGGCGGGTGTCACCCGTCGGCCCGGACGGTGGGGGCGTGCGGCAGCAGGTGGGCGTTCACCGCGAACCGGGGGCGGCCCGCGAGGGCGGCCACGACCTCGGCCGCGCCTTCGAGGCCGGCTGCGGCACGGGCTTCGGCGGTCTGGCCCGCGAGGTGGGAGAAGACGACGATTCCGTCGACGTCCCGCAGCGGGCTGTCGGCCGGGAGCGGCTCCTCGCTCACCACGTCGAGCGCCGCCGCGGCGATCTCGCCGGTGCGCACGGCATCGGCGAGGGCCTGTTCGTCGACGACGGCCCCCCGCGCGGTGTTCACCAGCACCGCCGTCGGTTTCATCCGCCGGAAGGCGGAGGCGTCCAGGAGACCGCGTGTGCGGTTCGTCAGCGCGGTGTGCACCGATACGTAGTCGGATGCCGCCAGCAGCTCGGGGAGCGCGACGAACCGCACCGACGGGTCCGAGCGTTGGTCCTCGGGCACACCGGTGGTGCAAAGCACGTCCATGCCGAAGGCCCGCGCCAGCGGCACCACGGCGCGCGCTGCCGCCCCGTATCCGATCAGGCCGAGCGTCGACCCGCGCAGCTCGTGACCGTCCTCCCTCGGCCACCGGCCGGCTGCGACGCCCGCCGCGCTCTGCACCAGGCGCCGCGCGGCCGCCAGCAGCAGACCGAGGGTGTACTCGGCCACGGCGTTGGCGTTGATGCCCGGCAGGTTGCTCACCGTGATGCCGAGCCTGCCCGCGGCGGCGACGTCGATCGAGTCGTAGCCGACGCCGGTGCGCACGACGACGCGCAGGCGGGGAGCTGCGGAGAGGACCTGGGCGGTCAGCGGATCGTGGCCGACGAGCGCCGCGTCGATCCCGTCGAGGGCGGCGATGAGCCGCTCGGGACCTTCTCGGCCGACCAGCGGGGCGTGCACCGTCGTGTGGCCGTGTGCCCGGAGATAGTGATCGACTTCGTCGTCGGGCCACAGGTAGTCGGTGGTGATCAGGATGCGGGGCACGGTTCCTCGTCTCTGGCCGCGTCTGGCGCTGGGCGCGCGCCGCGCTGCGGGGATGGGCGGTTACTTGGCGAGGGTCAGGCCGGTGCGCCGCTGGAGCACACCGATCCTGGCTACGACGACGATCGACAGCGCGGCGACGAGGGCGATGTCGATGAGCATCAGGGGCCAGCCGGTGATGTCGACCATGCCGCCGACCACCGCCGGGCCCAGGAAGCCGCCGCCGGCCCAGCCGACGGTGTACATGCCGGCGTACGTCCCGAAGACCCGTGCCGAGGGTGCGAGGTTCCACAGGACGACCACCGCGTTGACCAGGAAGCAGGTCGCGCCGGCCGCCGCGAGACACAGGGCCACGGTGGTTCCCATGGAGGTCTGGACGATCGTCCCCAGCACCATGGAGCCGGCGAAGACCGACATGCCCACAGCCATGACCCGGAGCCGTCCGTACCGCTCTGCGAGCACGGCTGCCGGATACGCCGCCAGGATGAAGGCGATGCCGCTGGGCAGGGTGAGACCGCCGGCGGCTCCCCGTGA
This sequence comes from Streptomyces sp. NRRL B-24085, assembly GCF_001282115.1. Taxonomy (GTDB): domain Bacteria; phylum Actinomycetota; class Actinomycetes; order Streptomycetales; family Streptomycetaceae; genus Streptomyces. The sequence continues at coordinate 30,608 of NZ_LJBR01000022.1, read as the reverse complement.
CATGTCCAGGGCTTCCATCCCGTACGGCGTGATCAGCGACCGGGACGCGGCCCACGCGCTGCCGAAGAGGAGGATCGCGAGGAGCAGCAGCAGCCGGCTGCGATCGGTGTCCTTGAGGATCTCGACGAAGGTGTCCCGGACCCGTGGCTCGGTGCGCTCGGCACCGTGCTCCTCATCGCTCTCCGCCACCGCGGCCTGGTAGGCCGGAGACCGGTTGTCGCGCACGGTGGCCGCGAGCACCCCGATCGAGATCAGCATGATGATCGCGGGGATCGCGAACGCCAGGCTCAGATGGTTGTCGACCAGGAAGATGCTGATGAGCGCGGCAACGATGGCCGTGATGCTGGAGGCGATCTTGACCACCGCGTTGGCCCGGCTTCGCCGCTCGGGTGCGATGAAGTCCGGTACGAGCGCCTCGGCGATCGGCTTGAAGGTGTTGGCGACGAGCGCGTACGAGAACAGCACCACGATCAGCAGCGGCAACGATCCCGCACTGTGCGGGATGAGGATGAAGAGCGTGGCGGCGATCGGCATCCCCACCACCAGGTAGGGCATCCGCCGGCCCCAGGAGGTCCGCGTCCGATCGGACCGGTTGCCGATCCACGGCTGGATGAAGATGCCGAGCAGGTTGTCCATGCCCATCAGCAGACCCACCACGGCCGTGCTGGTGAGATGCTCCCGCAGGAGCGGCGGAACCTGGGATTCGTAGAAGTTCCAGGTCGACTCCTGTGCGAAGACCGCGAGAGCGACCAGGAACGTGATGCGCCGGGTTCGTGTGCGCTGCCCTACTGACACCGTCGTCATAAGGGTCGTCCCTTCACGCCGCCACCATATCGGGCAGCTACTGGATGGTTTGTCGGTGTTGGCGTGGGGGGAGGCCGTTCCCCGGACCGGTCGCCGGACGGTTCAGGCCCGGTCGAGCTCGACCACGAGGGTCAGGTCGTCGGTGACCCGGATGCGGCAGTCCGGCCCGAAGGAGCAGGACGATTCACGCTCCTCGAAGATCGCCGGACCTGCCAGCTCGGTGCCCGGCGTGAGCTCGTAGCGGTTCCACACAGTGGTCTCGAGCGGCCCGTGTCCCGGAAACCAGACCGAACGGACACCGCGGCGCGCCTCACCCCCTCCCGCGGGGCCGCCCTCCGTCGACAGTTCATGACCGGGCAGCCGCATGGAGAGCCGCCAGTTCACGACCTCCAAGGCACCTTCGAGGGAGCGACCGAACACGGCCCGGTACGTCGACTCGAAGGCGCTCCGGATGCGTCCGAGACCGTGCGGACCGAAGTCCTGTTCGGCCACGTCGACCTCGATCTCGAAGCCCTGGCCGAGGTAGCGCATGTCGGCCGAGCGGTGGACCCGGACCAGTTCCGGGTCGCCCGGCTGGAGCGTTTCGGTGGCCCTGGTCGCCATCTCGTCGTACAGCGCGGCCACCCGGTCCCAGTCGACGTCGGCGAGGGGCGAGGGCAGGCTGCGGACCTCGTCGACCGTGGGAGCCGCGGCCAGGAGTCCGCAGGCGGACATCACTCCGGCCCGCATCGGCACGATCACCTTGGGGATCTTCAGCGACTTCGCCAGCCCGTAGGCATGGGCGGGTCCCGCTCCGCCGAAGGCCAGCAGGGCGAAGTCGGCGGGGTCCTTGCCCTGTTCGGACAGGTGCATGCGGGCGGCGGCGGCCATGCTTTCGGTGACCACCTCGACGATCCCGGCGGCGGCGTCGACCGTGTCGAGTCCCAGCGGACCCGCCACCTCACGCGTCAGCGCCTTGTGGGCCTCGCGGGTACGCAGCCTCATCTCACCGCCGAGGAAGTTGTCCGCGTCGAGACAGCCGAGGATCAGGTCGGCGTCCGTCACGGTGGGCCGCTCGCCTCCCCGCCCGTAGGCGACGGGGCCGGGCACCGAACCGGCGCTGCGCGGTCCCACCTTGAGCAGTCCGAGCGGGTCGGGTGCCGCGATCGAGCCGCCTCCCGAACCGATCTCGATCATGTCGACGACGGTCAGCCGCACCGGAAGCCCCGAGCCGGGCTTGAACTTGTCGACGCGCCCCGCCTCGAAGTCGTGCTTGAGCCTAGGCCTGCCCCCCTGGACCACCGCGATCTTCGCGGTGGTCCCGCCCATGTCGAAGGAGACGACGTCCTGCTCCCCCAGCGTCCGGGCGACCGCGGCGGCGGCGATGGCACCGGCCGCGGGGCCCGACTCCAGCAGCCGTACGGGGAACCGCTTGGCGTCCTCAAGAGTCGTGACACCACCGCCGGAGAGCATGATGCGCAGGGGCGCGTCGATCCCCAAAGCGGTCAGGTCGTCGCGCAGATCGTCGAGGTAGCGCGACATCAAGGGCTGCACATACGCGTTCAGGCAGGCGGTGCCGGCCCGCTCGTACTCGCCGATGACCGGGGCGACGGCGCTGGAGAGCGTGACGGGCAGGTCGGGGTGGGCACGCGCGACCAGGTCCCGCACCCGGTGTTCGTGCCCGGCGTCGCGGTAGGAGTGCATGAAGGCCACGGCCAGTGCCTCGATGCCCTGGTCCACCAGTTCCCGCACCGCCGCGAGGACGGCATGCTCGTCGAGCGGTTCGAGTTCCTCACCGTTGGCGGCGAGCCTTCCGGGCACCCCGCGGCGCAGATGGCGCGGCACCAGCGGCTGGGCGGGCCGGGCGTGCAGGTCGGTGGTGTCGAACCTCGTCTCCCGTCCCATTTCGAGGGAGTCGCTGAACCCGCTGGTGGTGAGCAGGCCGACGACCGCTCCCGTGCGTTCCAGCAGGGTGTTCGTCACCAGCGTGGTGCCGTGCACGATGCCGGCGACGGCTGCGGGGGCCGTGGACGTCTCCTCCAGCAGGCGGGCGATCCCCGCGGTGATGGCTTCGTTGGGGGCATGGGGTGTGGTGGGCAGCTTTCCCGGCCTGATCAATTGCCGGTGCGGGTCGTGCAGCAGCAGATCGGTGAACGTTCCGCCGACGTCGACGCCGATCCTGACCGTGCGGCTCATCGGCCCGCCTCCTCATGTGCGCTGCCGACCGCCGTCGGCGCCGTGTACGGGTTCTGCCGGCCGGCCGGGAGGGTGTAGCCGGCGATCTCGTCGGCGACCAGGAGTTCGGGCTCGCGCTCCTCGGGCCGGCCGAAGCCGCCGCCGCCGGCGAAGGAGATGACCACCGACGAGCCGGGGGCCAGCCGTGAGATCGACTTCAGGGGGACACGCTCGCCGGAGTCCAGCACGACCTGGGCGGTGGCGCCGGGTTCCCCGCCGGCCAGTCCGAGCGCCGGGTGCCGTTCGCGGTCTCCGAGCAGCACCATCTGCACCGGTCGGCTCGTGGGGTTGCGGACCTCGACGGTCTGGCCCAGGCCTCCACGGCGCCGGCCCCGCCCGCCCGATCCGGTACGCAGCTCCTTGCGGAGGAAGTGCAGCGGCGACGCGGCCTCCAGGGCCTCGATGCTGCCGCCTCCCGAGTTGGTCGGGAAGGCGGTGGCGGACAGCCCGTCCGACTCCTTGGACGCGCCCATGCCCGCGTTGGCGAACAGCATCAGGCTGAACGGCCGCCCGGAGTCGTCGACCCCGGCGAAGCGCACCCGCAGGGCGGGGGCACCGCCGCTGTCCGCGATGACACGGTCGGGCAGCACCGGGGCCAGTGCCTGGTACACCGCACAGGACAGGAGGTGCCCGGTGAGGTGCCGTGCCACGACGGGCGCGGGAAATCTCGGGTTGACGATCGTGCCCTCCGGAGCGGTGACCTGGATGGACCGGTAGGAGCCCCAGTTGGTGCGCGTGGACGGGTCCAGCAGGATCTTCAGCGGATACATGGAGTAGGCGCGGGTGTAGTTCAGCGTCGAGTTCGTCGCGAAGGGCACCTGGGGGGAGCTGCCGGTGTAGTCGATCTCCACCTCCTCGCCGCGCACGGTCACCGCGCACTCGATGTGCGTGGGGTGGCCCTCGACGCCGTCCGCGTCCAGGGCGGCGCGGTAGACACCGTCGGGCAGGTCGCGGACGCCCGCCCGCATCGCCTCGTCGGTCACCGCGTGGACCTGGGCCGCGAACGCCTCGAAGTGCGGCTCGCGGAAGTCGTCGAGGAACTCCTGGGCACGCCGGCGGCACACGGCGTGGGCCGCGGCCTGCGCCTCCAGGTCGCCCCACACCTGGTCCGCCAGCCGTACGTTCGCCAACAGCAGGTCCTTGACACCCTGCTCGACGCGTCCGGCCCGGAACAGCCGCAGCGGCGGAATCAGGATCCCCTCGGACAGGAGCTCGGTCGCGCTCATCGAGGGGGTGCCGCCGATGTCCGGTGAGTGCGCCACGGTGCCCGCGAACGCGACGAGCCGGCCCCGGTGGAAGACCGGCGAGATCATGGCGATGTCGGGCAGGTGCCCGGTGGCGATCCACGGGTCGTTCGTGATGACGCTGTCGCCGTCCTGCCACTGGTCCGCGGGGAACCGTTCGAGGACCAGTGCGGTCAGCGAGCTCATCAGGGCGGCGAAGGCGGGGATGCCGGCCCGTGACTCGGCCATGGTGCGGCCCGTGCGGTCCATCAGGACGACGGTGTAGTCGTTGGACTCACGGATGATCGTGGAGAACGCCGTGCGCAGCATCGTGGAGGCCGCCTCGTCGGTGGCGGCGGCGAGCCGGTCCCAGCGCACTTCGAGGCCGACCGGATCGGAGACAGGTCTGGTCATGACGCCGCGACCCCCTCTTCGACCGCGTGGCCGGCGGCGTCACCGGTCGTCGCTCCCCCGCCGGGGCCGGCGGGGGAGCCCGCGGTGATCCGCGCCGCGATGGCCTTGCCGAGCCCGACGGTGGTCCCCGTGCCCCCGAGGTCGGGGGTGACCACCTCGGGCCGCTCGTCCAGAACGCTCTCGATCGCGGCCACGACGTGCGCGGCCGCCTCGTGCTCGCCGAGGTGGCTGAGCATCATGGCGCCGCTCCAGATCTGCCCGACAGGGTTGGCGACACCGAGACCGGCGATGTCCGGAGCCGAACCGTGCACCGGCTCGAAGAGACTGGGGAAGGAGCGGTCGGGGTTGATGTTCGCGCTGGGCGCGATGCCGATCGTCCCGGTGCAGGCCGGGCCGAGGTCGGAGAGGATGTCGCCGAACAGGTTGCTGGCGACCACCACGTCGTACCGGTCGGGCTGGAGGACGAACTTCGCGGTCAGGATGTCGATGTGGTCCTTGTCCGCGGTCACCTCGGGGTACCGGGCGGCCATCTCGGTCGCGCGCTCGTCCCAGTAGGGCATGGAGATCGAGATCCCGTTGCTCTTCGTCGCCCACGTCAGGTGCTTGCCCGGCCGGGACGAGGCGAGTTCGAAGGCGTAGCGCAGGACACGGTCGACGCCGGTGCGCGTCATGACCGTCTCCTGCACCACCGTCTCGCGGTCGGTGCCCTCGAAGATCCGGCCGCCGATGCTGGAGTACTCCCCCTCGGTGTTCTCCCGCACCACGTAGAAGTCGATGTCGCCCGGCTGGTGGTCACGCAGCGGACTGCGCACACCGCGCAGCAGCCGGACGGGACGCAGATTGACGTACTGGTCGAAGCCCCGGCGCAACTGGAGCAGGCTGCCCCACAACGAGACATGGTCCGGGACCACCTCCGGCCATCCGACCGCGCCGAAGAAGATCGCGTCGAACTCTCCGAGTACGTCTCGCCAGTTCTCCGGCAGCATCGTGCCGTGTTTCAACCAGTAGTCGGCGCTGGCGAAGTCGAACTCGGTGACGTCGAGTGCGAACCCGTGCGTCTCGGCTGCGGCCCGCAGGCACCGCAGCCCCTCCGGGACGACCTCGCGTCCGATCCCGTCGCCCGGAATCGCTGCGATGCGATAGCTGTGCGGCACGAGTTCACTCCCAGTCCACGGATTGATGCGCAAGGCCGGTGACGGGCACTCCGTCCAGAGGCATTCCGGTCACGGCGCGGCTGGGTCCTACCTTGGCCAGCGGTGACAGTCGTTACAAGGGCGTTAATGGCAAGGTACGTTTTCCCCCATGGAAAGCCCCCGGCGTTCTGGTCGCCCCTCCTCCAAGAGCCGTTCAGCCGTGGACGACCTGCAGTTCTTCCACGTGGTCGCGTCGAGCGAGACGCTGACCGCCGCGTCGCGAGAACTCGGCTGCTCGCTGCCCGTCGTCAGCAAGCGCCTCAGCGCGCTGGAGCGCCGCCTGGACGTCCGGCTCGTGCAGCGCGGTGCCCGCCGACTCGTGCTCACGTCGGAGGGCGAGCTCTACGCGGCGCGCGTCGAGGCGATCCTGGACCAGGTGCGCGAGCTGGAGGACACGATCACCGACACGGCCGGGGGCTTGCGCGGGTCCGTGGTCGTCGAGGCCACGCTCGGTCTCGGTCGCGCGCACATCGCGCCACTGCTCGGCGAGTTCGCCGCGGCCCACCCGGAACTGCACGTCCGGTTGCAGACGTCCGCGCTGCCGCTGCGGCCCCACCGGCGTGAGTTCGACGTGGCCGTGCATGTGGGCATGCCGCCCGACTCCTCGCTGCGCATGCGGCGGCTGGCCAGGAACCGGCGCGTGCCGTGCGCGGCGCCGTCCTACCTCGCCGAGCACGGCACCCCGGACAGCATCGAGGACCTGGCCCGGCACAACTGCATCGTGCTGCGGGAGAACGAGAGCGACTTCGCGCTCTGGCGCTTCGGGGACGCGGACCGCCCCCGGCATGTGCGGGTGCACGGCAGCCTGTCCAGCAACGACGGTGACGTGGTGACCGGCTGGGCCCTGGAGGGCCGTGGTGTGATCATGCGCTCGGAGTGGCATGTCAGGCCGCATCTGGAGCGCGGCGAGCTCGTGCGGGTCCTGCCGCACCTGTCGACACCGGCCGCCGACATCTACGCCCTCCTGGAGGAGGACGGGCATGTCCCGCGACGCGTCAGCGCCCTCATCGACCACCTCGCCGCGCGGCTCCCGCTGCGACTGGACCACGCCGGGGATCAGTCGGCGGTCACCCCGGGCACCGGCCGGCCCCTGTCCGGTGCCCGGCCTGCCTGACGGCACCGGAGCCTAACCGTCAGAAAACCCTCAAGTTCCGCGTGCGGCGGTCGTCAAGTCCCCTCAGAAGGATGTGACGGGTCGTCTTCCGCACAGTGAGGGAATCTTTGATGGCTACGCTCTTGTACCGGCTGGGCGCGTTCGGCGCTCGCCGTTGGCGCACGATGTTGACCGGGTGGCTCCTGGGCCTCCTCGCGGTGGTCGGTCTCGGGGTTTCCTTCGCCGGCTCCTTCGCCGACAGCAGCTCCATTCCCGGCTCCCCGGCCCAGACGGCGCTGACGAAGATGGAACGGCACTTCCCCGAGCCCGATGCGCAGTCGGCGCGGATCGTGTTCCAGGCGCCGGCTGGGCACAAGGTGACCGAGCCGGATCTGCGGGACTCCCTGAAGGCCACCCTGGACGCCACGGGCCGCGTGCCGGGGGTGAGCGAGGTCAGCGACCCGGCGCGGGACGACACCGTCTCCGGGGACGGGCGCACCGCGGTGGCCGAGGTCACGTTCACCACCAAGGAGGCCGACGACGTGCCGGAGGGCACGCTGGACGCGGTGAGGGCCGCCGGGGCGTCGGCGGAGCGGGCAGGCCTGCGGACCATCTACGGCGGTGAGCCGTACGAGACCTCGCACCCGCCCGTGGGGCCCGGTGAACTGCTCGGTCTGGGCGTGGCGCTGATCATCCTGGTGATCACGTTCGGGTCGCTCCTCGCCGCCGGTCTGCCCCTGCTCACCGCGATTCTCGGCATCGTCGGAACGGTGGCCGCGATGATGGGCCTGGCCACGGTGTTCGACGTCTCCGACAACGCGCCCACCCTGGCGATCATGCTGGGGCTCGCCGTCGGTATCGACTACGCCCTGTTCATCGTCTCCCGCCATCGCGCCCAACTGGGTGCGGGTATGCCGGTCAAGGAGTCCATCGCCAGGGCCACCGCCACCGCGGGCAGCGCCGTCGTGTTCGCCGGAGCCACCGTCCTGATCGCGCTCGCCGGTCTGTCGGTGGCCGGCGTACCGATGCTTACCTCGATGGGACTGGCCTCGGCGGGAGCGGTCGCCGTCGCCGTGATCACCGCCCTGACCCTGCTGCCCGCCCTGATGGCGATGGCCGGCCACCGGCTCACCCCCCGAGCACTCCGGGCACCCCGGGCAGCGGTCCGGCGCCGCCGGTTCCTGCCCCTGATCGGCCGTAGGCGCGCCATGAGGTCGGCGGCACACGACGGCCGGACGGCCACGATGGGCGTGCGCTGGACCGAGGGCGTGCTGCGCCACCCTGTGCGCAACCTCATCCTGGGAACCGCCGTGCTGATCGCCCTGGCCGTTCCCGGCATGGAGCTGAAGCTGGCGCTCACCGACGAGGGTTCCAGCGACACGAGCAGTTCCAGCCGCCAGGCCTACGACGTGATCGGTGACGCCTTCGGTCCCGGCGCCAACGGCCCCCTCGTCGTACTCGTCGAGAACGACGACCCCGCCACCGCCAACTCCACGGCCGCCGCCGTCGAGGACGAGCTCGGGAAGGTCGACGGCATCGCGGACGTCAGCGGTGTCGACCTGGCCGAGGACGCCACGGCGGCCAGGATCCAGGTCATCCCCGAGAGCGGACCGCGGTCCGAGGAGACCAGCGGCCTCGTGGCCCGGCTGCGCACCCAGATGCAGCCACTGGCACAGTCCAGCGGCTCCTACGTGGCCGTCACCGGTATGACCGCGGTCAGCATCGACGTCTCCGACAAGCTCAGCGGCGCGCTCGTGCCGTTCGTGATCGTCGTCGTCGGCCTCTCCCTGCTCCTGCTGATGATCGCCTTCCGGTCGATCGCCATCCCGGTCAAGGCGACCCTCGGGTTCCTGCTGTCCGTGGGCGCCGCCTTCGGTGCCACCGTCGCGGTCTTCCAGTGGGGCTGGCTGGCCGGAGTGCTGGGCGTACCCAGCGAGGGCCCGGTGGCCAGCTTTGTGCCCATCATCGTGATGTCCGTGCTCTTCGGGCTGGCCATGGACTACGAGGTGTTCCTCGTCTCCGCCGTACGGGAGGACTACAACCGCCACCGTGACGCCCGCGCGGCCATCCTCAACGGGGCCCGCAACTCCGCCCGTGTGGTAGCTTCTGCGGCACTCATCATGATCTCGGTGTTCGTCAGCTTCCTGTTCTCCCACGACGCCGACATCATGCCGATCGCCTTCGCCCTGGCCTTCGGAGTCATGGTGGACGCCTTCCTGGTCCGCATGACCCTGGTGCCGGCGGTGCTGGCGCTCCTCGGGGACCGGGCCTGGTGGCTGCCACGACGCCTCGACCGGGTGCTGCCCCGTCTCGACGTCGAGGGCGAGAACTTCCACGCCCCCCGGCCGGCGGCCCCGCACGCCCCCGCCAAGGAATCAACCCCCGCACACCTGTGACCACACCATGACCAGCAGCGCCGCTACCGGGACACCCGGATCGGCCCCACCGGCGGCAGCGGCAGACCCCGGTCTTCCGCTGCCGCCACCAGGAGCACACATGAACGCCGACAACACGCCGGCCACCGCCGACCGCGTCCTCGTCGTCGACGACGATCCCGGTATCAGGCGCCTGCTGATCTCGGCACTGGAGTTCGCCGGATTCGACGTCGAAACGGCCGGCGACCTGAGCGAGGCCCTCGACCAGGTCGCCCGCCGCCCTCCGGACGTCATCGTCCTCGACGTGATGCTCCCCGGCGCCGACGGCTTCGAGATCCTCCAACTCCTGCGCTCCCGTGCCATCGACGTCCCCGTCCTCTTCCTCACCGCGCGCGACGCCGTCGAGGACCGCGTACGAGGGCTGCGCCTGGGAGGCGACGACTACGTCACCAAACCCTTCAGCGTCGTCGAGGTCGGCGCCCGCCTGCAGGCCCTGCTGCGCCGCGCCCGGGGCGGAGCGCCCGCCGCCGCCGAGGAGACACGCCTGTCCTGTGACGACCTCACGCTCGACGACCTGCGTCACGAGGTCCGCCGGGGCGGACAGCTCGTCGAACTGTCTCCCACCGAGTACCGGCTGTTGCACTACCTGCTCAGTCACCAGGGGCAGGTCCTCTCCCGCGCCCAGATCCTGGAGGCCGTGTGGCAGTACGACTTCGGCGGGGACTCCGTGGTCGTCGAGCGTTTCGTCTCCAACCTGCGGCGCAAGATCGACCAGGGCCGGACGCCGCTGCTGCGTACCGTGCGCGGCGTCGGCTACACCCTCCGAGAGCAGGACGACACATGAGACTGAGCGGCCGTCTTCCCTGGGCCTCCTCCAGCGTCCGTCTGCGCCTGCTCGCCGGCCTGGCGGTCCTCCTCGTCGTCGGCCTTGTCGCCAGCGCCGTCATCAGCGCCTTTCTCCTGGAGGACTTCCTGGACCGACGCAACGAGGACACCCTCAAGGCCAACGCGGCGCGCCTGGCGCGGGTCATCCGTCAGGGACCGCAGACCGCCGACGCCGACCAGCTCGGCGCACTTCTCGGCTCGCCCCTGGGCACGGTGGCCGTCGACGAGGACAACAGGGTCCTGCTGAGCACCGGCTCAGCGTCCCGGGCCGCCACCGAGGTGGCCGCCTTCAGCGCGACGGCGCCGACGGGAAGTGTGGTCACCGTGGAGGGCGGTGATCTCAGCGCCGTACGCATCCCGAGCCCCGGACTGGTCATCGACCGCGGGCCCGCTGAAGGCACCGTGGCACCGGCGGCCGTCATCCTCACCATCGACACATCCGTCGACGACGCCACCACCGACGCGCTCATCGGACGCCAACTGGCATTGATCGGCGGCGCGTTACTGGTGCTGCTCGGGCTGTCCGTCGTGGTTCTGCGGCTGGGCATGCGCCCGCTCGCCCGTATGGCCCGCAGCGCCGACGCCATCGCCGCGGGCTCCCTGACCGAACGGCTGCCCACCCATCGCAACGGCAGCGAGGCCGACCTGCTGGCCAAGGCGGTCAACCGGGCGTTCGACGCGCAGGCCCGAGCGGAGGCGACCGTCCGCTCGCTGGCCGCCGACACCTCCCATGAACTGCGCACTCCCCTGTCCACCATCTCCGGCTGGCTCGACCTGCACCGCCAGGGCGGCCTTTCCGGACCGGGCCTGGAGACCGCGCTCGAGCACATCGAGAACGAAGTGGGGCGGATGCGCCTGCTCGTGGAGGATCTCGCACTGCTCGCCCGCCTGGACGCCGGCCGCCCGGTCGAGCAGGACGACGTGGACATCACCGTCCTGGCCGCCGGCGTCGTCGAGGACGCCCAGATCATCTACCCCCAGCGCGACATCGCCATGGCACCCGCACCGCCTGCCGCCGTCGTCGGCGACGCCGCCCGTCTGCAACAGGTCCTGCGCAACCTCGTCGGCAACGCGGTCCAGCACACTCCGGCTCAGACCGCCGTGCGCGTCGAGGTCGCCCTGAGCCGGGAGACCGTGGAACTGAGTGTCGTCGACGACGGCCCGGGAATCGCGGCCGAGGACCTGCCCCGCGTCTTCGAGCGTTTCTGGCGCGCGGAGGCCAGCCGCAGCCGCGCGTACGGCGGTTCCGGTCTCGGCCTGGCCATCGTGGAAGCCATCGTCCACGCCCACCACGGACAGGTGGACGTGGACTCGCAGGTGGGGGTCGGAACCACCGTCACCATCCGGCTCCCGCGCGGCCGTCGCCCTTGACGGTCCGCCCACGGCACCCGGCCGGCTGACCCTCACCAGCCGCCGGGCACCCCGACCTGCCGTCCCCTTCCCGCCGTACGCGGCTGCACGAGCACATCCACATGGCGCACCCAAGGACGCGGGGAACTGCGCGACCGGCCACGACGGACCCGCAGCCGTCCTGCGACGTCCGTGGCACTCAGGCCCGCTGCCCTTTCACGGCCGGCGCATGCCCCATGGGCCGCCGCTCCCCAACCGCTCAGGTCTGATCACCCCGACCGCAGCCCCACCGATATCCGGAGGAAGTAGTGCACAACACACAGACGCCCACAGGGGACCGTCCACCGTCCGTCGCGGGCCTCTTCCTGGAGCGCGTCGCGCTCACCCCGGACGCCGAGGCCTATCGTTACCCGGCCCCGCCGTCCGGCGGCGAGGGCCCGGACGCCTGGAAGTCGCTCACGTGGGCGCAGGCCGCCGAGCGGGTCCACGACATCGCGGCCGGTCTGATCGAGCTGGGGGTGCGCCCCGAGGAACGGGTGGCGTTGGCCTCCTCGACCCGGATCGACTGGATCCTCGCGGACCTCGGCATCATGTGCGCCGGCGCGGCGACCACCACCGTCTATCCGCAGACCAACGCCGACGAATCGGCGTACATCCTCTCCGACTCAGGCAGCCGGGTGCTGATCGCGGAGGACGCGGCCCAGCTCGCCAAGGCCGTCGAGAAGCGCGGTGAGCTGCCCGCGCTCACCCATGTCGTGCTGATCGACCCGGCGGGCGTGGAGTCGAGCGACTTCGTGCTCACCCTCGCCGATCTGGAGGCCCGTGGCGCCGCCCGCCTGGAGAAGGACCCCGACCTGATCAAGGAGCGGGTCGGCGCGATCACCAGGGACCAGCTCGCCACCCTCATCTACACCTCCGGCACCACCGGCCGCCCCAAGGGCGTGCGGCTGCCGCACGACAACTGGGCGTACATGGCCAAGGCGACCGCCGCCACGAGACTGCTCCGCGCCACCGACGTGGAGTACCTGTGGCTGCCGCTCTCGCACGTCTTCGGCAAGGCGCTGACCTCCACCCACATCGAGGTCGGTCATGTCATCGCCGTCGACGGCCGCGCCGACAGGATCACCGAGAACCTTCCGGTGGTCCGGCCCACGTACATGGCTGCCGTGCCACGCATCTTCGAGAAGGTCTACAACGGGGTCGCGGCAAAGGCCCGTGCGGCCGGTGGCGCCAAGTTCAGGATCTTCCGGTGGGCCGCCGGGGTGGCCCGCGAGTACGCCGAGGTCAGTCAGGACAACTTCCGCAACTCCGGCTCCGCTTCCGTCTCGGCGGGCCTGAGCGTCAAGCACGCGGTCGCCGACAGGCTCGTCCACGCCAAGCTCCGCCAGGCCCTCGGAGGGCGTCTGCGCGTCTGCGTCTCCGGGTCGGCGTCCCTCGCCCCGGAGATCGGCTACTTCTTCTCCGGGGCCGGCATCCGCATCCTGGAGGGCTACGGCCTCACCGAGTCCTCGGCCGCCGCTTTCGTCAACCCCGCCGACGGCTACCGCACCGGCACGGTCGGCAGGCCGCTGCCCGGCACGGAGGTCCGGATCGCGGACGACGGGGAGATCCTGCTGCGGGGCCCCGGGATCATGGAGGGCTACCACGGGCTGCCGGAGAAGACCGCCGAGGTCCTGGAGGCGGACGGCTGGTTCCACACCGGCGACATAGGCGAACTCTCGAACGACGGCTATCTGCGGATCACGGACCGCAAGAAGGACCTCATCAAGACGTCCGGCGGCAAGTACATCGCCCCGGCCGAGGTCGAGGGGCAGTTCAAGGCGGTGTGCCCGTACGTGTCGAACATCCTCGTCCACGGCGCCGACCGGAACTTCTGCACCGCCCTGATCGCGCTCGACGGGCCGTCGATCCTCCAGTGGGCCCGGGAGAACGGCCTGGAGGGGACGTCGTACGAGGAGGTCGTTGCGGCGCCCGGCACGGTCGAGCTGATCGACGGGTACGTGCGGCAACTCAACGCCGGTCTTCAGCGGTGGCAGACGATCAGGAAGTTCCGCCTGCTGCCCCGCGACCTGGAGGTGGACCGGGGCGAGATCACTCCGAGCCTGAAAGTGAAGCGGCCGGTGGTCGAGCACGCCTACCGGCACCTCATCGACGAGATGTACCAGGGCACACGCGAGGGGTAGGAGCAGCACGCGCCGGTGGACAGAGCCCGACGGGGTCTCACACCGGGCTACGAAGGTGCGCACAGCGGGGGCGGGATGAAACTGGTGGGTGTGATGCCCGGCACGATCAGCCCGCTCTCGTAGGCGAAGGCGATCAGGTGTCCGCGTCGGCGGATTCCCAGCTTGCTCAGCATGTTGGTGATGTGGGTCTTCACGGTGAGGGGGCTGAGACCGAGGTCGCGGGCGATGGAGGCAGTGTCCTGACCGCTCGACAGCAAGATGAGGATCTCGCGTTCCCGGACGGAGAGGTCCCGGGTGAGTTCGGGCGTGACCCGAGCCTGTGCCCTGTTGACGGCCGGTGCCGTGCCCAGGGCGACGACGAGCCCACCCCGGCACACGGTCTCCAGCGCGGCGACGAGCTGGGCGGCGCTGACATCCGCGCCGAGGACACCTGTGGCGCCGGCACGCACCTGGGCATCGACCTCCTGAGCGCTGGGAGCGCCGAAGACGACGGTCCGGGTCACGGCGCAGATCTCGGTCACCAGGGCCGTGAAGCCGCCCTGTCGCCCGGTGTGGAGGGAGCGGTCGAGGAGGACGACGTCCGCGTCGACGTCGGCGTCGAGCAGGTCTGCGAGTTCCTCGCTGTGGGCGGCGGTGCCGACCGCCCTCAGGGTGTCGCTCGCATCGATCACCCTGGTCAGCGCCGTCCGTACCAGGGACGGCCCGCCTGCGACGATCACCTTGTTCACGGGGCCTTCTTCTCGGTCCGACAGCCCTGCCGTCACCGCCCGTCCGGCCGGGCGCTGAGGCCCTGACCGGATTCCGGGATGTCCCGGCCCATCATTCAGACGGCACTTGACGGTCGGCCCGCCGTGAAGCTGAGCGTTCCTTGACGGTTGTCCGGTGGTGGCCTTCGCCTGCCGCCAGGACTCGGTCGGAACTCACATGCCCGCAACCGGTTGACAATTCTGCTGTAGCAAATACCGTACTGCCCATGGCACAGCTTCCGCAGCTCACGATCTCCGCGACCCTGGGCGATCAGGCGTACACGGCGATCCGTGAGGCGATCGTCTCGGGCGTCCTCGAACGGGGCCAGAAGGTGACCGAGCGGGGGCTGGCCGAATCCCTCGACATCAGCGCGACACCGGTACGTGAGGCGTTGCGCCGGCTGGAGCAGGACCGGCTGGTGGAGAGGACCGGCCCGCGGTCCGTGCGCATCGCGAAGTACGCGGACGAGGAGTTGCGGGAGTTCTCCATGATCGGGGACTCGCTTCGCGCTCTGGCCGCCCGGCTGGCCGCGGAGAAGTCGACCGCGGAGCAGCGGGCGCGGATGCGTGCCGCCCTGGACGAGGCGGACCGCCTGCGCGGCCGGGCGGCCGGACTGGCTCCCGGCAGCGAGGAGGAGCGGAAGCTGATCGAGGAGATCCTGCACTGCATGCGGCGGTTCCACGGCCTGGTGGACGAGGCCAGCGGGAACGCCACACTCCTGCAGATGCTGCACATGGTCGACGCCTTCGGCGCGGACGAACGACGCGACAGCGTCCTGTCCGAGGTCAGCGACGAACGGCGCAGCGCCGTGGATGCGCGCTACCACCAGCACCGCGCCATCTACGACGCCATCGCCGCCGGAGACGGCAGGCGGGCGGAAGAGCTGATGACCGCGCACAGCCGGTCGTCGAGTTCCTCCCTGCTCACGGCGCGTTTCTCGCACTGAGAGAAGGAAGCCGCCACCGCATTGGTCACCCACTACCGCTTGAGCTATAGCAAATAGCTAGGCGGGGGACGCAAACCTGCGCACTTCCGCCTCGGCGACCGACCGGCAGGCGGGGTGACTTAGAATGAATATGCTATGGCATATGGCAAAGGAGCCGCCATGCCCCACATCGCACCTCAGCCCGAGCCTCTGGAGGACACCCCCGCAAGCACCCCGGTCGAGAAAGGGCCAGCCACCCCACGGCGGATGAGCGCCACGACGGTCCTGTGGGTGACCCTGGCCGTCTTCGCCCAGGAATCGGTCTGGAACTTCTACGACGCGCAGGTCCCCTCCGAGTTGCGGCACTACATCGCCTCGGCCGGCCTGGTCGGGTTGATCATGGGTATGGACAACCTGCTCGGGGTCCTGATCCAGCCCTGGACGGGGTTCCTGTCCGACCGTCGCGCACGCGACGGAAAGGGCCGGTGGGCGATCATCCTGACCGGAGCCGCCCTGGCCTCGGTGCCCTTCGCCCTGATCCCCTGGACGCACAGTCTGCCCTTGCTCCTGCTGTGCGTCATCGGCTTCGCGGCCATGGCCAACGCGTTCAAGGGCATCACGGAGACCCTGGTCTCCGACTACGTCGCCCCTTCCCAGCGAGGCAAGGCACAGGGATTCGTCAAGGCGGGCGTCAGTCTCACGATCGTCGTCTCGTCCCTGATCAGCCTTCTCGTCGTAGACCGCAGCATCACCCTGGCGTTCGCCATCCCGCCCGTCCTCATGCTGCTCCTTCTCGCCACGTCCTGGTTCTTCCTGGGCCGCCGGCACCGCACCGCCAAGCCGTCGCCCACCGAGCCGGCTTCCGCCGCCGAACCGCGCCCCCGCGTCACACCGCCCTCCGACGACTTCGCCTCACCCTGGGCCGTCATCAGGGACATGGCGCGCGACCCGTCCCGCGCCCGGGCCCTGCTCATGCTCGGCATCTTCTGCTTCGCCGGCATGTGGTCGGCCCTGCGCGCGCTGCTGACGCCGTACGGCACCGAGTCCCTCGGCCTGTCCCGCGGCTCGGCCGGCGGACTCGCCCTCCCCGGCGCCGTCGCCTTCCTGCTCTGTGTCGTCCCGCTCGCCTACACCTCGTCCCGTCTGGGCCAGGTGCGCGCCATGCGCTACGGCGTCGGCGTCTTCATCATCGGTCTGCTCATCGGATTCTGCGTCCCCACGGTTCCCGGCACGGTCGTCTCCATGGCGATCGCCTCCGTGGGCTACGCGTCCTTCGCCGTCAACGCCCTCGTCGCGCTGTGGAACCTCGCCCCCAGCAGACATGTCCTGGGCACCTACACCGGCCTGTACACCGTCGCCTCGTCCACCGGCGCGGCGCTCGGCCCCGCCCTGCTCGGCCTCACTGTCGACGCGACCGGCTGGCGCTTCATGCTCCTGAACGGCGCGGTGTTCGCCACCGTCACCTTCGCCGTCTTCACCCGCCTGGCCCGCCGCATCGCGCCTTCCACGCACTGAACAACCACCCCTCACTAAGGACATGGACCCCCATGGAACTGCGCATCCTCGCACCGACCGGTGCACTCGGCGCCGGCTTCGACGCCGCCGCCTTCCGACGCGGCGTCGAGGCCCGCCCGCACGTCATCGCGTGTGACGCCGGATCGACCGACTCGGGTCCGGCCGCGCTCGGCTCGGGACACCCCAAACTCTCCGACCAGGCCGTCGCCCGCGACCTGCGCCTGTTGCTCAAGGCCCGCGACGAGCTGGGCGTGCCACTGATCATCGGGTCCTGCGGCACCAGCGGCCGTGACACGGGAGTCGACCGCGTGGCCGCCCTCGTGCGCGACATCGCGGCGGCGGAGGACTTGCACTTCAAACTGGCGCTGATCTACTCCGACCAGCCGGGCGAGCGGCTCCAGCAGCTCTACGACGCCGGACGGCTCCGCCCGCTGCCGCACGCCCCCGAGATCGACCGGGAGCTGTTCACCCGCAGTCACACCGTGGCCATGATGGGTGTCGAGCCCATCCAGGAGGCCCTGGCAGCCGGCTGCGACGTCGTCCTGGCCGGACGCGCCAGCGACACCGCGCTCTTCGCCGCGCTCCCCCGCATGCTCGGCGCCGATCCCGGTCTGACCTGGCACATGGCCAAGACCATCGAATGCGGCGCGGCCTGCGCCATACCCCCCTCCGCCAACGGCCTGCTCGTACACCTGCGGGACGACCACTTCGACGTCACCACGCTCGCCGAAGGCAGCCGCCTCACCCCGCGCTCCGTGGCCGCCCACACGCTGTACGAGAACGCCGACCCGTATCACGTCGCGGAACCCTCGGGCGTCCTCGACACCAGCGAAGCCACCTACGAGGCGGTCGACGAACGCACCGTCCGGGCGCGCGGAGCACGCTTCGTCCCCGCGGACGGCTACACCAACAAGCTCGAAGGAGCCCAACTCGTCGGCTACCAGACCGTCATCGTCGGAGGAGTGCGCGACCAGGTGGTCATCCGGCGCCTGCCCGACCTGCTCCCCTTCGCCCAGAAGTACTTCGCGGACAAGATCCTCGACGTGTTCGGCGGCACCGTGGACCCCGACGACGTCGACATCGACTTCCGCCTCTACGGCGACGGGGCGGTACTGGCCGCCGCGGAACCGGAACCGCTGCATCCCCGCGAACTCGGTGTCCTCATCACGGTGACGGCGCCCGACCAGGCAACCGCCCACGCGGTCGCCACCTTCGTCGCGCATGCCAGCAGCCACCTGCCCATCCCGGAATACGACGGGCTGGTCTCTACTCTCGCCTACCCGTACTCCCCGCCCGAGACGGACCGGGGCCCCCTCTACCGGTTCACCCTCAACCACGTCGTCACCGGCGTCAGTCCCACGGAATTGTTCCGCACCACCACCGAGGAGCTGTGACCCATGACCACTCTGCTCGACTACTGCTCCCTCGTGCGTTCCAAGAACGCCGGCCCCTTCACCCTCACCTTCGACTTCATGTGCCACGACCAGGCCGCCTATGACGCCCTCGTCGCCGGCGGCTTCCTCAACAGGCAACTCTTCGCCGACCTCTACGGCGCCGACCCCGCCGACATCCTGCTCGTCAACCACCCGCTGGCTCTCGCCGTGAAGGTCTCCCTCCCCCGCCCGACGGTCCAGGGCGACCTGCGCGACAGCGACTGCTACGCGGGCCAGCAGTACGCCCCGTTGATGGACCTCGCCGTGAGCGACGCGGACAAGGAGCAGCACGCATGACCGCCGAACGCCCCCTGGCTCCCTGGGACCTGCCCGCCGGACACCCCGGGATCACTTTCCTCACCGGCCCCACGGCTTTCTTCGCCCTCACCGACGACCCCCGCTTCTCCTACTGCCTCTACGTCCCCACCGGGCACGCCCCCGACGGCCCGCCCGTCCCGCTGGTGGTCACCGTCCACGGAACGCGGCGCCGCGCCGAGACACTCCGCGACGCCTTCGCCGACTTCGCCGAACGCCACAACTGCGTCGTCCTCGTCCCGCTCTTCCCCGCCGGGATCACCGGCCCGAACGACGTGGACAGCTACAAGCTCCTGTCCCCTGCCGGATTCCGCCCCGACGAGGTCCTCCTCGCCATGGTCGACGAGGTCGCGGCCCGCTGGCATGTGCGCACCGACCGCTTCCACCTCCACGGCTTCTCCGGCGGCGGCCAGTTCGCCCATCGCTTCGCCTACCTCCACCCGGACCGGCTGGCGAGCCTGTCGGTGGGCGCGCCCGGGCGCGTCACCCTCCTCGACCCCAGCACGACGTGGTGGCACGGCACGGCCGACATGAAGGAGCAGTTCGGGACGGACGCCGATCCGGCAGCCCTGCGCGGCCTTCCCGTGCAACTCGTCGTCGGCGAGGACGACACCGACTCGGCCGAACTCGCCCCGGACGACGGGCCTTTGTCCGCGGCCACGGGGACCGACCGGGTCGAACGCATCAACGCGCTGCGCGCCAACTGGCGCGATCACGGCATCGACGCCCGTCTCGACATCGTGCCCGGCACCGACCACAACCACTTCGCGGTCCTCCCCGTGGTCCAGCGGTTCCTCGAAACGCAGGTCCACAGGTCGCGCGACTGATGGCAGCGCCCGCAGATCGGACCCGCGATGTCCTCGACAGCACCGCCGACGGACCGGTGCGGTGAACGCGACACATTTGTACAGCCAAGGTTGTACAGCCTGGGCTGTCTATTTACTCTGAGGGCATGATGCCAGCGGACGAAGACGTCTTGACCGAGGCCGCCGTTCAGGCGGCCGGCGACATCTGGGTGGTGGTGGGCCGACTCCGCCGCAAACTGCGCGCCCTGGAAGCGGCCGAGGAACCGTCGGGCCGAGACCGGAGCACCGAGAAGGAACCGTCCCCGCCGCAGAGTTCCGTCCTGCGCCGTCTCGCCAGGAACGGCCCCGCCTCCGCCAGTGATCTCGCCGCCGCCGAAGGCGTCCGGCCCCAGTCGATGGCCAAGACGGTCATCGCCCTTGAAGAGGCCGGGCTCGTGTCGCGCAGCCCGGACCCCGGGGACGGACGCCGGCAACTGGTCGCACTCACCACCCGGGGGCACGAACGGCGCAAGGGCGAGCGCCTCGCCCGTCAGGAGTGGCTCGCCCGGGCGCTGCAAGAGCACGGCACCGAGGAGGAGGTCCGGGCGGTCATCACCGCCATGGCGCTGCTCGACAGGGTGGCGCAGGCGTGACGCGTACAGCCGCACGCCGACAACGCCGGGCGGAGAGGGGCGGCTTCGACCGTCGCCTGATCGCACCAATGGTCCTGGGTTCGGTCCTCAACCCGGTCAACTCCTCCATGCTCGCGGTCGCGTTGGTGCCCATCGGCCGCGCCTTCGGCGTGCCGCCCTCCCAGACGGCATGGCTCGTCTCCGGCCTCTACCTCGCGACCGCCGTCGGCCAGCCGGTGATCGGCCGGCTCGTCGACGTCTTCGGTCCGCGTCGGCTCTACCTGCTGGGCACCGCGCTGGCCGGTCTGGCCGGACTGCTCGGCACTCTCGCTCCGAACCTGTGGGTACTGGTCGCCTCCCGCGTCCTCCTCGGATTCGGCACCTCGGCGGCCTTCCCCGCGTCCATGTCGCTGCTGCGCTCCGAGTCCGAGCGCACCGGCCGGAGGAACCCGAGTGGCGTCCTCGCCGCGCTGTCGGTCTCCAACCAGGTCATCGCGGTCGTCGGTCCGGCCCTCGGTGGCCTGCTGATCGGCGCGGGTGGCTGGCATCTCATCTTCGGCATCAACGTGCCGCTGTCCCTCATATGCGTCGTCCTGGGTGCACTGTGGTTGCCGCGCTCCACACCCTCGGGCGCGACGACACGTGTGGATGTGCCGGGCATGCTGTGGTTCGCCGGTTCACTGACCGCGTTGATGCTCTTCCTGATGGCCCCAGTGGTCGCGCAGTGGTATCTGCCGGTGCTCGGCCTGACCGCGGGCGCCGTGTTCGTCCGCCGCGAACTCGCCGTCGCCCAGCCGTTCATAGACCTTCGAGTCCTCGGCGGGAACGCACCGCTGCTCGCCACGTTCACCCGGCAGTGCCTCGCGTACACCACGTCGTACGCCTTCTTCTACGGGTACAGCCAGTGGCTCCAGGCGGGCCGAGGACTCAGCGCGCCGCAGGCCGGGCTGCTTCTGCTGCCCCTGTCGGCGACGGCCATCGGTGTCACCGCGCTCACCGGGCGCCGTGGCCGGGTGCGGGGCAAACTCGTCGTCGGAGCACTCCTGCAATGCCTCGGCTGTGCGGCGCTGTTGCTCCTGCGCGACGACAGTCCGGTGTGGGTGCTCGTCGCGCTCAGCGCGGTCGTCGGCGTCCCGCACGGGCTGATCGGGCTGGCCAACCAGAATGCCCTGTACGCCCAGGCCGACCCGGCCCGCATGGGCTCGTCCGCGGGGCTGCTGCGCACGTTCATGTATGTCGGCGCCCTGTTCTCGGCGGCGGCGAGCGCCGTGTTCTTCCGGGACGGCGCCACCAGTGCCGGCCTGCACGCCATGGCCTGGCCACTCATCGGGGTGGCCGCCGTGTTCCTGGTTCTGTGCACGGCCGACCGGTCGTTGGGCCGCGTCGGCTCCACACCCTCCGACCAGGCAACTCCCCGGTTGACGAAGTGAGTTAACGTCGATAACTTATCGTCCCTGACTCAGATGGGAGCCGCCCGTGCCCACACTCGCAGCGGAAGACGTCTATGCGCTCGCGCCGTACGCCAAGACCCTCGGAGTCGTGTTCGACGAGATGACGGCAGAGGGCGTTCGCGCCTCGCTGGCGCACGATCTGTCGCTCTCCACGGTGGGCGGTGGCCTCCATGGGGGCGCGTTGATGGGACTCGCCGATGTGAGCGGTGCCGTGTGCGCCGCCCTGAACGGTCCGGCGGGCGCCGCACCGGCCACCGTGGAGTCGACCACGCACTTCCTTCGGCCGGCCCGCACAGACGTCATCGCCACAGCCCGGCCCCTGCGGGTGGGCCGCAACACCGTCATCGAGGTCGACGTGCGCGACGCCGAAGGCGAACTGTGCGCCCGGGTGACGCAGGTGGTCACCTCCGTCAGAACGAAGACACCCTGATGTCGTTCCTCCCCGAAGGCCTCTTCCTGTGACCGGTTCCCGTGTTCGTGCCGCCAAGGGCCAGGGCGGCCTGCTGCGCGAGCAGTTGCTCGACATCGCCGGCCAACTGCTCGAGGCCGGTGGCGTCGACGCCCTGACGATCCGCTCGGTGGCGACGAGCGCGCGCGTCACCCCGCCGGCCGTCTACCTCCACTTCGCATCGAAGCGGGAACTCGTCCACGCCACGTGCCTGCGGGTGTGGAGTTCCCTGTTCGTCGAGCTGGAAGCCGTGTCCCGGGAGGTTCAGGACCCGGTGACGGCGCTCCACGAGACCTGCGTCGCCTACATCACGTTCGGGCTTCGCCATCCCTCCCAGTACCGGCTGGTGATGGACGGCGAGGCCACCGAGGCCAGCCGCCAGAACGCGGACGCGTGTTTCCGTTACTTCCGGGACAAGGTCGCGGCCTGCGTCGACGCCGGAGTACCGGTGGAGAGTCCCACCGAGACCGCCAGACTGCTGTGCTCCGCCGTGCACGGCGCGGTCGGTCTCCTGATCCACCAGGAGCGTGACGTGTGGCCCCCGGACACCGCCCGCTATGCCACCCGGGCGGCGTCCTCCGCCGTGCACGGCGCCCTCCTCACCGCATCTCACGCGTCTCCGCCCTCGCTGTCCGACTTCGCGGCCTCGCGGGTGTGAGCGGACACGAGCCGTAGCGCGGTCCGACTCGTTGCACCCCACTTGTCGTCAGCGCCGCGTCCGCACCAGCAGGTACAGGAAGTACGGCGTACCGATGAGCGCTGTCATCAGGCCGGCGCCGAGCTGGGCCGGCGCGATGACAGTGCGGCCGAGGAGGTCGGCCGTGCACACGAGGGTCGCGCCGAGGAGGGTCGCCGTCGGCAGGACGCGGGCGTGGCGGCGGCCGACGAGGGCGCGGGCCGCGTGGGGGGCGATCAGACCGACGAAGGAGATGGTGCCCGCCGCGGCCACCGCGGTGGCGCTGAGCAGTACGGCGGTGGCGAGGAAGCCGAGGCGGGCCGGGCCCGGGCGCAGGCCCAGGAGCGCGGGCGTGGTGTCGTCGAGGGAGACCAGGTCCAGTTCGGTGCGACGGACCGCGGCCACGGCGACGCCCAGCACGAGGGCGCCGGCGACGGGCAGGCCGTCGGGCAGGGTACGGCCGTAGGTCGAACCGGACAGCCAGGTCAGGGCCTTGGTGGCGTTGAAGGGGTCCGTCAGTACGATCAGCAGGCTGATGAGGGCGCTGGTGGCGGCGGACACCCCTACGCCGACGAGGACCAGCCGGTAGTGCCCGAACCCGCCGCGCGCGGCCAGGCCGAAGACGACCGAGGCGGTGACCGCGGCTCCCGCGAACGCCGCGCAGGCCACGGCCCAGGAGCCGGGCGAGGACGCGGTGGTGACGAGCAGGACGGCGCCGAGCGCCGCGCCCCCGGAGACGCCGAGGATGCCCGGTTCGGCGAGCGGGTTGCGGGTGACGGCCTGGACCAGGGTGCCGGACAGGGCGAGGGCGGCACCGGCGAGCAGCGCCGCCAGGACCCGTGGCACACGGGTGTCCAGCACGAACGAGACGGACGGGACGGCCGTACCGCGTGCCCAGTTGACGACGTCCCCCAGCAGCAGCTTGGTGTCGCCGAGGAGCACTCCCGCGACCGTCACGGCGAGGAGGGCGGCGAGCAGGGCCGCGAGAGTGGCCAGATAGGCGGCCCGGCCCACGATCCGCAACTGTTCCGGCGCGCTCGCGGTGGCCGTGTCGCGGACCCGTCGGGCCATGCCGACGAGGAAGAGCGCGCCCAGGAGGCTGGTGACGACGCCGGTGGGCACGGCGACCGCTGCGTCGGCGGAGACCGTCGCGCGCAGCAGCACGTCCGCACCGAGCACCAGGGCGGCGCCGAGCAGTCCGGCCACGGGCAGCCCCAGCCGGACACGGACCAGTGGGCGGACACGTCGCGCGAGCGGTCGTAGGAGGGCGGGGGCGCACAGGCCGACGAATCCGACCGGGCCGGCGAGGGTGACGGCCGCGGCGGAGAGCAGAGCGGCGAGGGCCACGACCGTGATCCGGGTGGCCCGGACGGGGACGCCGAGACCGTGCGCCGCCTGGTCGCCGAGGGCCAGGGCGTCGACCCGCCGGGCCACCAGCAGCAGGCCGAGCAGGGCGAGCGCGGCGACGGGGGTCATCTGGACGACGCCGTCGAAGCCGTTCTGGCTGATGCTGCCCTGGCTCCACTGGTAGAGGCCGTCGGTCTCCTGCGGGAACAGCAGCAGGAGGCCCTCGGTGAGCGAGGTCAGTCCGAGGGTGAGGGCGCTGCCCGCGAGGACGAGGCGGACGGTGCCCGCGCCCAGACCGGACAGGGACAGGACCACGGCCGCGGCGGCCAGGCCGCCGGCGAACGCCACACCGGAGGACGCGAGCAGCGGCAGGGACACGCCGGTGACGGAGAGCAGCCCCAGCGCCAGGTACGAACCGGCGTTCACGGCCAGGGTGTCGGGCGCGGCGAGCGCGTTGCGGCTGACGGCCTGCAGGGCCGCACCGGCCATCCCGAGCGCGGCGCCCACCAGGAGGCCGGCGGCCGCCCTCGGGAGCCGTGAGGCGATCACGACCGAGGCGTCGCCGGGCTCGGCGCGCCCGGTGAGCGCCTTGAACACCTCGGAGGTGCCGACGGCCGCCGTGCCCTGGGTGATGTCGAGGATCGCGAGCACGGCGACCAGGGCGACGAGCGCGGCCGTCACCGCGCTCGCGCCGGTCCTGGCCGCGGTGGTCGGTGAGCCGGCGGGGGCGGCGGGTGCGGTGACGGTCATGGCGCTACTTCGTGAGGGCGGCGACCAGGGCGTCCACGTACGCCTCCATGGAGGTGGGGCCGCCGAACATCCAGATGCCGTCGGGCAGTCGGTGCACGTCACCCTTCTTCACGAAGGGCAGGCCCTTCCACACGGCGTTCTTGGCGAGGTCGGTCGTGAACGGGTCGCTCTCGCTGTCGTTGCCGATGTAGGCGAAGGTCACGTCGCCGAGTCCGCTGAGGCCCTCGACGTCGGTGGTGGCGAGCCCGTACTTCGCGTCGCCCTTGACGGTCCAGGCGTTCTTCAGGCCGACCGCCTCGTTGACGTCGCCGATCAACGAGCCGCTGGTGTACGGCCGTATCGAGACCTGGTTGGAGGCGACGTAGGCGTCGGCGAAGGCGATCCCGTGTCCGGCGAGACGGGCGTCGGCGAGGGCCTTCCTCCCCTCGGTGATCTTGGCGTCGAAGCCCTGCTTCACCTTCGTGGCCTTGTCGGTGGTGCCGGTGGCCTCGGCGATGAGGTCGAGGTTCTGCTTCATCCGGCCGATCTGGTCGGAGGCGTCGGCGGACTGGATCTCCAGGACGGGGGCGATCTTCCGCAGCTGTGTGACGACGGCGGGCGTCAGGTCGGTGGTGGCGACGATGAGGTCCGGGGAGAGCGAGGCGATGGTGTCCGTGCTGGGCTCGCCGCGGGTGCCGATGTCCTTGGGCGTGCCGGTCAGCGGGGCGGAGGCGTCCCAGGCGGTGTAGCCCTTGACGTCGGCGACGCCCACGGGGGCGACACCGAGCGATACGAGGTGCTCGACGACGTCCCACTCGGTGGCCACGACCTTCTCGGCGGGCCCGTCGAGCGTCACCTTGGCGCCCGTGGCGTCGGTGAGGGTGATGCTCCGGGTGCTGGGCTCGGTGTCCGTCGCGGCGGGTTCGGTCGTTCCGCAGCCGGCCAGGGCGAGGGCGGCGCACGCCGCGGCGAGGGCGATCAGGGGGCGTCTCATGAGGTGGCACTGAGCCTTTCGGTGCGGGCGTGGTGGCGGCCGACCGCGCGGGTGCGCAGCCGGCCCGTCAGGGGGTCGGTGTCCACGTCGACGCGGATGCCGTAGACGTCGCTGAGGCGGTCGGCGGTCAGGACCTCGGCGGGTGTGCCGTCGGCGACGATCCGTCCGGCGTGCAGCAGGGCGACGCGGTCGGCGACTGCGGCCGCCTGGTCGAGGTCGTGCAGGACGACGCCGACGGCGATGCCGTGGTCGTCGGCGAGGTCGCGGATCAGGTCGAGGAGTTCGACCTGGTAGCGCAGGTCGAGGTAGGTGGTGGGTTCGTCGAGGAGGAGGACGCCGGTGTCCTGGGCGAGGCAGCTCGCGAGCCACACGCGCTGGAGCTGGCCGCCCGAGAGGTGTTCGGCTCCCCGGTCGGCGAGATCCTCGACGTCGGTCAGGGCCAGCGCGTGCCGCACGGCCGCCGGGCCGTCGGGGTCCGCACGGCCCCAGCGGCCGCGGTAGGGGTAGCGGCCGAACTCCACGATGTCCCGCACGGTCAGCCCGCTGGGCGTGGGCCTGCCCTGGGTCAGCAGTGCCACGCGGCGCGCGAACTCCCGTGCGCTGAGGGCGAGTCCGTCGGCCGGGCCGTCGGCATCGGTGTTCAGGGTGAGCGTGCCGGTGCGGGCGCGCTGGAGGCGCGCGAGTGTGCGCAACAGGGTGGACTTGCCGCTGCCGTTGGGGCCGACGAGTGCGGTCACGTCGCCTGGGCGGAGCGTGACGGCCGCGTCGTGGACGACGTCCGTCCCGTCGTAGGCCACGGTCATGCCCCGCGCGCTCAGCTCGGTTGTCTCTTCACCAGAACTCACAAACGAAGGTTAGCCTAACCTTATTAAGGATGTCCCTGGTGGGGTGCTTGCCGTCAGATGTCGTGCCTTCAGGGCGCGGACAGTATGAACACAATCGCGCGACTCGTAGTGCGGCGACGCCCGCGTTCCTAACATCGCACCGCTCGGCGCGACGGTGCGCCACTGATGTTCGGGAGCACTGCTGTGAATCGCTCAGGTCGGACCCGCCTCCTCCCCCGTCTCCTCCGGTCCCGCGCACGACGCTCCGTGACGCTGACCGCGAGCATCGCAGGTCTCGTCGCCGGAACCCTCAGCGGCATCGGCCCGGCGCACGCGGCCACCCAACCGGCTCCCGCGCCGGTCTCCTGCCCGGCGGACCTGGCACAGAAGGCCACCTGCTACACCGGCCAGGACACCAACGGTGCCTTCTACGCGATCGCTGTTCCCAAGCGGTGGAACGGTTCGCTCGTCGTGCACGCCCACGGCGGTCCCGACCTCGGCGACAGTTCCGACCCCGAGCGGAGCCTCGGCGATCTGGAACGCTGGTCGGTGATGGTGGATCAGGGATACGCCTGGGCCGGCTCGTCCTACCGTCGCGGGGGCTACGGAACCCGCATGGCTGCGGCCGACACGGAGAACGTGCGCAGACTCTTCGTGCGCGAGTTCGGCCGTCCCGGCCGCACCTATGTGCACGGCCAGTCCTGGGGCGGGAACGTCGCCGCCAAGGTGGTGGAGGTGTACGGCCGACACGGCTCCTACGACGGTGCCCTGCTCACGAACGGGGTGCTGGGCGGCGGCTCACGCGGGTACGACTACCGCGTCGACCTCCGCGTGGTCTACCAGTACTACTGCCAGAACCTGCCCCGTCCCACCGAGCCGCAGTACCCGCTGTGGCAGGGACTGCGGCCCACCTCCACCCTGACCACCGCGGGCCTGCGGGCCCGCCTGCAGGAGTGCACGGGCTACGCGTCGGCGCCCCAGGAACGCACCGCTCTTCAGCAGCGCAACCTCGACGACATCCTCGCGGTCACACGTATCCCGGAGCGGACCCTCGAATCACACCTGCGGTTCTCCGTGTTCACCTTCCGCGACATCGTGCACAACCGGCTCGGCGACCGGAACCCCTTCAGCAACGCGGGCGTCCGGTACTCCGGTTCACATGACGACAAGGCCCTGAACGCAGGTGTCGAACGCTTCTCCGCGGACCCCGCAGCCCAGCGTGACCTGTCCTACGACAGCGACCTCACCGGCCGGGTCTCCATCCCCGTACTCACCCTGCACGCCACCGACGATCCCACCGCCTTCATCGAGCACGAGGCCGCCTACCGGGCCACCCTGGAAGGCGCCCACCGGGCGAAGAACCTCGTCCAGACCTTCACCACGGAACACGAGCACAGCGAACTGAGCAACGCCGAGTACGCCAACTCCATCGCCGCGCTGGCCACTTGGGTACGCACGGGCAAGAAGCCCACACCCCGGTCCGTCGCGGCCTCCTGCGCCCTCTACGACCGCGCCTACGGCACGGGATGCCTCTACGACCCGGACTTCCGCCCCCTCCCGTACGCCTCCCGCGTCGCGCCCCGGCCGGGAGGACTGACGTGGCCGGCCATGACAACCCAGCAGGAGAGGGCCTGGAGCCGGATCGACGGAGTCGGGATCGCGCCGTAGCGGCGCGGGCTCCGCAACCGGTGACGGAACGGCACGGCCAAGAGCCTTTTGCGCCGTGCCGTTCCGTCACGGCATGCCCAGGCGCTCCCGGTAGGACGGAAGCGGGCCGGCCTTCGTCAGGACGGCGGCGCAGGCCGTGTGGGTGGTGCAGGCCGGGCCCGGGTCGCGGGGAGGGAGCAGGGTGTTGTCGGCGAAGGTGAGGCGGTGGGGGTTGCCGCACCCCTCCTCCGGGTTCTCCTCGTCGGCCGGGGGCCACGCGCCGGGGTAGTCCCGTCGCGCGACCCACGCCGGTACGGTGTCGTCCCAGAAGTTGCCGCGGTAGCGCACGTTCTGGACGGGGCGGTTGCCCCATTCCTCGCTGCAACCGCCGATGGAGGCGACGTAGTCGTAGACCGTGTTGCCGTCCACGGTGGCCCAGTTGGTGCTGTCGTCCGTGTAGATGCCGACGTTCCAGTCGCCGTGCTTGCTGTCGGTGACCGCGTTGCCCCTGATGAGGGCCCCGTCGTCGAAGGAGGTGCCCTGTTCGCCGCGCAGGTAGATGCCGCCGCCGTCCTCCAGGAGCTGGTTGGTCGCGAGGACGCGGTTGTCCAGGATGCGGTTGCGGCGCATGATGCCGCGCAGGTCGTCGCCGGGCCCGGAGAGGATGCCGGTGTAGGGCACGTCATCGACCTGGTTGTGCGCGATGGTGGTCTGCTGGGTGGCGGTGTCCCAGATGCCGGAGGCCGCGTGGTACTCCGCGCCGATGTGGTGGATCCAGTTGTTGGTGATCCGGTTTCCGCGGTTGGTTCCCTTCTCGTCGGGCGGGACCACCCCCATCAGGATGCCGCCGTCGGAGACATCGGTGATGACGTTGCCGTCGACGACGTTGTGCGAGCTGTTCCGGGACAACTCCAGCGCCTGGGCGCCCAGGTGGGTGAACCGGTTGCCCTCCAGGGTGATCCGCTCGGCGGTGCGGAACGCCACCGTGCCCGGCACCGTGAGCAGCTTCGCGTCCTCCCCCTTGCCGGGCCGCAGGTACATGCTCCATGCGGAGGGAAACCCGGCGGGCCGACTGGGCGCCAGCCAGGTGGCGTACGCGAAGGTGAGGCCGCGCAGGCCGATGTCGTGGAGGGGACGGCCCGGTCGGCCGGTGCCGGTGAGCAGGGTCTCCAGGACCGGGGCGACCACCTTGGCGCGGCGCATGTCCTCCCCGGGTCGCGGGAGGTAGAGCAAGGTGTGGTGTCCGGGCCGGGAGCGGTCGAGGTACCAGCTGCCGGGCTTGCGTACGAAACTTGGAGAGTTCTCCACACTGTTCGGCGCTTCCAGCAACTCCGTGCCCCCGTACAGCGTCCGGGCCAGGTTCCAGCACGGCTGGTCCATGGTGACGGAGGTCCGGCGGCCGCTCGCGGAGACGCCCGCCACTCCGCAGCGGCCTTCGAGGTAGCCGGACCGGTAGACGAACTCGATGTCGCCGGGACGCTGCCAGGTCCGGGGGGCAGTGCTGGTGGTGACGTAACCGGTCCTGGTCGCCTTCAGAGTGCCCGCAAAGCCCGAGCCCTCGCGGCTGAGGCGCGCGGCACGCCGGCCCTCGACGTAGAGCTGGCGGGTCTCGAGCCGGCCCACGTCCGCGCGCCACAAGCCCTTGTGCCGTCGGTCCGGCCGCCAGTCGGAGATCCGGCGGCCCCCGCTGACGGTCACCTGTTCCTGCCGGGGTGTCCCGTACCCGTACGCCTGGTAGATCACCCGGTGTCCGCCCCGGCCGGAGTCCCCCGCGGCCTCCGACAGACGCAGCGGCGCCTTGAGGTGGTACGTGCCCGCGCGCAGGTTCACCACCAGGTCCGACGTCATGCGCGGCACTCGGGCGCGTACGGCCTGTTGCGCACGTGCCGGTGTGACGAAGGGGCGCTCCAGGGTGCCGGGCCAGGAGTCCTTGCCCCAGGGGGCCACGTACAACTGTGTGGGGGCCGCCGCCGTGGGAGGTGAGGCCGCCGCCGGTGAAGTCAGCGCCGCCACCGTGAGTCCGATCGCCACCGTCGCCCGCGCCGCCGTGCCCCGCCCGGTCCGGGTAGGGAAGATCGCCATGGTGCCTCCTTGCTGGAAGAGGTTCCACCCTGGGACAGCCCGGCGGTGCGCGCAGTCGTCCTGAGGTAGCGGCGTCGTCGACCAAAGTCGCGGGCGGCGGACCCCTTGGTCGTGCGGACCGATCCGGCTGTCGCCGCTTCTCCCGCTTCGCCTACAACTTCTCAACTCAGCACAGCCTCGGCGGACTTCTCCGGTCACACCCCTTGACGGCTTTGGTGTAGACCTTTAGGTTCACCAGCCAACAGACCTTTCACGCATGCATCCCCTTCACACATATGTGAACCCGCGCGTTCACCTCTCACCGCCCCCACACAGGCGGCGTCC
>NZ_LJBR01000219.1 GCF_001282115.1 Streptomyces sp. NRRL B-24085 | reverse complement strand
CCGCCACCCCCGTCCCCGCACGCCCGCGCTCCGTCGCCCCGCGAGACGCCCGCTCGGCGCTGCTGCTCGACCGTTCCGACGCACTGCTGCCGCTCGTGACCGAGGACGACCCGACCACCGCGTTCGCGCTCGAGCGCATCGCCGAGCACCACGGTTCGGCCGCGCTCGCCGGGGAGGAGTCGGTGGTCACCGCGCTGGGCAGCGGCGGCGGCACGGGGAGGCCGTACGCGGTCGTCGGCGACCAGGGCGGCACGGTGCATGTGTGGTCCCTGGGCGAGTATCAGGACGTCCCGCGCTCCTGCCGGGTGCACGAACAGCGGGTCACGGCCGTCACCTGCGTCGACACCGCCGACGGGCTGCCCCTCACCTTCAGCGCCGGTACGGACGGCGCGGTACGGCTGTGGGAGACGGCCTCCCCGGAGCCGATGCCGGTACCGGTGCAGCAGCGCGACGCCCTGGTCACCGCCCTCGCCGCGGCGGACACCCCGGCCGGCCCGGTGCTCGCCGTGGCCTGGAACGACGGCGAGCTGCATCTGTGGCACGTGCTCACGGGCAGGGCACGGGTACTGCCGTGGCTCCGCGACTGCGACGCCCTCGCACTGACCCACGAGGGGCTGCTGGTTGTGGGGGACGGGGCGGGGATGCACGGCCTGCGGGTGAGGTTGGATTTGGTTTGGGAGCAGTGAGGCCCCCGGCGGCTGGCGTGAGTGCGTCGGCGCCTCCATGCAAGGCTGCCTCCGTCGCCCTGAGCCGGGACGCCATGTTCACGCGGAACCTTGAAGTTGCTGGGCCGCCGTCTCGGGGTCCATCCTCGCCGTCGCCTGCACGGTGAAGCCGACCCCCGGAGCGAGCACGCCCGCCGCGGCGGTCCACCAACGCCAGGCACCGCCGTCCGGGACGAGCAGCAGGGTGGCGAGGCAGCCGAAGGCCACCGCGAACCCCACGACCGCCGGCAGTGACGCGGTCACCAGCCAACCCGCTCCGAGATCCAGCAGCCCGACCCGCCGTTCGGGATCCGGTTGCGCGGCTTCGGTGAGCCCTTCCGCTACGACCTCCTCGGCCACCCGCACCGGAACCGCGCCCGGCAGCTGCCAACCCTCGTCAGCCACCAGCTCGGCGAGTACGTCACGGCCTCGACGCCAGCGGGGATGCCAGAGCAGCCGGCCCCGCGTGCCGGAGAGCACTTCCCCGGCTGCTTCGATTCCCATCTGGGAGTGGAAGGGGATCTTTCGACCGCCACACTCCAGAACCAGGCACTGCAGCCTGCGGGTGTTCTCGCGGCGCTTCTTCTCATCGGCGGCCTCGGGGCTTCCGGGCAAGGGTGCTTCGGTGTGCTGTCCGGTGCCGGTGACGGTGACTCGTACAGTGCGCCAGTCGGGGGTGACCCCGCGGGCAGGGCGCCGGATGCTCTCGGTCAGGCACCAACCCATGGTCGCGGCGACGGTCGCCAGCAGCCACAAGGCCCCGATCACCATGGCACTCTCGAACTCCACCGCTTGCCCGTCGAGTTGGCGTTCCAGCTCGGCGAGCCGATCGTCACCGATGGCACCGAGTTCCGGCTTCCCCGGTACGGACGCCACGTAGAGCTCGCTGCCGATTCCCTGGCGTCGGCGGGTGTGCGCCCGAAAGGTCGTGGGCACGCTGTTCCCTCCGTCCGACCGGGGAAGGAGGACGGTGTAGTCGGCCGTGGCGGAGGAGCGGTGGCTTCTGCCCGACTCCTGGTTCTCGATCTTCACGATGGGACGCTGCTCGATCACCGCCCCCTTTCGGGCCAGCACCGCACTCGTGCCTGTACCCAGCGCGTCCGAGGCTGCGAGCGTCACCCACAGGGCGATCAGCGTGAAGGTGGTGACGACCGCCCCGCCGTAACGGACGGTCAGCCATCGCGTGCCGCTCAACCGCCCTGGGACGCTTCCCTCGCCAAGTCCCGGTGAGAGTGAGGCGGTTCGTACCGCCCGGCCGTAGACCTCGGTCCGGGCCCGATCGCCGTCGCGCAGCACCGCGACCACCCAGATGGCCAGGGAAGTGGCGAGAAGGGCCAGTGAGCACCACAGGACGGCCGTGTGCACCAATGAGGCACCAAGGAACAGCCTTGTGGCGGTCAGCGTCACGAGAGCGAGCGGGACGGCCACGGTGACGAACCTTCCGCAACGTGGATAGGTTCCGCCGTCGTTCACGGCTTCCTCCAAGTGCACGGCCCTGTCCGAGCTCACAGCTTTTTTCAGGTTCACAGCCTCGTCCAGGGGCCACTCGTCGTTCATCCGAACGCTCCGAACCGCTGCGGATCAGGCCGGTCCCGCAAGGCTTTCGCATCCCCACGTGCTTCCTTGCGCGCGTCGGCGGCCGCACCGGGTCGGTCCGCCTTCTCGTCCGCGTCGGGATCCCCGTTGACCGCCGCGTCACCGTGCTTGGACAGGTTGCCGCCCGCACCGAGAGCGAATCCGACGGGAACGTTGGTGGCCACATCGCCCGCCAGGTTTCGCGCCGCCGAGAGAGTCCGCCCGTCCGTAGCCCGGTGCACGGCTGTGCTCCCCGCTCCCCCGGCGAGCCCTCCGGCAACCGCTCCGAGCGCCATCTGCGAGCCGTCGAACCGACCTCCGCTGCGCAGGTTGTTGGCGGTGTCACCGGCGACGGAGGAGAGGGCGCCCAGGGCCACCCCGTCCACTGCGTTGCCGATCACGCCTCCGCCGAGTTGTGCAGCCAGGCGCCCCGCGACCAGCTTGCCGCCGACGGCTCCTACGACGCCGTTGAGCGCGTTGCCCTTGAAGTCGGCGTCATCGCCGGTGGCCAGGTTCGTCACAATTCCGGTCCCGGTGCCGGCAGCCCACTGGACGGCCAACTCGACACCCACCTTCAGCCACGCACGGTCCCTCACCGTCGTACGGATGGTCTGGAACGCGCGGGCGGCCGCCGCCAGCAACCGTCCCAGTCTCGTGGCCGCCTCCGCAGCCTGCGTCCCCAGCCGCACCGCATTCGCCGCTCCAGCAGCCGCCGAGAACCCGACCGTGACGAAGGAGAGCGCGACGGACGCCGCGATGGAGACGCCGATCTCGAGGTAGATCTGATGGATCTCGTCGTTGATCTGCTCGATGTTGTCGGCAGCCTCCTCGAGCCCTCTCGCCGCCTGCTCGAAAAGCGGCACGGTCTCCTCGACCGCGCGCCCGACCTTCTCCCAGTACTCCCGGAACGCCTCGGCGGACTCCCCGCGCCAGTGCTCACCGAGTACGCTCCGGACCTTCCGGTCGAGCCCCCCGTACGCCTCTTGCAGTTCCTCCCCCATCGTGCGCCACCCCTTGGCCGCGGCACGCAGCACATCGGGACGGCCACCGGGATTCACCACCTCGATCCCGGCTTCGTAGACCTTCTCGGCGACGCTCTCCTCGCTCAACTCCGGCCACCCCTGAACAGTCCGGCGAGAGCCTCGTCCGCCACTGCGGAGTTCCTCGCGTTGCCCTGGACGCTGTGGCTCACCGACTCGAACTGCCGCGCCAGCTGCCCCAGCGCCTCGACCATCCCCGAAGCCAGGTCGATGTAGGCCGACGTGACCTCTTCGGACTCCGTGAGAAGCCCGAACCCGTCGTGGATCTGCTCCGCCCCCGTGCTCCGCTCAAATGCCCTGACCGCACTCGCCAGGTCGTAGGCCCGAGTCTCGAACGAGCTTGCCAGTTGCGCCAGTTCCTGCGGATCCAGGTAGAAGTCACCAGTCATGCGCCGCTCCAACACCCATCCCTCGACGACCTTTGACGTGCACTTCCGCAACCGCACACGGCTCGAAGAGTCACGTAGTGGCACACGATGGGGGGACGCGGTCAACTCGGCCGCCTGGCATGCGGGCAGTGATCTCCGAGGTCGACGGCAGGCTGGGGCCCGGGGCCCGTCGGTGGCAGCTGGAGTCCCCGCTTCGCCCACTGCCTTGGACGCCGCCATGCAACAGGCCTCGCGGTCGCTTCCGGCGTCGGCGAAGCGTGGTAGTAGCCGACACCCAAGGAACACTGGCACGTGGCCGACGTCCACCGAACTTTGGCATTGGCGACTGCTGCGGACGCGTCGCCGAAGGTGCCGTATGCGGCGACGAGCCGCAGATCTCCCACCAGGAGATGCGCTCCTCCACCGTCTCGCGGCGGCGGTCTCGCGCATTGTCACCGCCAAGTCATCCCCAGGCAGGTCCCGGTGGCGGCACCAGCCTGCACAGTCCGGGCGTCGTCGCAGATGCGGTTCGTTCGGTGACCAGTTCTTGCACCTGAGGAGCACCGACGCGGTCACTTCCGTCGTCCTGGTGAGCGCCGTACGCGTTGTCAGCGCCGACCGCGGTCTCGACGGCGATGTCGATGCCTGCGAAGTCACAGCACCCGGCCCCGGCACGGCCAGTGTCACCGCGGATCCGACAAGCCGCGGCCTCCCCTCACCGAGCAGGCCTACCTCCCCTGGTCACTCACGGCGACGCACTGCTCGAAGGGGTGCTCTCCGCGGGGTGCATCGCGGCGCACTTGAACACGTCGCCGCCGATGTACCGCGCAGCGATGGTCGCGGCGGAGGCGAACGTCTCGCGCTGCCCGCTGTCGAGGGTCCGGCTCGGCGGCATGTTCGCCACCTCGACTTCGAGCAGTTCGTGCTTGCTCTCGGACCGCCCCGCGAAGGCGCAGGGGATGGCGACGAACGCACGGTTCTTCTCCACGTAACCGACCGCCGAGTCGACCTTGAACGACTTGACGGTGGAGGCATTGGGCGATCGGTACCTGTCGAGGTCGTCGAGGTCGTCCGAGTGCCAGAGGTAGTCGATCCGGACGGAGTCCTCCTTCCCGTAGAGCTCGCACCTCCCGGCAGCCGTCCATTTCGTGGGCGAGAACTTGCTGGTCTTCTCCGAGACGACGCCGTCGTCACCGACCAGCGTCGCGAAGACCTGCCCTTTGAGAGTGCCGTCGCACACTGAGGTGCTGCGGTGGTCCACTCCGTCGCCACCCTGGCCACCGCAGCCGGCCGAGAACAACACCGCCGCGGTGACGGCGGCCAGCGCTCCGAGACGCTGCCGAAGTCCACGGGCAGCGCCCGGCCCACGAGGATTCATCACTGTCGACATCACCGCCCGCTCCCGGAGGAGTTCCAGGTCGCTCCCGTGGTGTGTCCGTCGTCCGCCGCCCGTGCCGCGGACTCGGCCAGTGTGTCGAGCTTCTGAGGGGACATGTCCACCCCCGCGTTCCTGATGGCTTCGCGGAGCGAATCCGCAGTGGAGTCCCGCACGGCAGCCCTTCCTTCCGCGTACCTGGTGTACGCCTCTTTCTGGGCCTCGTCGGTGGTGTCCTGCTGGACCTGGGCCACCACCATGGCCTGGATGTCCTCGACGGCCCAGCCCGCGATGGTTCCGACGATCGGAGCCGCTGTCCCCGTCGCCGCGCCGACCGCCATGCCGAGGCCCCGCCCGGCCCACTTGTCGCCGGTCGCCACGGCATCGTTGAAGTCCTTGTCGGACGCCGAGTGCTCCTCGAAGATCGCCTGATCGCGGGCGTCGCTGAGGATCCCGGCCACAATGCCTCCCGGATGCGCCACGTTCTCCATCGCGGGCGTCATCTCGTCGTAGCCGGGGTGTTGCTTCGCCACCTCCTGCATCCAGATGGCGGTGTTGGCCTGCGAGGCCTCGCTGATAGCCACGTAGGCGTCCGGGTCGCGCCCGACGTTCGCGAGAAAGGGCACGAGAGTGCCGGTCTCGAATCCCTTAGGAGGATTGACGGGTTCTCCGAAGGGCTTGATCGTGCCCTGCTCATTCCCGAACGCGGCTTGGACGTCGGCCATGTACTCGGCCGTCATGTTGCCCAGGCTGTCCCGCATCTCGTCCCGCGGGGAGCCGCTGATCAGACCGGGGTCACCGCCAATGGTGTTGACGAGTTCGTTCATCAGCGCCGCACGCTCGGTGGTGTGCTTCACCGGCGCTCCGTCGCTGTCGAAGGGACGACCCGAGGTGGCGGATTCCATGGCGTGGCCCAGGTTGTTGTAGCCGCTGGGGTTCGCGGAGTCGCCCGTGTAGCCCGCGCCCTCCGGCCAGTGTCTGTCCTTCAGCAGGTAGTCCAGGTGATCCACTTTCTCACCGTCGATGGTGGCATCGGAAGTGAGGAACTCGGTCGAGGCGTCAGGATTGTGCCCCAGAGCGTCCATGAAGCCGGCCATCGGGTCCAGCGCCCCGATGTTGGTCGACCCCAGCGTCCGCGGATACCCCCAGTAGGCGTCCGGGTTCTGCCCGGCGTTGGCGCCGTTCTTCTCCGCGGTGATCAGCGCGTCGCCGTAGTCCTGGAGGAAGTCCTTGTCCCACTTGCCCTCGCTCATCAGGCTGCTGGTGAGCTGGTAGCCGCTGAGGCCGTACGGCGACTCGGTTGGGTTGGCGTTGAAGTCACGCCGGCCGGCCTCGAGGAGGTCGTTCTGGAACTTGGTGATCTCCGGGTCGGGTCCGCCCTTGCGGTGATCGTCCGACGTGGTCGCCGTGCCGATGGTGGTGCCCAAGTTGGCCTTGAGCTCCTTGAGTTGCGCCAACTGTGCCTTGGAGAGGCTGGTGCCGGCCGGCGGGCTCATGAGCTCGTTGTACTTGCTCAGCATGTTCTCGCCACCGGTCTTGACCGCGAACTCCCTTGAGAACTCAGGGTCGTTCTTGTTGGCGGAGAGAAGCAGGTTGAGCTTGGTGATCTCGGCGTCGGAGAGTCGTTCCTTCTTGTTCATCAGCGCGGACGCCTGGTCGGCCTCGACGGAATCGAGACTGGTGTAGACGCTGGTGTTGAAGGACTGGCTGTCGCCACCGTTCGCGTCGCGCTCCAGGGCCGAACTCGCCGCCTCGTCAGCGGCGGTGGCCACCTCCAGGACACGCGTCAGCCGGGAGACGAGCGAGTCCAGCTTCTTCTTGCGTTCCTCGGCGAGGCCCGGCGACGCGGAGGCGGTCGGGCTGTCCTGTCGCGGGTCGACGTCCTCGACGCGGCCGTCGTCGTAGACCTTGTAGTGGTCGTTGCGAGCCTCGTCGAGCAGCGCGTGCAACTGCTTCTGGGCGGCGGAGAACTCGCCGTGCGCGTCGAGCAGCAGCTTGGCGATGCGCTCGGCTTCGGTGGCGGCGTTCTCGTACTCCGTGCGGGCCTTGCCCATGGTGGTGAACGCCGCGTCGGCCGCGTCCCCCTCCCAGTGGCCCTTGAGGTGGTTGACGACCCGCTGCTCGAACTCCCGCTGCAATGCCTCGTACTTGGCGGGCAGTGCCTTCCAGGACGCCGCGGCGTCGGCCAGCGGGCCGAGGTCGGCCTTGTCGAGGTAGGGGATGGACACCATGTGCGACTGCTCCTTGTGAGGGGGTTCCGGTACGGCTCGACGGCTCGCCCGGGCGCGACGCTACGACGGCGACGTCCAGGCGGCCCAACTCACCCGAAGGGCGTGCTGATCGAGCGCTGCCGGGCCTGTTCCTCCTGCTCGGTGCGGGTGTAATGACCGGTGGTGGTGTGGAGCTTGTCGCTGATGTCCTGGAGCAGGCGCTTGAGGTTGATGACCTGGGAACCCCAGCGGACGTCCATCGTCACCAGGGAGCCGGCGGTGGCCCAGGAGCCCGCCTCGGCCATGCCGCCGGCGCTGTGCCTGTTCAGCCCGCGGGAGGCGCTGAGGCAGTCGTCGTCGGCACCGTTGTCGACGTTCTCGGTGTCACCGCGCAGCTCGACGAGAGCGTTGGCGGCCTCGTCGAGGCGCTGGGTGTCGACATTGGTACCACCGCCACCGCCACCGCCTCCGCCTCCGCCGCCTTCCGCGGGCACGGAGTTCAGCCGCGTCCGAGTGGATCCGCTGCGCTGCGGCGCATCGAAGGGAGTGCTCATCCCTTGTCCCATCCCCGTTGTGAAAGTGGTGAACATGCCCGGTGCGCTCACTCGGCCGCGGGTTGCGTTGCATCCGTACGACGTGAGGTGCCCACACCGCCTGGCCCTGCGCTCGGCGACCTAGGCACGGACATGCCAATCAGCAGGCCGAAGATACCGGATCTTCCTTGCCGGAACCCACTGTGGGCCGCTCTGTGGGACGTCCCGGAGGACTTGCAGGGGACGCGTCGGGAACAGGCTGCGAACGGACTCTGGGAACGGGCTCGGAACGGGCTGGAGAAACGCACATGCGAACGGCCCGACGAGCGTCTGCCAGTCGGGCCGTCGGCCGCTCACTGCGGTTCGGGGGTCGGGTGCCGTCACAACCGCTCGGGACGGCACCTTCGCGCCCGGGTGCTGTCCTGCTTGATGAGGTACGGCTCGCCAGTGGTCGCCACGTGACAGGTGACGAACTCCCCGTCAGCGGATCAGCATCCGCACGCGACCGAACCTGCCGTTACTGCTGCGGCGGCCACTGCGACTGGGGCGGGGTGGGCTGCTGCTGGTATGGGTTCTGCTGAGGCGCGATCTGCTGCTGGTACGGGTTCTGCTGAGGCGGGGCAGGCTGCTGGCCATACTGCGGATAGGCCGCGGGACCACCAGGGCCGCCGTTCTTGTTCTTGTTGCGCCGGGACAGCTTCACGATCAGGAGAACGATGAGGCCGATCACTGCCAGAGCGATGACGCCGAGGACAGCAAAGAAGATCATTTGCTTCTGGTCTGCCTTCTCCTGTTCTGCAGAGTCATCAGCGCCGGACGTGCCAACAGTTGCGGCAGCGGATGGGTCTGCAGACCCGGCCGCTGGAACTTTGAGCGGTCCGTACTTTGGACCCGCAGGGATGTCCTCCGTAAGCGCGGAGAGCGGATGAATGGCTCCATAGCCATATTTCTCGTCAGGAAGTGAAAGGCCCTCAGCAGATGAAGGAAGGACGGCAGTCTTGACGAGCCGATTCGCGATCTGGCCAGCCGTCAGGTGCGGATACTTAGACCTCAGCAACGCTGCCGAGGCGGAAACGAATGCGGTCGAGTTTGAAGTTCCGTCCCCGATGCGCAGGCGATTTCCCGGCGAGCCAGCCCCCACGATACGTGTTGCAGGAGCAGTCACCATGATCTCGGGACCGTAGTTCGATTTCGTCCAGTACTCGCCAGACTTGTCCACACCACCGACAGCCATTACACCTGGCGCATTTGCGGGAAATGGTAGATCGGGTCCAATACCGTCATTTCCCGCTCCCGCTACAATCAACACGTCTTTATTAAGTGCGTAATCGATTGCCGCAAGGTCCGCAGGCGAGGCGCTATTCTCATACTGCGTACTCTCAAGCGTCATGGAAATATTGATAACTTTCGCTCCGCGATCAACCGCGTAGCGGATTTCATCGGCAAAGCCAGATCCATCATCGAGGTTCACTCGAATTGGAAGGATCTTAGCACTCGGGGCCAACCCCATTACACCGTCGGACTCGCCCGCTCCATGGCCATGACCAGCGATAATAGATGCCATCTCGGTTCCGTGATTCTCTCCCTCCGGTGAGGCATCATCATCACCGTCAACAAAGTCTTTGCCTTTGAGTACATTACCTTTCAGATCCTGGTGCTCAGCATTGACGCCGTTGTCAATCACAGCAACGGTTACGCCTTTACCCTTCGAGATTTTCCAGACGGCATCGGCCTGAAGTGCATCCAGTGCCCACTGGTCGCGTCTGGTCTGGTCCGCAGAGGCGATCGGAGCCGCTGCAAAGATCAACACACCAGTTACACCTACAGCACCCAGAGCACGCGCTGTTCGCGTGAAGGCCATCCCGTCTTTCCTCTCCCGATACCACACGTGGGCGTGACCAAGAGGTCACGCCCACGCATCCTGTCACGTGCTGGTAAGCACTGAGCGCCTACTCGATGACGCGGGGCGCGGCGTTGCTCTGCGGTGTCCAGGTCTCCTCGTCTTCGACCAGGTAGTCGGGACGCTCGCCCTCGCGCTGCTCGTCTTCCTTACGGCGGCCAGTGCGTGACCCGGGAGCACCTGCAATGCCACCCTTACGAACAGCGCTGGCTCCCTTTCCTGCGGCGCCGCGACTGCTGTGCAGGCCCGAGCCGCCGGCGGTGCCTCTGCCAGCACCCGCACCGGACTTGGGTGTGCCACCGACAACGCCACCACGGGCGGTTCCCCCGACCCGCCCGGCTGCGCCCTTGGCAGCACCCGCGCCGCCCACGCCGCCGGCACCGGCGCGGCCTGCCATTCCACCAGTGCCAGCACCTGCGGCGGCGCGGCCGACCATCGCACCACGAGCGGCACCGGCTCCAGCCGCTCCGCCAACAGCGCCACCGACGAAGCCAGCGCCACTACCAATGCCGCCAACACCCGCGCCAGCAGGCCCACCGCCTGGCGTCGCCGTGCCACCAATTGTGGGACCTCCGGCACGGCCACCAGAAATGCCATCAATTGCAGTACCGACCTGAGGCAGCGTGGTGGTGGGCTTGTGCTCGCCACCGGTAATACCCGAAGGCGGCGCCACAGGCTTGGACGAATTGATGGAATTGACCTGGCCGGTACGAGCTGTCCCTGTAACAACCTGCTGGGGGCTTCGAGTCTCGCTCCCAGTCGGGACAACTACAGGAGCCGGTGCAACGCCACCCGGGTCACCCGGATAATCGTCATCCTGACTGACCTGCCTCGTCTTTTGCCACGTTCCCATCTCCGCAGCCCGGCTGTTATAAGCCGCCCCCAGCGTCTCCATCTTCGCAGCCATCCGGAGCTGCGCCTCGCGGCCCTCCGAGAGGCTGCCCGCGTTGCCGTCGAGGGCCTGCTGGGAGCCGGCGCCGCTCTTGAGGGCGTTGTTCGCGCCCGAGTCGTCGCGGTCGCCCATGTTGCCGATGTAGTCGAGTGCGCTGGAGACCTTGCCCGGCTTCTCCATCGCCATGACCTCGGGCTTGATCTGCTCGAGCGTCGCAGCGGCGCCCTTCAGCGAAGTCGAGGTGTGCGTGGCGTACTTGGAGCTGTCGATGATCTTCTTGCCGATCACCTGCGCCCGCGCCCTGAACAGATCCGCGCTCTGTCCTTCCCAGTGGGCGAGGACGTGCTCGACAGCCGCGTCGAGGCTCTCCTTGATCCCGCCCGGCCCGACCAGGTCCTTGCTGAGGGCCTCCCAGGCCGCCGCTACACGCTTCACGGTGCCCGGGTCGGCGTCACGGACCATGTCCTTCATCTGGTCCATGTCGTAGTTGAGCCCGAACGGCGTGGTGTGCTTGGCCGAGATGCACTGATTCGTCTCGACGTACTCGAAGTCGTCGACGTCCTTGTCGCCCATGTCTACAGCCCCCTCTGATGCACGCGGTCCACGTAGCAGGACATCCCGTTACTTCCTGTTGAACGCCGCATAGTTCTCCGCCTCAGCGTCGCTGAACGCGTCATGCGTCCTCTTCGTCTTCTTTCCGAAGTCGTCCAGCACGTCTTCCAGGTGCGCGACGATCTCGTAGAGACGCTCCTTCATCGCTTCGTGGGCGTCGTACAGCGCCTTCGCCTCACCGAAGCCCGTACCCAGCGCGCCCTGCGGCAGGTACGTGTTGCCCATGCAGCTCGACTTGGACGTCGTCATGTCCCTGATGACGCCGTTGAGCTTGGTGATCGTCCCCTCGATCTCACTCAGATCGACCTTGTACTGCTCAGCCATGATGCTCAGCTCCCCGTTGACTCCACGTTGTTACCCACACCCTGCTTGCGCCGCCAGTCGCTCAGGACTCGGCCGCCGCCGAACAGCAGCAGCACCAGGGCGAACCCCGCCGCCAGGACGTACAGCGCGTACCGTTCCGTCCGCTGCTGTTCGGACTCGCCGAGGACCAGTGTCGCGGCCTGGACGTCGGCGGAGTCGCCCACGTGGCCGACCGAGTCCGGCTTCGGGCCGTCGGCCGAGGGCGTCGTCATGTCGTCGTTGACCGCGGCGGCCGGGTCGATGACACCCCAGCCCACGAAGTCGTCGCGGCCCGCCTTGGTCCGGTCCGCCGTCTGCTCGATCTGGGTGATGACCTGCTCGTAGCTCCACTCGGGGTGCTTGGCACGGATCAGTGCCGCCACACCCGCCACGTACGGAGCCGCGAAACTCGTGCCCTGGTCGACGCAGTTGCCGCCGACCGGGACCGTCGAGACCATGTCGATGCCCGGCGCCGCCACGCCCACGAAGGGGCCCGACTGGGAGAAGGGGGCACGGGCGTTGTTGCGGTCGGAAGCCGCGACCGCCAGCACGCCCGGGTACGCCGCCGGGTAGGTCTCCTTGACCTTGCCGTCCGCGCCGTCGTTGCCCGCCGCCGCGACGATCAGGGCGTCCTTCTCCTGGGCGTACTTGACGGCCTGCTGGAAGGCGGCGTCGACCGTCGGGTCCATCTTCGAGGCGGTGTCCTGCGAGATGTTGATGACCTTGGCGCCGGCGTCGGCCGCGTACTTGATCGCCTTGATCATCGTGCCGACGTTGCCACTGCCCTGGTCGTCGTTCTGACGGACCGGGATGATCGTCGCTTCCGGGGCGAGGCCGACGAATCCGGTGCCGTCGAGCTTCCTGGCCGCGATGATGCCCGCGACCTTGGTGCCGTGCCCCACCTTGTCGGTCCTGCCGTTGCCGCCGGGGTGCAGGAAATCCTTGCCGTTGGCGACGGCGCCGCCCTTGAGCTGTGCGTTGACGGTGTCGACACCGGTGTCGATGACGGCGACCTTGACGCCCTTGCCCTTGGTGTCCTGCCAGAGCTGGTCCAGGACCACGCGCTGCAACGACCAGGGCGTTCCCTTGATGATGTCGGACGGGAACGAGCAGCTCGTGTCGTCGACCTGGAAGCGCACGTCGTCGTCGGCCAAGGTGGTCCGCACGCGCTCGGCGGTCGTACTCGGTGTGGCCCCCGCCAAGGGCAGCCCACAGGCCAGAACCGCCACGGCGGCGGTGCCTGCGGCGCTCCGACGCGCGGCGCGCGATGCCCCGGATCCCACTGTGTTACGTCCTCCCGTTTTGTTGCTGTACGAGGCGCAGGAACCTGCTATGAGCGGATAAGTCCATACGCCTCGTGAACCGCCGATGGGGCGAGTGCGCGACAGCGCACCCGCCCCATCAGGCGATCACGTCAGCCGCCCCAGATCTGGGCGTTCTTCGACTCGGTCGCCTGGTAGTTCTGGGCGGCACCGTCGAGGGCCTTGGCGATGGCCTCCAGCGTCTGCTGCATGGAGGCGGCGCGCTGGTCCCACTCGGCCTGCTTGGCGCGGTAGGCCTCCTGCGCGGAGCCCTCCCAGCTCGTGGAGATCCGCTTCACGCCGCTCTCGAGGTCGTCGAGCTGCTGGCGGATCTTCCCCGCCGTGCTGCGGACGTCCTGAGCGGCCTGGGAGATCGTGGCGAAATTGACAAGGATCTGCCCGGACATGTCTTTGTTGTCTCCTCAGTTGTGGGAATGATCAGTCATGCGACACGCACGCCGGAGCGCACGGGACCGATCATCCGAACGGGGACTGCGCAGCGATGTTCTGGATGGACGCGCGCTGCTCTTCTTCCGACGCCGCGTAGGCCTTGGTGCTCTGGTCGATCGCTTCCTTGATGTCGCCCAGGATCTGGTTGATCTTGGTCGCATCCTGGTTGACCTGGTTCTGCAGGTTGTTGTACGCGGTGGCCGCCGAACCCTTCCAGCCGCCCGTGATCGTGTCGATCACGGTCTGCAGCCGGCGGATCTCGGACTGAATCGAGGAGCTGACCGTGGAGATCTGGCCGCTGAACGCAACCATCTCCTCCTCGGTCATGGTGAACTGCTGTCCAGCCATGCTGTGTCCCCCATGAGACGTAGGAGTTCTAGGTAGACCCACACCCGGAACACCACCGCCGAGGGGCGGCAGGCGTATCCAGTCTGGTCCGGCACCACTCTAGTCGCATCCGCCGACAGAACGAACATCCGAAGGGTTCTGTAGCAAGATCGCGATGAACTCAACTCACCTTTTTCACAAGTTGTTTGCTACGCGCGCGCGACGCGCGTGATCCATAACGGGGGTATCGCCGGGGGCACCCGGCCGACGTCCGGGACTCCCGCGAAACCCCGCCTCGCCGACACCCGGCACTCGACAACCGGCACTCGACAACCCGCACCCGCAC
Organism: Streptomyces sp. NRRL B-24085; assembly: GCF_001282115.1. Classification (GTDB taxonomy): domain Bacteria; phylum Actinomycetota; class Actinomycetes; order Streptomycetales; family Streptomycetaceae; genus Streptomyces. The sequence goes on along the minus strand of NZ_LJBR01000219.1, from coordinate 5,177 downwards.
CCGCACCCGCACCCGGCACCGGAGACCCGAACACACCCCGAGGGGCCCTCCCCCGGCCGAACCGGCCGGAGCAGAGCCCCTATGGCGATGAAAACGGTGATGCGGTACAGCTGTGCAGCGGCGATGCCGTCCGTCTACGACCCCTGCGCCTGCTCCGCGTTCCCACTGCTCAGCTCCGGTCCCGCCGCCAGCAGGTCCGCCCACTCCGCCGGTACCGGAACCGGCTTGATCTTGCCGTAACCGAGCCTGACCTGGGCGGTGTTGGTCTGCTGGGTGTCGGCCTTCTCGCCGCCGGTGACCTCGCTGTCGTTGCGGGCCGGCACCGAGTAGCGCAGACCGGTGTCGGTGACCAGGAACGTGCTGCCGCCACCGGCGTCGGCGCCCGTGAGCCGCTTGAAGAGCAGGCCGCTGCCGGGCGAGACGTAGGTCCGCGAACCGCTCTGGGAGAGGTCCTTCGGATAGTCCTGGCCGGACCACACCGTCATCAGCGGCAGACCGGTCCGCTCGTTCTTGGCACCGCCGTGCCAGACGCTGCACGAGATCTTGTTGCCGCCCTGCTCCCAGTGCGTGTTGGCCTGGCGCACCGGCTCCTGGGGCCAGTTCATCTCGTCCATCCACTGGCCGGTGTCCGGGTGGATGTCGTTGAAGCCGACCTTCACCGGCGTCGGGGTCTGCCCCGCGTACACGGTGCTGATGAAGGGACTGCGCAGCCACATCTGGGCCGCGAAGTCGGAGACGGGCTGGACCTTGTCCTTCAGCACGACGTACTTCTGCTGGCCGGCACCGGAGTCGGCGACGAGGACCATGCCGACCTTGGAGAGGTTGGGCGCGAGTCCCTCGACGTTCGCGTCGTCCCCGGCGTCCTGCGCCATGTTGGGGAAGTCGAGGTTCCCCGCGATGTTCAGGGTCTTGAGGAAGTCCGGGCTGACGCGCTGGGGCTGCACCCCGTCGCCGAACACCGCGCGCTCGATGTCCTGGAGCTTGTTCTTGCTGGCGACCCGCCACGCGGTGCCGCCGACCAGATACGCGCTCCCGTCCGCAGTGACCATGTACCGCGGGCCGTTGCCGCTGAGGGAGGTGGGGTCCTTGGGGCCCTCGACGTACAGGACCTGGCCCTGCTTCAACTCCCCCTTGTTGTGCAGGAGTTTGTTGTAGTCGCTCTTGTCCAGCACGTAGGTCGCGCTGACCGGCTGCCCGTCCTGTCCCGGGGACTGGCACAGCGCCCAGGTCTTGACCGTCTCCGCGTCCGACGCGGAGGGCAGCCGGTCCGGGGCGAAGGGGATGCCGACGGTGGCGCCCATCGGGTACTTGCTGTTGTCGAGCACCGACTCCTTGATCTTCATGACCTGGGGGTTCTCGCCGTTCAACAGGAGCTTGGCGGAAGCCAGGTTGAGGACCGGGTGCAGGCTGAGCTTGTTCTCGCCCTTGGTCTTCACCAGCACGTAGCGCGTCGTCGACTCGCTGCCGACGAGGATGTTCTTGCCCTGTTCGTCCCAGCCCTTCGGCGCGGTCGGGCTGAGCATGCCCCAGGCGCCGAATCCGATGAGCACCAGCGCCGCCACCCCGAGACTCGGCAGGACCGTCTTGAGGGGGCGCGGCGCGGCCTCTTCCGAACCGTGCGGAGACGGCTGAAGAAACGCCGCCACCGTGCGCCTGCGCGCGAAGGAGTAAGCGTTCAGCTCATCCCGACGTGTCGCCATCGATGGGTCAACTCCCCGTTATTTCGCTTTGCTGCCGAATGCGGAACTCCCCAGGGCGGCCCGGTACTCCGTGGCGTTTGCTCCTGCAGGGGCCTCTACTATGCCGTGTGACGATCGCACCGTACGGTACGGGGTACGGTGATCCGCCGCCAGCTCGAGTCGCGGCCAGACAATGCAAAGGGGTTGTACCGGGGGATGAGCACTGCGACCAGGTCCCGGCGCCGTAACGGCAGCCGTCGTACCCAGGAGAACCAGGGGCCAGGGCAGGTGCCGGAACCGGCACAGCCGTCCTCGGCCCCGAGGCCCGCGAGTCCTGCCTCGCCGTCGCTCGCCCGGCGCCCCGGCAGCATCGGCCCCATCCGCGTCCAGCAGCTCGTCGGCTTCGAGCTGGCCGCCGCGGTGCTGCTGATCGGCTGGCTGCTGCGTCCCATCGGTCTCACCGTCGGCATCGTGCTCGCCGTACCGCTGGTCCTGGCCGGACTGCTGCGCCGACGCGGCCGTCCGCTGCCCGAATGGTTCAGCACCGCCCGCGCGCTCCGCGACCGCCGCAAGCGCAACGCCGAGCCCGTACCGCCCGGCACCGACCCCGGCTTCGCCCCGGCCGTCGAGTGCGACCCGGCGCTGCGCACCTACAGCTTCCAGGACCGCGAGCAGCGCGAGATCGGCATGCTCGGCGACGGCACCTTCCTCACCGCGCTCGTACAGGTGCAGGCCGCGGACACCCCCCTGCGCCCCTCCTACGGCACCGGTGACATCCCCCTCGATCTGATCCAGGGCCTGCTGGAGGTGGACGACATCCGGCTCGCCTCGGTCCAGATCGTCCAGCACACCCAGCCCGCGCCCGCCCCGCACCTGCCCCCGCAGGCCATGGCGGTGCGTTCCTACGGTCCGCTCCAGGCCCAGAGCATGACGCCGGGGCTGCGCATCACCTGGGTCGCGCTCAAGCTCGACCCGGAGCTGTGCCCGGAGGCCGTGGAGGCCCGCGGCGGCGGGATGCAGGGTGCCCGGCGGGCGCTGCTGCGCGTCGCCGACCAGTTGGCCAGCCGCCTCATGGGGGCCGGCATGCAGGCCAAGGTGCTCAGCGAGTCGGACATCTGCGGTGCCATCGCGACGTCGAGCTGCGTCAACCCGATGGCGACCACCGGCGGTGCCGCCCTCGACGGCAGCCGCTCGGGCCGCCGTACGGCCGAGACCACCCGTACCTGGCGCTGCGACGACCGGCTGCACACCACTTACTGGATCTCCAAGTGGCCGCAGTTGGGCGGCGGCGGACCGGCGTTCCCGCGGCTGATCGGCGCGCTGACCTCCGCGCCCACGCTGGCGAGCACCTTCTCCCTCACCATCAGCAGGCGGCGCGGCAAGGTCCTGGCGCTGTCCGGGCACGTCCGCCTGACCGGCCGCGGCGAGAACGAACTGGGCGAGGCGACCGAGCACTTGGAGCGGGCCGCGGCCGCGTTCAAGGTCGGTCTGGTACGGCTCGACCGTGAGCAGTTGCCCGGAGTCCTGGCCACCCTGCCGCTGGGAGGTACCCGCTGATGTCCACTCCCACCATGCGCCCCTCGGGCCGCTCCGGCTTCGGATCGTCGACCCCGGGATTCCCCGGCCAGCGTCCCGGGCATCTGCCCCGTTCCCCCGAGCCCGCCCGGCCGGGCCCCGAACGGCGCCTGCGGGCGGCCTTCGGTCTGCTCGGTCCCCGGCGCGAGCGCCACCTCGTCGACGCCGACGTACTGGCACAGCTCACGCTGCCGGCCGGCGACGACGGTCTGATCCTCGGCATCGACCCCGACAACCGGCCCGCGGTGCTGGGACTGTGCCGTCCCACCCGCCTGGACATGGTGCTGGTGGGCGGTACCTGGCTGGCCCAGGTCATCGCCCTGCGGGCGGCGGCGATCGGTGCCCGCGTGGCCGTCGAGACGGCCCGCCCGCAGCTCTGGGCGCCGATGGCGCAGGCGGCCGGCGGCGGCCAGCAGTGCGTGACGGTGCACCAGGTCGGGCGGATCGCCCCGCAGGGACCGTCCCCGGCCAGCCCGGTGCTGATCATCCGTGACCTGGGCATCCGTCCGCCGCGCAGCCGTCTCACCACGGCGCCCTGGCAGTCGGTGCTGACGCTGCTCCCCTACCTCGGCCCCACCGCGCCGCGGCTGCTGGCCAACGCGGACGTCGTCGGCGTGCAGCGGATCTCCCCGCAGGAGTCCGAAGTGGTGGGCAAGTCCATGCGGTTGCCCCAGGGTGACGCCGCGTCCTTGCCGTCCCTGTCCGACAACGTCGCCCTGTGGTGCACGCAGAAGCACCGGCAGTACGTGATGACGCAGCCCACCGACGCGGAGACCGGTCTGCTCGGGGCGCCCCGCCGCATGGACTGACGGGCGGGCCGGGGGCGCGGCCAAGGTCGCGGCCCCTCGCGCGAGTTCGTGACCGGACCGTTGCGCCGTGTGAGGGGTCCCAGGCCAAGTAGGGTGCTGCTGCACGAGGTTCGCTCATGAGAAAGGGCCCGCCGACCATGACTGACGCGGACGATATCGCCGCAAAGACTCCGGACCCGGACGTAAAGGCGCGAAAAGAGCGGGAACGGGACGAGTTGTACGGCCTGGACATCTCCGGTGTCGAGTGGCACAGCGCGCCCGGCACCGAGGAGCACGAGGAGCGCGTCGAGATCGCCTACCTCCCCGGGGGCGCGGTGGCCATGCGGTCCTCCCTGGACCCGGACACCGTCCTGCGGTACACGGAGGCGGAGTGGCGGGCCTTCGTACTGGGCGCCCGCGACGGCGAGTTCGACCTGGAGCCCGCAGCGGCCGAGGGAGGACCCGCCACCGGGCAGGCCGAGCGGGCGCAGCAGCCGTAGCAGGCGCGGCGTCCCGGCCCCGGCCGGGACCGAGCCGACCGTCCCGGGCTCCAGGAGACAGACAACCGTCACAAGGGCGACATCGAGGCAGGCACCGTTCCGTCGCGTGCGAGCGCACAGCGGACGGGCCTGCCCCGCCGACGCCTGTGGCGTTTACGCTTGATGCGGGTGCGACGTAGGAACCCACGGGTGGGTTGTTCGCGTCCAGGGGACTTCAGTCGGATCGGACCACAGGAACGGTCGCCCCCAGCCCGGCACATGAGTGCCCACACGGCACGAGGGTGCTCGACCAACCAGGAGGAATTGTGCAGAGCGATCGGGACGGGCTGCGCGCGGGCTGGACCACGCCCAGCGACGACCAGTCCGACGCGGAGTCCGCCACCGAGATGACGGGCGAGTTCACCATCGACTATGCCGCCCCTGCCTGGTACACGCAGAGCGCGGCGCCCGAGGCGGAGGCGGCGCCTCCCGCGCCGGCCCCTGCCCCCACCACGCCTGCACAGCACCCCGGTTACCCCGATACGTCCGGTTCCGCACCGTCGGCTCCCGCTCCCGGCCCGCAGTTCGACCCGTCCGCGGGCACGACCGGCGCGACGCCGCCCCCGCCGCCGTGGGCCGGGAGCGGGAGCCGACGG
>NZ_LJBR01000218.1 GCF_001282115.1 Streptomyces sp. NRRL B-24085 | reverse complement strand
CTCCCTGGCTACCCCCAGGTCCGCGTCGCCCTCCCCAGCAGGCGCGTGGCCGCGGCGATCGCCGAGCACCGTGCCGACGTCGTCCACCTGGCCAGCCCCTTCGTCCTCGGCGTCCGCGGCATGGCCGCCGCCGCCCGGTTCGGCATCCCCGCCGTGGCCGTCTACCAGACCGACCTCGCCGGATACGCCCGCACCTACGTGCACGCAGGCGAGGCCGCCGCCTGGCGCCGCATCCGCTCCGTCCACGCCGCCGCCGACCTCACCCTCGCCCCGTCCAGCGCGTCCCTGCGCGACCTGACGGCGCACGGCGTGCCCCGGGTCGAACTGTGGCCGCGGGGCGTGGACACCGTCCGCTTCCACCCCGGCCTGCGTGACGAGGCGCTGCGCCGCCGTCTCGCCCCGGACGGGGAGATGATCGTCGGCTACGTCGGCCGGCTCGCCCCGGAGAAGCACATCGAGCTGCTGGCCGACGCCTGCCGCCTGGAGGGCGTCAGGGTCGTGGTGGTCGGCGACGGGCCGAGCCGGCCGCACCTGGACCAGGCACTGCCCGGCGCGGTCTTCCTGGGCCGCCGCACGGGTGACGAACTGGCCCGGATCTTCGCCTCCTTCGACGTCTTCGCGCACACGGGCCCCTTCGAGACCTTCTGCCAGACCGTCCAGGAGGCCATGGCGAGCGGTGTGCCCGTCGTCGCCCCCGCCGCCGGCGGCCCGCTGGACCTGGTCGCCCACGGGCGCACCGGGTTCCTCGTCCCGCCGCGCGACCCGGCCGCCGTACGGGACGCCGTGGGGTCCCTGGCCGCCGACCCCGCACTGCGGGCCTCGTTCGGGGCGGCCGCGCGGGCCATGGTCGAGGGGCGCACCTGGGCGGCCGTAGGCGACCGGCTGATCGGTCACTACGCCGCCGTGCTCAGCGGCCGGAAGACGGCGGTGGCGGCATGAGCGGGCGGCCGCTGCGGATCGTCCGCCTCGCCAACTTCGTCGCTCCCGCCTCGGGCGGCCTGCGCACCGCACTGCGCGAACTGGGCAGGGGCTACCGGGAGTCCGGGCACGAGCCCGTGCTCATCGTGCCCGGCGACCGCGCGAGCGACCGCGTGACCGAGCAGGGACGGATCATCACCCTGCCCGGTCCGCTGCTGCCCGGCACCGGCGGCTACCGCGTCCTCACCGACAGGCGGCGCGTGGCCTGGCTCCTGGAGGCACTCGCCCCCGACCGCCTGGAGGTCTCCGACCGTACGACCCTGAGGTGGACCGGCACCTGGGCGCGGCGGGCCCGCGTCCCCGCCGTGATGGTCTCCCACGAGACCGCCGACGGCGTCCTGCGCACCTGGGGCCTGCCGGAGAGCACCGCCCGGCGGGCTGCCGACGCCCTCAACATCCGTACGGCGCACGCGTACGCGCGCGTGGTGTGCACCACCGAGTTCGCCGAGCGGGAGTTCGTGCGGATCGGCGCCCGCAACGTCGTACGGGCCCCGCTGGGCGTCGACCTGGTCGAGCGGCGCCCGGCGCTGCGCGACACGGGGCTCCGGGCCCGGTACGTGCGCGAGACCGAGACACTCCTCGTGACCTGCACCCGGCTGTCCGTCGAGAAGCGGCCGAACACGGCCCTGGACGCCCTGGAGTCCCTCGTACGCCGAGGCAGGCGGGCGGTGCTGGTGGTGGCGGGGGACGGGCCGCTGCGGCGGCGTCTGGAACAGCGGGCCCGGGAACGGCGGCTGCCGGTCACCTTCCTCGGGCACGTCTCGGACCGGGGGCTGCTCGGCGCGCTCCAGGCCTCCGCCGACGTGTGCCTGGCCCCCGGGCCCGCCGAGACCTTCGGGCTCGCCGCGCTGGAGGCCATGGCGTGCGGCACGCCGGTGGTGGTGAGCGCCTCCTCCGCGCTGCCGGAGGTCATCGGCTCGGCCGGGGCCGTCGCAGCCGACCGGGGAGCGGCCTTCGCGGACGCCGTGGACATGCTGTTGGAACGCCCGGAGGGCGAGCGCCGCGAGAGCGCACGCGCGCGTGCGGAGTGCTTCGGGTGGGACACGGCCGTCCGGGCGTTCCTCGCCGCGCACGACGCGGAGGCCCTTCTGCGGCGCTCCGTGCCGGGGGGCGTGGCATGAGCGGGGTTGCCTCGTGAGGGCCGTGCGCTTCGTCGCCCTCGGCGACTCGCTGTCCGAGGGCGTGGGCGACCCCGTCGGCGGGGGGTGGCGCGGCTGGGCCGCGCTGCTCGCCTACGGGCTCGCCGAGTCCGTGGAGTTCACCAAGCTCGCGGTGAGCGGGGCGCAGACGCGGGACGTGCTGGAGCGGCAGATGCCGGTGGCGCTGGCGTTGCGGCCGGACGTCGTCTCGGTCCTGGTCGGTGTCAACGACACCCTGCGCTGCACGTTCGACATCCACGCCGTGGCCGCCCGGCTCGACGCGGTGTACGCGGCATTCACCGGACAGGGCGCTGTCCTGCTCACGGCGTGCCTGCCCGACCCGGGCACCATGCTCGGGCTGCCCGGCGCGTTGGCGCGTCCCCTGGCCCGCCGGCAGCGGGCGGTAAACGCGGTGGTGCACGCGCTGTCCGAGCGGTACGGGGCGGTGCATCTGCACGCGGCGGAGGGGAGTTGGACCACCGACCGTGCGATGTGGAGTGCGGACCGCCTGCATCCCGGAGAGCGGGGACATCGGCAACTGGCCGTGCGGTTCCACGCGTTGCTGGCGGAGCGGGGGATCGCGACCGGCGTCGCCCCCTCGGCCGAGCCGCGCTCTCCCGCGCCCGCGGCGTCGGCGAGCCTGTGGTGGCTGGCCACGGCGGGCACGGGGTGGGTGGCGCGGCGGTGCACCGATCTGCTGCCCCAGCTGGTGACGCTGGCGGTGGACGAGATGCGGCATCACGCGCGGGGGACGAGCGGGCGGCTCGACCTGCGGGCCGCGCACGCGGTGTCCGTGGCGTTGGCCGCGTTGTCCGTGCCGGAGCAGCGGGCCGAGGTGGCTTGAGTGCTGTACGGGGTGCCGGTGCCGGTGCGGGTGCGGGTGCGGGGGCGTGCGGCTGGTCGCGCGGTTCCCGGCGCCCCCGGGCGGGTCAGCGGCGTTGTACCTCCACGAAGCGCACCGGGGTTCCGGGCACCGCCTGTGCGGCTCCAGGAAGATCCGTCTCGCGGACCACTGCGATCACCGGGTAGCCGCCGGTGGTCGGGTGGTCGGCGAGGAAGACCACCGGCCTGCCGTTCGGCGGGACCTGGACCGCGCCCAGGACCATGCCCTCGCTGGGCAGTTCGCCCGGCCGGGCCCGCTCCAGGGCCGGTCCCTCCGTGCGCAGGCCGATGCGGTTGCTCGCCGAGGACACCTGGAAGGTACGGGAGGTGAAGGCCCGTACCGCTTCCGGGGTGAACCAGTCGGCCCGCGGGCCCGGCGTGACGCGGAGGACGAGCTCCGAGGGCGGCGCCGGCTGCGGCGCGGTGTCCACGCGCGTGCGGAGCGGTTGCGGCGTACCGAGGGGGAGTACCGCCCCGTCCGTGAGGGGCGGCGGGCCCAGGCCCGACAGGAGGTCCGTGGAGCGGCTGCCCAGGACCGGCTCCACGGCGATCCCGCCGGAGACGGCCACGTAACTGCGCAGCCCCGACACGGCCGTTCCCACGGTCAGCAGGGCTCCCGCCGGCACGTCCACGGGTGCGCCCCAGGCCGCCGGGCGGCCGTCCACCGTGATCCGGCAGGGGGCGCCGGTGACGGCCACGGTGACCGCCGAACGGGGGCGCAGCACACAGCCGTTGAGCGTGGTCTCCAGGACGGCCGCCTCGGGGCGGTTGCCGACCAGCCGGTTGGCGAGGCCGGCCGCCGGACCGTCCAGGGCGCCCGAGCGGGGGACGCCGAGGTGGGCGTGGCCGGGGCGGCCCCGGTCCTGGACGGTGGTGAGGGCCCCGGCCCGGACGACGGAGAGGGCGCGGTCGGTCATGTCGACCTCACGAAGCGCACACGCGTCCCCGGCGACAGCAGCGCGGCCGGTACGCGCGCGTGGTCCCACAGCACGGCGTCCGTGGTCCCGATGAGCTGCCAGCCGCCCGGGGAGGAGCGTGGGTAGACGCCGGTGTACGGGCCCGCGAGCCCGACCGAGCCCGCCGGGACGGCCGTGCGCGGGGTGGCCCGGCGCGGTACGTCGTCGTAGGGGGCCGGCAGACCGGTGAGGTAGCCGAAGCCGGGCGCGAACCCGCAGAAGGCGACCGTGAACTCGGTGCCGGCGTGGACGCGGGCCACCTCCTCGGGGGAGACGCCCCAGTGCGCGGCCACGTCGGCCAGGTCCGGGCCGTCGTAACGCACCGGGAGTTCGATGACCTCACGCGCGCGCGGGGGAGCGGGCGGGACCTCGGAGGCGGTGAGCTCGGCGGCCAGACGGGCCGGGTCGGCGAGGCCGTCGAGGAGGACCGTACGGGCCGCCGGGACGATCTCGCGGACCGACAGCGAGCCCTCCGCGCGGCGGCGCACCAGCTCGGCGTGGAGCGCCTGGGCCTCCTCGCCCGAGGCCACCTCGACGAGCAGGGCGCGGTCGCCGACGGGCAGTGTCCTCATACGAACGCCTCCACCCGGACGCCCGAGGACTCCAGGCGCTCCCTGACCCGTCGGGCCAGTTCCACCGCGCCCGGTGTGTCGCCGTGCAGGCACAGGGAGCGGGCCTCGACCTCGACACGGGCACCGGAGCGGGCGGTGACCGCCCGGTCCCGGGCCAGGCCCAGCGCGCGCGCCACGACCGCCTCGGGATCGGTGATCACCGCTCCCTCCTGGCCGCGCGGCACGAGCGTGCCCTCCTCGGTGTAGGCGCGGTCCGCGAAGGCCTCCGTGACGGCCTCCAACCCTGCCTTCCCGGCGGCCGCCAGGAGACGGGAGCCGGGCAGGCCCAGCACGGGCAGCGTGGCGTCGGCGAGGAGCACGCCGTCGACGACCGCCGCGGCCTGCTCCTCGTCGTGGACGACCCGGTTGTAGAGCGCGCCGTGCGGCTTGACGTAGGACACGCGCGTGCCCGCCGCCCGGGCGAAGACCTCCAGGGCGCCGATCTGGTAGGCCACCTCGGCCGTCAGCTCGGCGGACGGCACGTCCATCGCGCGCCGCCCGAACCCCGCGAGGTCCCGGTAGGAGACCTGGGCGCCGATCCGGACCCCGCGCGCGGCCGCCAGCTCGCAGACCCGCCGCATGGTGACCGCGTCCCCGGCGTGGAACCCGCACGCCACATTGGCGCTCGTGACGACGGACAGCAGGCGCTCGTCGTCGGTGAGCTGCCAGCGGCCGAAGCCCTCGCCGAGGTCGGCGTTCAGATCGATCGAGGTCATGGAGGTCTCGTGCTTCCTTCCGGGGTGCTCAGCGGTTCTGCGTGCGGTCCATCGGTTTCCCGTCGGGGCCCGGGGTCTCAGGCCACCCTGTACTGCTCGTCCCGGGCGTCCGTCAGGAACATCTGCCCGGGTGCGTGGGTGATGGCGAACGGCGGGCGCGAGGCCATCACCGCGGCCTGCGGGGTCACTCCGCAGGCCCAGAACACCGGGATGTCGTCCGGCTCGGCGTCCACCGGATCACCGAAATCGGGGCGGCCGAGGTCGTCGATGCCGAGTCCCGAGGGATCGCCGCAGTGCACGGGGCTGCCGTGCACGGCAGGGAGCAGGCTGCTCTCCCTCAGGGCGGACGCCAGGTGCTGCGGTGGCACCGGGCGCATGGACACCACCATGGGTCCGTGCAGCCGCCCCGCGGGACGGCACTGTCGACTGGTCACGTACATCGGAACGTTCCGGCCCTGCTCGATGTGCCGGATCGGGACGCCCGCCTCCGAAAGTGCCCACTCGAAGGTGAAACTGCACCCGATCAGGAACGAAACGAGGTCCTCACGCCAGTGTGCGCGCACGTCCGTCGGCTCGTCCACCAGCCGGCCGTCCTCCCACACCCGGTAGCGCGGGAGATCGGTGCGCAGATCGGCGCCCTCCGCGAGGACGGTGGTCGGGTCGCCGGCGTCCGTGACGTCGAGGACCGGGCAGGGCTTGGGATTGCGCTGGCAGAACAGCAGCATGTCGTACGCCCAGTCGGCGGGCACCGAGATCAGGTTGACCTGGGTGTGGCCGGCCGCGACCCCGGCGGTGGGGCCGCTCAGGCCCGCGCGGAAGCGGGCGCGTGCCTGTTCCGGGCTCCACGCGTGCGCGTGCTCGTCGACGAGGGTCAGGGGGCGGTCCTCCGTGCGGTTCACGCGAGTTCCTTCCCACGGGTCTCCGGCAGTCCGAGCAGGGCCAGCGCGGCGATGCCGTAGCCGATGGCGCCGAAGACCAGCGCCCCGCCCACGCCCCAGCTGTCGGCCAGGAAGCCGACGGTGGTCGGGAAGACCGCGCCGACCGCGCGGCCCGCGTTGTACGTGAAGCCCTGCCCCGAGCCGCGCACCGCCGTCGGGTACAGCTCGCTCAGATAGGACCCGAAGCCGCTGAAGATCGCCGACATGCAGAACCCGAGGGGGAAGCCCAGGACCAGGAGCCAGGTGTCGGCCCCGCTCGGGATGTTGCCGTAGGCCACGATGCACACGGCCGACAGCAGGGCGAACAGCCAGATGTTGCGCCGCCGGCCCAGCCGGTCGGTGAGGTAGCCGCCGGTGAGGTAGCCGAGGAAGGCACCGGAGATCAGGAACGTGAGGTAGCCGCCGGTGCCGACGACCGACAGTCCGCGGTCGCTCTTGAGGTACGTCGGCACCCAGGTGGCGAGCGTGTAGTAGCCGCCCTGGACGCCGGTGGACAGCAGCCCCGCGAAGATCGTCGTACGCAGCAGGTCCGGTTTGAAGATCGCCGCGAAGGAGCCCTTGCCGGCGTTCTTCTCGCGCACCGCGATCGCCTCCGGGGCGTCCTGGACCCGGCGCCGCATCCAGACGACGAGCAGCGCGGGCAGCGCGCCGGTCCAGAACATCACGCGCCAGGCCGTGCCGTCGTCGAAGACCGAGAACACCAGCGTGTACATGATCGCCGCCAGGGCCCAGCCCACGGCCCAGGAACTCTGGATGGCGCCGAGGGTGCGGCCGCGGTGCCTGGCGCTCGCGTACTCGGCGACCAGGATCGCGCCGACCGCCCACTCGCCGCCGAAACCGAGGCCCTGAAGGGCGCGGAAGACCAGCAGCGACTCGAAGTTCGGGGCGAAGCCGCAGGCCACGGTGAAGACCGCGTAGGTGACCACCGTGATCATCAGCGCCCTGACCCGGCCGACCCGGTCGGCCAGCACCCCGGCCAGGGCGCCGCCGATGCCGGAGGCGAGCAGGGTGACGGTGGTGAAGAGCCCGGTCTGGCCGCTGTCGAGGCCGAAGTACGCGGCCAGCGCGACCATGCTCAGCGGGAGCGTGAAGTAGTCGTAGGAGTCGAGGGCGTAGCCGCCGAACGCACCGGCGAAGGCGCGGCGGCCGCGCGGGCCGAGGGCGCGGAACCAGCCCAGCGCCCCGTCTTCGGCGGGGCCGTCGGTCGCCGTGGGGTGGTCGGTCAGGGCCTGAGGGGGCGGGGTCGTGCTCATGGGCACCTCGCAGGGGGAGGACGGAGGTAGCGGAGCTGCACCGTGCGGTGATGAGCAACGTAGAGGATCGTTCAACGATCCTTCAATACCCCTGTTGTTTCGTTCTCGTGTCTGCGGTTGAATTCCGGGCATGGCAGAGCAGTTGAGCGGACTGGCCGACGACCGTGCCCTCCTGGGCCGTACCAGCACGGCCGAGCGGGTCTCGGACATCCTCAGGAGCCGTATCGCCGAGGGCTACTTCCCGCCGGGGACCCGGCTGTCCGAGGACAGCATCGGCGGGGCGCTCGGGGTCTCCCGCAACACCCTGCGCGAGGCGTTCCGGCTGCTCACGCATGAACGACTGCTCGTCCACGAGCTCAACCGCGGGGTGTTCGTGCGGGTCCTGGCGGTCGAGGACGTGGAGGACATCTACCGCACCCGCGCGCTCGTGGAGTGCGCCGTCGTCCGCGGGCTGGGCGAACCGCCGTACGCCCTGGACGCGCTCGCCGAGGCGGTCGGCGAGGGGCAGCGGGCGGTGCGCGAAGGTGACTGGAAAGCGTTGGGCACGGCCAACATCCACTTCCACCGCGAGCTCGTCGCCCTCGCGGGCAGCGAACGCACCGACGAACTGATGCGCAGCGTCTTCGCCGAACTCCGCCTGGCGTTCCACGTCGTGGACGACCCCAAGGCCCTGCACGAGCCGTACCTGGCCCGCAACCAGCAGATCCTCGGCGCGCTCCAGGCGGGCGACAAGGAAGAGGCGGAACGGCTGCTCGCCGTGTACCTCTCGGACTCTCTGGGTCGAGTGGTCGAGGTGTACAGACGAAGAGTGGGCGAGGAGATCTAGTCAGGGGCGCGGGGAACTGCGCGACCAGCCCTCACCGGCCGGCAGACGAATCCCAACCGTGGTTCCCGTCCCACCGCCGGAGGCGATCCGCGCCGTTTGGGGAGTTGTCAGACCTAGCACCTAGTCTGTGCACCGTGACTTCGCCTGCGACGACGGACAGCGTTCCGCCCCAGTTCAGCGCGGGGCCGCGCCCCGCACCGGGCCCGGCCGCCGACGAGGGACTGGCGCGTCGGCTGCGCGCGCTCGCCTGCACCGCCCCGCTGCACGACCTCGACGCCCGCAAGGCCAACCTCGCGGGCGAGTACTCGGTGTACGGCATGGCGGAGGTGGCCCTCGCCGCCATCGACCTGGTCACCCTGAACATGGACTTCGACACCGGCGCCGACCACGACCAGATCGTCGCCCGACTCATCCCGCGCATCGCCGCCCAGGCCCCGCAGCGGCCCGTCGCCGAGCACGAGCGCGTGGCCCGCTGGGTCCTGGAGAACCTGATCAACGTCGGCAGCGTCGACCGGGGATTCCGCGCGGTCTACGGCACGTTCGCCCCGGACGGGACCTATGTGCGGCGCGACTACGACTTCAAGCTGATCGAGGAGGTGCCGGGCCCGGGCGGCTCGGTGTACCTGCGGACCACGGACGAGGCGGTCAACGTTCTCGTCGGTGCCCTCGACACCGATGTGACCAGCGCCCAGATCGCCGCCGAGGTCAAGCTGGAGGTGCTGATCAGCCGGGGCCGCCTCGCCGACGCCCAGCTCGCCGCGGAGCAGGCCCGGTACCGGACCGTGCAGTACTCCGAGACCCTGCGCCGGGCCCTGGACGCCACCCGGCGCAACGTCCGGGCCGTCGACTGGCTCAACTCCGTGCCCGACATGATCGCCGAGGCCCTCGACCACGTCGCCGACCGGTACCGCCACGAGAACGCGATCCTGACCAACATCCGCAAGGCGCGGGACGAGTCCGAGGACGCCGAGCAGAAGCGGCGCACCGCCGAGCTCGTGGACATCGTCAAGGACTGCATCCGGCGCCACACGCAGCTCCAGTCGCGGCTCCTGGAGGCCGGCCCCCTGTTCCGTGCCGAGCAGGACAGGCAGGCCTTCGCCACCCCCATGACGACGTCCGGGACGGACCTGTACGGCCACCTCCTCGCGCCGGTGCTGCCGCTCCCGCTGGAGCAGGCCACGCGGGTCACCGACGCGTTCTTCGCGCACGGGACCGGCCTGCGCACCCCGGTGTCGGTCCGGGTCGGCGACCTCGTCGACATACTGCTCACCCCGCCCATGGAGCGGGAGCACCTGGGCGCGGAGATGCCGGAGCCCGACCTGATCGCCACGCCCGACGACAGCCGCTTCAGCGAGGAACAGCTGGCGGCCGCGAAGGAGTTGCTGGACCTGCCCGCGGACGCGCCACGGCGGCTCTCCGGACTGCTCGCCGAGGCCCGCCGGGCCGGTGGGTTCGATCTCGCCTACCTGGTCGCCCTGTTGGCGATCCACGCGGCCAGCCCCGCCGTCGGCACCGCCTACCGCCAGGGCGAGGAGAAACTGCTCTTCGCGGTGGACGACGGGACGGAGCTGGACGATCCGGACTTCGGCGGCGCCGACCTCATCGTCGGCACGGCCCTGCTGGACGCCGTGGGGATGGCGGCGGACCGGACGGAGGCGGCATGAGCGAGATCAGAACCTCCGCATGCGGCATCAGCGAGAGCAGCCCCTCCCGAAGCGGGATGAGTGAGGTCAGCACCTCCGGAAGCAGCATGAGTGAGGTCAGCACCTCCGGCAGCAGCATGAGTGAGCGACAGCGTGACAAGGAGCCCCAGCCGTGAGTGAGCATGTCGAGTGGAGCGACCCGGAGGTCCCGACCCCGTCGGCGCCCGCCGCCGTCACCCCCGCCGACGCCGCCGACGCCGCTCGGCTCGTCGCCTTCGGGCTCCAGCCCAAACTGCAGCCCGCGCGGGACCAGGAGTACGCCGATCTGCTGCGGCGCTACCGGGAGGACCCGCCGTTCGCGCGGCTCGCCGACGCCGTGGCCGCCGGACTCGGACTGGTCGTCCTCGAGGTGTCCCCCCGCGCGGGGATGGCCGTGACCGCCGCCGAGGACTCCGTGTTCGCCGTCCGCATGGGGGACTACGCGCGTCGTACGTCCGCCGACGGAGGCGACCGGTTCCTGCACGGCCTCGCCCATCTCGCCGTGGCCGCCATGGCGTTCCCGCGCCCCGAGGACCTCGCCGACGACGGATACATCGGGCGCGTCTCGGTCAACGGCGTCGACGCCTTCGTACGGCAGGCCTGCCGGCGCCTGGAGGAGCGGGCCGAGGAGGTCGGGGAGAACACCGACCCGGCCACCGACGCGCCCGGGCTCGAAGCGGCCTGGCGGATCTGGGCCAGACGCAGCGCGGCCGGTGCGACCAAGGACGCCCGCCGGCTCGCCGGGTCCACGACCGGCATCGTCGGCAAGGCCGCCGCCTTCCTCACCGACTCCGGCTTCCTCCAGCGCACCGGGGACGACAACGGCGGTACCTACCGGACCACGGCTCGTTACCAGCTCCAGGTGCGGGACATGGCCGGAAGCGCCGCCATGGCCGAGCTCCTGGAGTTGGGGGTCGTCCCGGTCACCGACGGCACACCGACGCTGCTGCCCCCCGAGGACGGCGACGACCTGGAGCTGGCGGCCGATGCCGGGCTGCCGTTCCACTCCTGAACTTCCCTGATCTGCCGAAGACTTACGAGAGTCCGCCATGTACGAGCTGTCCCGGGTCCGCCTCTACTCCATCGGCCCCGCCGGTGCGCGCTACGCCGACACCGTGCTTGACCTGCGCGGCGTCGGCGCGGAGGTGCCCGACCCCGCGCCCACCCAGGCGGAGTTCTTCGAGGAGGAGCCCGTCGGCCCCCCGCGCCGGCCCGCGCCCGCCGGAGTGCTCTTCCTGGAGAACGGCGGCGGCAAGTCCGTCCTGCTCAAGCTGATCTTCTCGGTGATGCTGCCGGGCCACCGCAACACCCTGGGCGGTGCCAGCTCCGGCGTGCTCCGGAAGTTCCTGCTGGCGGACGACTGCGGACACGTGGCCCTGGAGTGGCAGCACACCCTGACCGGCGAGTGCGTCGTCGTCGGCAAGGTCAGCGAGTGGCGGGGGCGCCAGGTGTCCAACGACCCGCGGAAGTTCGCCGAGGCCTGGTACTCCTTCCGGCCCGGACCGGGCCTCAGCCTCGACAACCTGCCCGTCGCCGAGTCCACCGCCGTCCGGCCGCCCGCCGAGGGCCAGTCGGCCGCCCAGGGCCGCCGCCGCACCATGAAGGGCTTCCGGGACGCGCTCACCGAGGCGGGCAAGGCGTACCCGCACCTGGAGGTGCACTGGGAGGAAATCCACGACCGCTGGATCGAGCACCTCGGTGACCTCGGCCTGGACCCCGAACTCTTCCGCTACCAGCGGGAGATGAACGCCGACGAGGGCGAGGCCGCGGGCCTGTTCGCGGTGAAGAAGGACTCCGACTTCACCGATCTGCTGCTGCGCGCCGTGACCGACACCCGCGACACCGACGGGCTCGCCGACCTGGTCAGCGGGTTCGGGAACAAGCTCGGGCGACGCGCCGAGCTCATCGCCGAACGGGACTTCACCGCCGGGTCCGTGGACCTGCTGGGCCGGATCGTCGAGGCCGCCGAGACCCGCTCACGCGCGCGTGACATCCACACGGCCGCCGAACGCCGTACCCGGACGCTGGCCCGCCGGCTGTCCGCGCGGGGCGTCCAGGAGCGCGTCCGGGCGGCGGACCTCGCCCAGCGGGTCACCGCTGCCGCGTACGCCGTCACACACGCCGAGGCGGGCCGCGAGCGCAGTGCGCTCATCGCCGCCGAACTCGCCTACCGGCACGCCTCCCTGGCCCTCGCCGCCGCCGAGAAGTCGGCCGCGGCCCAGAAGCGCGAACTCGCCGAGGCGCGCACGCTGCACTCCGCCTGGCAGGCCGCCGAGGCCGTCCTGCGCCACCGGGCCGCCGCCGACCGGGTCGCGCGCGTGGCCGCCGCCATCCAGGAGGCCGAGCGGGACGCGGCCCCCGCGCTCGCCGCCCGCGCGAAGGCCGCCGTCGATCTCGTACGCGCCCTGCACGCGGCCGCCGAGCGCGCCGAGACGCTCGCCAACGAGGAGGAGGAGCGGTCCGCGGCGCTCCAGGAGGTCGGCGAGTCCGCGTACCGGGACTCCACCGCGGCCGCAACCGAGGCACAGCGCGCCCGCAGTGAGATCGGGCATCTGCGCCAGCGGCTGAGCGAGGTCGAGCAGGAGACCGCCGAGGCGGTCCGCGCGGGCTGGCTCGACGACAGCGCGCCGGACGCCGACCCCGCCCGCGCGGCCCTCGCAGCGAGCGACGCCGAGAAGACCGCCGTCGCCGCCTGGGACACCGCCCGCGAGTCCTCCAACCGGGCCGCCGAGCACGCGCGCGAGGCGGCCGCCGCCGAAGCCCGCGCGGAACTCACGGCCGCCCGCGCGGAGGACGCGGCCGCGGCGGCAGCGCGCTCCTACGAGGCCGAACGGCGTCTGGCCGAGGGGCTGGCGGGGGAGGAGCGGCTCGCGGCACTGCTCAGCCTGACCGGGAACTCCGGCGTCCCAGCCGGAGTACCGGCGCAGCGCGCGGGCGCCGAGGACGCCGGAAAGGGCGGCGCGGCCGGGCACGAGGCTGCCGTCACCGACGCCGGTCTCACCCCCGAGGACCTCGACCGGTTCGCCGACGAGCTGCGCGAGCTGCTCGACGACTCCGTGTCCTCGGCCGAACGCCAGCTCTTCGAACTGCGTACGGCCGCCGCCGACGACTCCCGGATCCTCGGCGCGCTCGGCGACGGCGGACTCCTGCCGCCGGGGCCGGACGTCCTGGCCACGGTCGAGTTCCTCGGCGAGAACGGCATCCCGGCCCTGCCCGGCTGGCGCTACCTCGCCCAGGCCGTCGACCCCGCCGACCACGCGCGTGTGCTGGCCGCCCGGCCCGAACTGGTCGACGGCGTCATCATCACCGACCCCGACACCCACGCGCGGGCCCGCGAGGCCCTGAACGACGCGGCCCTGCTCCCGCGCTCCGCCGTCGCCGTCGGTACGGCCGCCGCCCTGCTGGCGCCGACCCCGGCCACCGGCTCCCAGAGCGCCGACGTCTTCCTCGTACCGCCGAACCCGGCCATGCACGACGAGCACGCCGCCGACGAGGAGCGCCAGGCGCTGCGCGCGCGGGCCGGCGAGCGGGACGAGGAGATCCGGACGCTCGCGGCCCGCCTCGGCAAGGACCGTGAACTGGCCGCCCGGCTCGCCTCCTGGCGCACCGGCTGCCCGGCCGGCCGGCTCGTCGAACTGGCGCAGGCCGCCCGGGACACGCGCGCGTTCGCCGAGGAGGCGGAGGCCGAGCTGGCCGAGGCGCGCACGGTCCGGGCCGAGGCCGACGAAGCCGCCGCCGAGGCCGCGCAGACGCGCGACGAGCGGCAGGAGGCCGCGCAGAAGGCCCGGCGCGCCGCCGACGCCCTCGCCGGTCTGGCCTACCGGCTGCGCGAGCGGTCCGGCTGGCAGGCCAAGCTGCGCGAACTGGCCGACGAGGCCACCGAGTCGGAAGCCCGCGCCCAGACCTGTCTGGACCGCGCGCGGGCCGCCGACGAGGACCGGCGCGGAGCCCAGCGCGCCGCCGACGACGCCCGCCGCACCGCGCGTGCGCTGCGCGCCGAACGCGCCGAGATCGCCGGCGCCCCGGACGACGTACCGGACAGCGACCCGGATGCCTCCAAGGCGTCCCTGCCCGCCCTCCGCGAGGCATACCGGGCCGCTTCCCGGCTCTACGAGAAGGTGGGCGTCGGCGCCGACCTGCGGGCCGAACAGGCGCGGGCGGAGAGCGACGAGAGCGCGGCCCTCGCCGAACTGGACCGGCTGAGCAACAAGGTCCGCACGCGCGCGGAGCAGTTGCTTCAGTCGCCCGACGGCTCCGACGGGCCATCCCGGCAGGCCGCGGCAGCCCGCGCGGAGGAGCTGGTTCAGCTCCTGGAGACCCGTATGTCGACCGCGAGCGAGCAGCTCGGCCGGCTGCGCGGCGAGGCCGAGCGGCACGCCCCCGAGGACGGCGAGGCGCACACCGGGCTGTCGCCGGAACTGGAGCCGCGCGACGCCGAGCACGCACAGGCGCTGCTGCGCACGGCCACCGCCGAACTCGCCTCCCGCACCGAGGCGTTGGCGCAGGCCAGGGAGGCGCACGCGGAGCTGCTCGGCTCCCACCGGGCCGCCGAGGACGCGGCGGGCGGTTTCGACGAGATCGCCGCGATGCTCCGCGACCTGCTGCGCGAGCACGCGATGGAGGACGAGCAGGACGAGCCGGAACCGTACCCGGGCAGCCCCGAGGAGGCACGGCAGGCCGCCGCCGAGGCCCGTCGGTCGCTGCGCGGCTGTGCCGCGGACCTCTCCGCCGCCGAGGGCGCCGTGCGCGAGGCCAGTGACGTCCTGGTCCGGCACGCCAACTCCACGCGCTACGAGCAGGTCCGCACCCCCGCACGGCAGCAGATCCGGGAGCTGCCCGCGTCCGCGCTGCCCGAGCACGCGCAGAAGTGGGCGGACGCCTTCGCGCCCCGACTGCGGGTGCTGACCGACGAGTTGGCACAACTGGAGCGGAACCGGGACTCGATCGTGGACCGGCTCCGGGGGCTCGTGGAGTCCGCGCTCGCCACCCTCAGGTCCGCCCAGCGGCTGTCCCGGCTGCCGGAGGGGCTCGGCGAGTGGTCCGGGCAGGAGTTCCTGCGGATCCGCTTCGAGGAACCCGACCAGGCGACGCTCACCGAGCGGCTCGGCGAGGTCATCGACGAGGCCACCAGGGCCGCCGTGAAGAAGAACTCCGACCTGCGGCGTGACGGAATGTCCCTGTTGCTGCGGGGAGTCGGGGCGGCGCTCCAGCCCCGAGGGGTGGCCGTGGAGATCCTCAAACCGGACGCCGTGCTGCGCGCCGAGCGGGTGCCCGTGGGACAGATGGGCGACGTGTTCTCCGGTGGCCAACTGCTCACGGCGGCCATCGCGCTGTACTGCACGATGGCGGCCCTGCGGTCCAACGACCGGGGCCGGGACAGGCACCGGCACGCCGGCACGCTCTTCCTGGACAACCCGATCGGCCGGGCCAACGCGACGTATCTGCTGGAGCTCCAGCGGGCCGTGTCGGACGCGCTGGGCGTCCAGCTCCTGTACACCACGGGCCTGTTCGACACGACGGCACTCGCCGAGTTCCCCCTGGTCATCCGTCTGCGCAACGACGCGGACCTCAGGGCCGGCCTGAAGTACATCAGCGTGGAGGAGCACCTCCGCCCGGGGTTGCCGCAGCAGCCGCAGGCAGGAGAGGCGGGGCACAGCGAGATCACGGCGACCCGGATGTTCAAGCGTCCGGCGCCCGTCACGCCGTAGAGGACACGCCGTAGAGGACTGCGGGGCCGCACCACTGGGTGTCGGCCCCGCCGTATGAGCGCGCCGATCCATGACGGACGTGCGCTCGCCGGGCTCAGGAGTGGGACAGCCGCCCCGTGCTGCCGCCCTGACGCCGTATCCGCTCCTGGGTCCGCTCCGTGATCCGGGCATGACGCCGGGCCTTGCGGCGCTCGCGGCGCAGCGCGCGGGCCGTGCTGCTCGGAGTCGACACCACGCCGTGACGCTGGTTCCACACCTGGCGGGTCACCCAGACGTCGAGGGCGCCCCAGGTGGCCACAACCGTGCTGGCCACGCTGCTGAGCACCATCGGGAACGCCAGCCAGGAGCCGGCCATCGTGCACAGGAAGGCCACCATCGCCTGGAGCAGGGTCACCGCGATGATGAGCACCGCCCGCACCGCGGAGGTCCGCACCGGGTCCGGCAGCCGTCGCCTGCGCGCGGGTTCCTCGACCCACAATGGCCGGTACGGCTCCTCGCGGGCCGCGGCGCGCCCGCCCGGCACGTCCGATCGCGCCGGTGCGTCATGACCCCGCGCCCCGGGGCGCCGTGGCGTCGCCGGACTCGCTGTCCTCACGCCGGTCCCCGGCGCCTCCTGCCGTTCCGCCGTGCCCATCACCGTGTCACTCCCCACCGCCGGCAGACCCCCCGTCCCGGTGTCCGTGGACCGGGCCTCAAGGGTGGCTGCCCGGCTTGCGCTGCTTTACGCCGCCCAGTTGCAGATGCGGCTCCTGTGGCCGAATCCACCGCCATTTCCCGAAGAGAAGGACGAACAAGACTCCTTCAAGATTCCCGCGTGCCCCCAAAGAAACGAAAAAATCCAGCCAACCGCCCACCCTGAGCGGTCGGTTCCGGTCCGACACGACTCGCCTGGTCGCGGGAGGCAATCTCCCGCAAAGGCGGGACAACTCCCCATGTCCCGATCCCGGGGCGCACGTTCTGGTTCCGGACGCAACTTCGAGTTACGTGTGCGTCGGTAGTAGGCTCGCGCCGTTTGTTGACGTACATGTGTACCCCCGGCCGGCGGGGGTCGAGCTGGGGGAGGCCATGCGCTTTCGCGGGAAGTCCATCCGCCGGAAGATCGTGGCGCTGCTTCTCGTGCCGCTGGTGTCCCTGGTCGCGGTGTGGGGCTTCGCCACGGTGCTGACGGGACGTGAGGTCGCCCGGCTCTTCGAGGTGTCGACCGTCACGGAGAAGCTCGGGTATCCCATCGAGGACACCGTGCGCGTGCTCCAGCAGGAACGCCGCCAGACGCTCGTCTACCTGGCCGATCCGCGCGCGTCGGACGCCCTGTCCGCGCTGCGCAGCACGAGGGACGCGTCGGACGAGGCCATCGCCAAGTTCCGCCGCAACGCCCGCGACCCCGACGTCCGCGACGGCATGGACCAGGACGACGACGAACGCCTCACCGCCGTCCTGGACGCGTTCGACGGCATCGAGTCGCTGCGCCGGACCGTCGAGGACGGCACCGTCTCCAGGTTGCAGGCCCTGGACCAGTACAACCGCCTGGTCGACCCCGCCTACGCCCTCCTCGCCACCCTCGACGGCATCGACAACGTCGAACTGGACAAGCAGGCCCGGGCGCTGGTCAACATCACCCGTGCCCGCGAACTGCTCTCCCGCGAGGACGCCCTCCTCGGCTCCGCCCTCGTGGTGGGCAAGCTCACCCGTGACGAGGTCCGCGACGTCTCCGACCTGATCGCCCAGCGGAACCTGCTGTACGACACCACCCTGGCCGTGCTGCCGACCTCGGAGCGCGAGCGCTACGAGCGTTTCTGGAAGAACGCCGGCACCGCTCCGCTGCGTGCCGCCGAGAAGTCCGTCGTCGGCGCCGAGCCCGGCACGGCCGGCGACGTCAGCGCCAAGAGCTGGGACGCCGCCGCGGGCAACGTCCTCGACGAACTCGCCAAGCTCGACGACCAGGCGGGCGACCGCCTCCAGGACCGCGTCCGGCCGGACGCGATGGCGGTCATCGTCAAGGCGGCCGCAGTCGGCGTCCTCGGTCTGATCGCCCTGCTGTTCTCCCTCGTGCTGTCCGTGCGCGTCGGCCGTGGCCTCATCCGCGACCTGCGGCAACTGCGCCTGGAGGCCCACGAGGCCTCCGGCGTACGGCTGCCCAGCGTGATGCGCCGCCTCTCGGTGGGCGAACAGGTCGACATCGAGACCGAGGTCCCGCGCCTGGAGTACGACAAGAACGAGATGGGCGAGGTCGGCCAGGCCCTCAACACCCTCCAGCGTGCCGCCGTGGAAGCCGCCGTCAAACAGGCCGAGTTGCGCGCGGGCGTCTCCGAGGTCTTCGTCAACCTCGCCCGGCGCAGCCAGGTCCTGCTGCACAAGCAGCTCACCCTGCTCGACACCATGGAGCGCCGCACCGAGGACACCGACGAACTCGCCGACCTGTTCCGCCTCGACCACCTGACGACCCGTATGCGCCGGCACGCCGAGGGCCTGGTGATCCTCTCCGGCGCCGCCCCGTCCCGGCAGTGGCGCAAACCCGTCCAGCTCATGGACGTCGTCCGCGCGGCCGTCGCCGAGGTCGAGGACTACGAGCGCATCGAGGTCCGCCGGCTGCCCAGGGTGGCCGTGACCGGCCCCGCCGTCGCCGACCTCACCCATCTCGTGGCCGAACTCCTGGAGAACGCCACGGTGTTCTCCCCGCCGCACACCGCCGTCCAGGTCCTGGGCGAGCGCGTCGCCAACGGCTTCACCCTGGAGATCCACGACCGCGGACTCGGCATGGCCGCCGACGCGTTGCTGGACGCCAACCTCCGGCTCGCCGAGACGCCCGAGTTCGAGCTGTCCGACACCGACCGGCTGGGCCTGTTCGTGGTCAGCCGGCTCGCCCAGCGGCAGAACGTCCGGGTCTCGCTCCAGCCCTCGCCGTACGGCGGCACGACCGCGGTCGTCTTCATCCCCGACGCGCTGCTGACCGACGACGTCCCCGACACCAACGGCATCGGCTTCCGCCTCGACCGCCCCCGGCCGTCGAAGGAGGCCGAACTGGAGGAGGCCCAGCGCGTCTCGCTCACCCGGCGGCCGGCCCAGCTCACGCCCGCGATCCTCGACGGTCCGGTCGAACTGGAGGCTCCGGTCGACCTGGACACCCTGAACGACCTCCCGGGCGTGCTCGATTCCGAGGACAGCGAGCGCGGCGGACTGTTCCGGCCGCGCCGCACCCTGGCCCAGGTCGACGACGAGCCCCCCGGAACCGACGCGGCGGGCATCGGCGAGGACGTCCCGGGCGCTCCGGTGTCCCTGTCCCGCCGCCGGGCCAAGCTGGTCAGCTCCCACGGACGCCCGGTCACCGACGAACACACGGGACGCGAGGACGCGGACCGGACGCCGACGGCCGGCCCGGGCGCGTCCCGGTCGCAGACCGGCCCCTCGGCGGGGCCGGCGCGCTCCGAACCCCCGACGCTGCCGAGCCGCCGCCGTGCCGCGGCCCTGCGCCGGAGCACCGGCGTGGCCGACCCCTTCGACGAGCTGACGCAGACCCGGGCGTCCTCGGCGTTCCCGGCTCCCGGGGCACCGGCTCTGCCCCGGCGCACCCGGCGTGCCGAGATCGCGTCCAGCGGACCGGCCACGGACGACACGGCCACCGGCGCCACCGGCGGACCGGGCGCGCATACGACCGCTCCCGGCACCGCGGGCCTGGCCGCGGACGCCCTCGGGCGCGGCGGCGTGACCGACGCCGCCCGGCCCGACCGGGACGAGTCCGCCCGCGGCACCGCCGGAGCATCCGGCTCGGGCAGGCCGCCCCTGGGCGTCCCCCGGGGAACCCAGGACGCCGCCTCGGGGTCCGCCCCGCTGCCCCGCCGTGTGCGCCAGGCCAACCTGGCCCCGCAGCTCAAGCAGGCCCCCGAGCGGCGCCCCCAGAACCAGCCGGAGCCCGCCGAACGGGACGCCGACGAGGTACGCAGCCGCATGGCCTCGCTCCAACGGGGCTGGCAGCGCGGCCGCGAGGAGAACGCCGGGAGCGACGACACGTCCGGCGGCACAGCACCACAACGAACGACTAAGGGGGACGGTCGATGACCGCACCGAAGGCGACCGACAAGTCCGGCGAGCTCAACTGGCTCCTCGACGACCTGGTGGAGCGCGTCGCGAGCATCCGCAAGGCCCTGGTGCTCTCCAGCGACGGCCTCCCGACCGGCGTGTCCCAGGACCTGACCCGCGAGGACAGCGAGCACCTCGCAGCCGTGGCGTCCGGGTTCCACAGCCTGGCCAAGGGCGTGGGCCGGCACTTCGAGGCGGGCAGCGTCCGGCAGACGGTCGTGGAACTGGACGACGCCTTCCTGTTCGTGACGGCCGCGGGCGACGGCAGTTGCCTCGCCGTCCTCTCGGACGCCGACTCGGACGTGGGTCTCGTCGCGTACGAGATGACGCTCCTGGTCAAGCGGGTCGGCGCGCATCTCGGTGCCGCCCCGCGCACCGATCTGCCCCAGGGCGGGTAGTGAGATGGCATGAGCACAGACGGTCAGGGAAGAAGCCACTGGTTCGACGACGAGGCCGGACCCGTGGTCCGTCCGTACGCCATGACGCGTGGCCGCACCACGAGTGCCGGTCAGCACCGACTCGACCTGATCGCGGTCGTCGTGGCCGAACCCCACACGGACGACCCCGAAGGGGACCACTCGCTGTCCCCCGAGCACGTGGACATCGTCGACCTGTGCCGGGAGAACCCGCAGTCGGTCGCCGAGCTGTCCTCCGAACTGGACCTGCCCATCGGGGTCGTACGCGTCCTGGTGGGTGACCTCGTCGCCTCGGAGTGGGTCCATGTGAACCGGCCGGTGCCGCCCGCGGAGCTCCCGGACGAGAGCATCCTGCGGGACGTGATCAACGGCCTGCGGGCCCTGTGACCGGCTCTCCCGGGCGCCGCTCCCCGGTGTCGCGAGGCACGCACGGACGGCGTCCGGGCCCGGCGCCGATCCGCCCGGCCGACGCGCGCGCCCGCGAGGCCCGTCCCGTCGGCCGGGGGCGGGCGCCGGCAGGCCCCTGGCCTATGATCTGACAGATCGTCGACGACCCTCTGCGGACGGCCCGCCCCGCCCCGCGGAGACGGTTCCGAGCAGTGCGATCGGGGAGACGGACGTGACGACTTTCCGGCAGCTCCGGTGCGGCCGAGGTGACCGTCACCGGCACCACGGGACGGTGGACTCGGAGGCAGGCGCCGCCGGTGGCCCGCCGTCGCCCCAACACCCCCACCTGGCAGGAGAAGAGACCAATGATCTTCGGGCGTTCTGAGCGCGGCAAGCCCCCGGTCGAGCCCGTCACGCTCAAGATCCTGGTGGCCGGCGGCTTCGGCGTGGGCAAGACCACGTTCGTGGGCGCGGTCAGCGAGATCAGGCCGCTGCGCACCGAGGAACTGCTCACCGAGGCAGGGCGCCCGGTCGACGACACCAGCGGCGTCGAGGGCAAGCGGACCACCACCGTCGCCATGGACTTCGGACGCATCACCCTGCGCGATGACCTGGTGCTGTACCTGTTCGGCACCCCCGGACAGGAACGGTTCTGGTTCATGTGGGACGAGCTCTCCGAGGGCGCCCTGGGAGCCGTCGTGCTCGCCGACACACGCCGCCTGGAGGACTGCTTCGCGGCCGTCGACTACTTCGAGCGCCGCTCCATCCCGTTCATCGTCGGCGTCAACTGCTTCGAGGGGGCGATCCGTTACCCCGAGGAGGACGTACGGCAGGCCCTCGACCTCGACGAGGACGTGCCGGTCGTGCTGTGCGACGCCCGGGACAAGCAGTCGGTCAAAGAGGTGCTCGTGGGCGTCGTCCAGCACGCGATGGCGTACTCCGCGCGCCGCCGGCAGACCGTCACCACCTGAGGCGGGGAAACGGCCCGTACCCCCGCCGACAGGGGTACGGGCCGCGCTGGACGGCACCACGCGCGTGTGCCTAGTCGTCGCCGCCCTCCTCCCACCCGAAGCTCTTCTCCACGGCCTTGCGCCAGTTGTGGTACTGGCGGTCGCGGACGGACGCCTCCATGTCCGGCGTCCACTCGACGTCCTTCTGCCAGTGGGACTTCAGCTCGTCCAGGTCGTTCCACACGCCCGTGGCCAGCCCGGCGGCGTAGGCGGCACCGAGACAGGTGGTCTCGGAGACCTTCGGCCGGACCACCGGAACGTCGAGGACGTCCGCCTGGTGCTGCATCAGCAGGTTGTTCTTGGTCATGCCGCCGTCCACCTTGAGGGTGGTGATCCGCACCCCGGAGTCCTGGTACATGGCGTCCACGACCTCGCGCGTCTGCCAGCTGGTCGCCTCCAGCACGGCCCGCGCGAGGTGCGCCTTGGTGACGTACCGCGTCAGGCCCGTGACGACCCCGCGCGCGTCGGAGCGCCAATAGGGCGCGAACAGGCCGGAGAAGGCGGGCACGATGTACGCGCCACCGTTGTCCTCGACACTGGCCGCGAGGGGCTCGATCTCGTCGGCGGTCCGGATGATGCCCAGCTGGTCGCGGAACCACTGGACCAGGGCGCCCGTGATGGCGATGGAGCCCTCCAGGCAGTAGACCGGCGCCTCGGAGCCGATCTTGTAGCCCATCGTCGTCAGCAGCCCGTTCTTCGACGGCACCGGCCGGTTCCCCGTGTTGAGCAGCAGGAAGGAGCCGGTGCCGTAGGTGTTCTTCGCCGTGCCCACGTCGTAGCAGGCCTGCCCGAACACCGCGGCCTGTTGGTCGCCCAGCGCCGATGCCACGGGCACGCCCGCGAGTTGGCCGACCGCGGTGCCGTAGACCTCGGCGGAGGACCTGATCTCGGGCAGGACGGCGGCGGGCACGTTCATCGCGGACAGGATGGACTGGTCCCACTGGAGCGTCTCCAGGTTCATCAGCATGGTCCGCCCGGCGTTGGTGACGTCCGTGACGTGCCGCCCGCCGTCGGTGCCGCCGGTGAGGTTCCAGATCAGCCAGGAGTCGATGGTGCCGAAGGCGATCTCGCCGTTCTCGGCACGCGCCCGCAGCCCCGGCACGTTGTCCAGCAGCCAGGCCGCCTTCGGCCCCGAGAAGTACGTGGCCAACGGCAGCCCGGTCTGCTCGCGGAACCGGTCCTGCCCGTCCGAGCCGCCGAGCTGGTGGGTCAGCGCCGCGGTGCGGGTGTCCTGCCAGACGATCGCGTTGTGCACGGGCTTGCCCGTGGCGCGGTCCCACAGGACCGTCGTCTCGCGCTGGTTGGTGATGCCCAGGGCGCTGAGCTGGTCGGCACGCAGCCCCGCCTTGGCGATCGCCCCGGCGACCACGGCCTGCACCTTGGACCAGATCTCGGTTGCGTCGTGCTCCACCCAGCCCGGCTTGGGGAAGATCTGGCGGTGTTCACGCTGGTCGACGGCCACGATCGCGCCGTCCTGGTTGAAGATGATGCAGCGGCTCGAGGTGGTGCCCTGGTCGATAGCGGCGACGAACTTGTCCGTCATGACGTCCCCTTCGTCGGTTCCTGCACGCGGCGGTTTTCCCGAAGGCCGGTGTTTCAGAGGCCGGTGTCTCAGAAGGCCCGTGTCTCAGAAGGCTGCGTTGAAGATCACCCCGGACAGCGCCCCGCCTATCAGCGGTCCCACCACCGGGATCCACGCGTAACCCCAGTCCGAGGTCCCCTTGTTGGGGATCGGCAGCAGGGCGTGGACGATGCGCGGTCCCAGGTCGCGGGCCGGGTTGATGGCGTATCCGGTGGGCCCGCCGAGCGACAGGCCGATGCCGACCACCAGGAAGGCCACGACGAGGACCGCGGTTCCGGACTCGCCGAGACCCTTGGTGAGTCCGAACGCCAGGATCGGCAGGACCAGGCCGACGGTGGCGATGATCTCCGTGACCAGGTTCGCCACCGGATGGCGGATCGCGGGCGCGGTGGAGAAGATCCCTAGCGTGGGCTGGGCGAGCTCCTCCTCGGCGTTGGCCCGGAACTGCGCGTAGTAGGTCAGCCAGCACAGGACCGCCCCGAGCATGGCGCCGACCATCTGCCCGGCGACGTAGACCGGCACCTGGTCCCAGTCACCGGTGTCGACGGCGATCCCGAGGGTGACGGCGGGATTCAGGTGCCCGCCGGACAGCGGCGCCGCGGTGTACGCCCCGGCCAGCACCCCGAAGCCCCAGCCGAACGCGATGACGACCCAGCCGGCGTCCTTCGCCTTGGAGTAGTTGAGTACGACGGCGGCGACCACGCCCGCGCCGAAGAGGATCAGAATCGCCGTACCGATGACCTCACCGAGGAATACGTCTCCGTTGCTCATGGCGGCTCCTAGGCCCTGGCCCGGGGTTCTCCCGCCCCGGTCCTCCGTGCAGGGTTGCGGTTCCCTTGGCGAACTGCCGAAGGGCAGGGAGGGTCCCGCGCCCCGCCCGGCGTCCGCGACGAGCGTGCCGTCGCGGCCGAATCGCCCGTGGGGGTAGGGGCCTTGGCTCGTGGGGGGCCCGCGCGGCGTGGTGCCTGGAACGCCGAGAATGTACGGCGATGTCGACCGACACCGGAAGTGTTCACCGGGCCCAGGGGAGCGTCAAGGTCGCCGACCGCACCGGTTGGGACGGGCCCTCGAACCGAGTCGACCGACGGCCGCGGACCAGGCGGAGCCCTGATCGCTCCCTTCTCGATCCGTACGGCGCCGCACCGGACGCTGCTCAGCCCTTCCCCAGCTCCACCACGGCGTGCCCCGTCGGGGCTGTCTGTGCGGCCGTCCCGCGCCGGATCTCGGTCCCTTCTCGATCCGTACGGCGCCGCACTGGACGCTGCTCAGCCCTTCCCCGGCTCCGCCACGGCGTGCCCCGTCGAGGCCGTCCGTGCGGCCGTCCTGCGCCGGATCTCGGTCCTTTCTCGATCCGTACGGCGCCGCACTGGACGCTGCTCAGCCCTTCCCCGGCTCCGCCACGGCGTGCCCCGTCGAGGCTGTCTGTGCGGCCGTCCCGCGTCGGATCTCGTGCCCCGGGCAGACCGGCCCGCCCCACCACCCAGCTCGCTCCGCCGAGCGCCTTGGCGGCCTTCTTCAAGGGTGCCAGGCAGGCGGCCGCCTCCCGGTGGTCGGCCACACTGCCCGGCGGGCAGACCAAGGTGGCCAGGGACAGCGTCACGGGCCGCCCGCCCGCCGCCCATGGCGCATCCAGCACGGAGGGGCAGCGGCAGCAGGGTTTCCCGGCGCGCCGCCGCACGCACCGCCAACACAGCCAGCCGCCCGTCGAGTTCCGGGTCCCGGCGGGCCTCGGCGAGGACGTCCCCGGTCTCCGGGCGGGCCAGTACCTCCAACCCCGCGACCCCGCCGGTGGCCAGATTGACCACGGGCTGGAAGACGAAGCGGAGAGTGTCCGTCCAGGAGCGCACGGGAGCAGGATGGCGCCCCGCGCGTTTGCCCGGGCCCGGTTCATGCGACGTTCACGCAGGATTCCCGGCCGCTCACGCAGCGTACGAGAGCCCGCTGTCCTCGGCTCACCGCACGGCGACCACCGCCGACCCGTGCCCGAACAGCCCCTGGTTCGCGGTGATCCCGACGCGTGCGTGCCCGACCTGCCGGTCACCCGCGTCGCCCCGCAACTGCCAGGTCAGCTCGCACACCTGGGCGATCGCCTGGGCCGGCACCGCCTCGCCGAAGGAGGCGAGCCCGCCGCTCATGTTGACGGGTATGCGCCCGCCCGGCGCCGTCGCCCCCTCGCGCAGCAGCTTCGCGCCCTCGCCCTCCGCGCACAGACCGAGGTCCTCGTACCACTGCAACTCCAGGGCGGTGGACAGGTCGTAGACCTCGGCGAGGGAGAGGTCCTCCGGCCCCACGCCCGCCTCCTCGTAGGCCGCGCGCGCGATGGACGCGCGGAACGTCACGGCGGCGGGCTCGACGGCCGCCGCGGAGTCCGTGGCGACGTCCGGCAGATCGAGCACCGTGTTCGGATACGTCGGCGTCACCGTCGACACCGCCCTGATCCGCACCGGGTCGGCCACGCCCCTGCGGCGCGCGAACTCCACGCTGGAGAGCACCAGCGCCGCCCCGCCGTCCGAGGTGGCGCAGATGTCGAGCAGCCGCAGCGGATCGGCCACCACGGCGGAGGCCGCGACCTCTTCCGCGCTGACCCGCTTCCGGTAGCGGGCGTACGGATTCAGCGCGCCCATGGCCGAGTTCTTCACCTTGACCTGGGCGAAGTCCTCCACGGTGTCCCCGTGCACGGCCATGCGCCGGCGCGCGTACAGCCCGAAGTAGGTCGGATTGGTCGCGCCGAGGACCCGGAACCGCAGCCAGTCCGGATCGTCGGGCCGGTCCCCGCCCGCGGGCCGGAAGAACCCCTTGGGGGCGGCGTCGGCACCCACCACGAGCACCACGTCGGCCAGCCCCGCCAGGATCTGGGCCCGTGCGGCGGCCACCGCCTGCGCCCCGGACGCGCACGCCGCGTACACGCTGGTGACGCGGGCTCCCTGCCAGCCCAGCGCCTTGGCGAAGGTCGCTCCCGCCACATAGCCGGGATAGCCACCCCGCACGGTGTCCGCGCCGACGATCGAACCGATCTCCCGCCAGTCCACGCCGGCGTCGGCCAGCGCCGCGCGAGCCGCCGCCACGCCGTACTCGACGAAGCCGCGCCCCCACTTGCCCCACGGGTGCATGCCCGCGCCTAGCACCGCCACCTCTGCCGTCATGCCGTCACCCCCGTCGGCCGCCACCGCCACGTCGTCCAGACCGTCTCCCCGTCCTCATGGAGCACACCGGGGACGACCTCCACCTCCGCGCCCACGGTCAGGTCGGCGGCGGTCACCCCCGGAACCGCCTGCCCCAGCACCACGATCCGCTCGGCGGCCAGCTCCACAGCGATCAACGTGTACGGCTCCCACGAAAGTTCCGGATCGGTCACATAGGGTGACGGAGGCCGGTAGCGGCTGTCGGTGAACGACCAGATCCGGCCGCGCCGCGACAGGGGGATCTCCGCCAGATCGCCCCCGGCGCATCCGGGGTTGCGGCAACGGCCGTCCTCGCGTGGGAAGAAGACCGACGCGCAGGCGGAGCAGCGGGTGCCCAGGAGCGTGAAGTCGTCCCCGTCGCCGGCGAACCATCCGGCGACCACAGGTGTACGCGTACGCGGCATAGCCCCTCCCGACCGGATCTGACGGAACGTCAGGAGTGTCGCACGGGCGGCCGCAAAGAGGCAGAGGGCCCGACGGAACCGGAGCGCTGATGATCGGATACAGTCCGCGGCGTGTCCGAAACTCAGCACTCCATCCCCAACTCCGCACCCGGTTCCCACTGTTCGAGCTGCGGAGCGCCCTACGGAGAGGGCGTCGCGGGCTGGCCCCGCACCTGTCCCGTTTGCGGCACCGTCGCGTACCGCAACCCCCTGCCGGTCGCCGTCGCACTCCAGCCCGTGTACGACACACAGGGCACCGCCCTGGTCGTCATCACCCGAACCGTGGCCCCCGCGCGCGGGGGCATCGCCCTGCCCGGCGGTTACGTCGACGACCGTGAGGACTGGCGGCACGCCCTGGTCCGCGAGCTCAAGGAAGAGACCGGCATCGACGCCGCGAGCCGCGACGTACGGCTCGTCGACGCGCTGAGCTCGCCCGACGGCCACCTGCTGCTGTTCGGGGTGCTGCCGGAGCGGCCCGCCGACGGCCTCCCGCAGTCCGCGGCCACCGACGAGACGGAGGGCTGGCACCTGCTGCGCAGGCCGGAGGAGCTCGCCTTCCCGCTGCACACGCTGGCCGTACGGGCCTGGTTCGAGGGCCGCTACGTCTGAGCCTCAGCGCGCTGTGAGCCCGCGCAGCCGCACCGGGTGGGACGGCTCGCTCAAGCCGTCCTCGCCCTCCCGCTGAACGACCACCCTCCGGCCCTCCCAGCGGGCGACGTAGCGTTCGATCTCCGGTTCGTCCCAGCCGTCGCCCGCGTCCTGGACGACCAGTCCGCCCCCGCTCCGTCCCCGGGCGGGAGCCCACACCTCCAGGACGGTCCGGCCGTCGTCCCCGCGCACCGGAATGACGGCACCCGCGCGCGCGAGCACCGGGATCCGCGACAGCGGAGCGTCGACGAGAACCTGTCCCGGCCCCTCGTACACCCGCTCCGTGACCGTGTCGTACCAGCGGCCCCGCGGCAACTGCACCGCGCGCCGGTCCCCGCCCGGATCGAGCACCGGTGCCACGAGCAGCCCGTCACCGAGCAGGAAGGCGTCCTCGCAGTCCCGCAGGGCGCGGTCCTCGGGCGCGGACCACCACAAGGGCCGTACGTAAGGCGCTCCGGTACGCCGGGCGAGCTGCGCGAGCGTCATGAAGTACGGCAGCAGCCGCCGGCGCTCCACGAGCGCCACGCGCGCGTGCTCCAGCACCTCGGCGCCGAACTCCCACGGCTCCCTGCGCCCCGCCCGCGGACTCGCGTGCGTACGGAACAACGGCAGATAGGCGCCGAGCTGGAACCAGCGCAGATACAGCTCCGGGGAGGGATGCCCGTCGTAGCCGCCCACGTCCGGCCCCGAGTACGGCACCCCGCACAGCCCGAGCCCCAACACGAGCGACAGCGAGGCCCGCAGGCCCGGCCAGCCGGTGGCCACGTCACCGGAACAGGTGCCCGCGTACCGCTGGATGCCGGCCCATCCGGAGCGGGAGAACAGGAAGGGCCGCTCGTCCGGGACCAGCTCGCGCAGACCCTCGTACGCCGCCCGGGCCATGCACAGCGCGTAGACGTTGTGCGCTTCCCGGTGGTCACCGCCACGGCCCTCCAGGGCGTGTCTCGCCGACCGCGGCAGGGTGGACTCACCGAACGCGTTGAAGGACGTGGGCTCGTTCATGTCGTGCCAGAACCCGCTGAACCCCGCCGCGAGCCGCTCCTGGTAGAGACGCCCCCACCAGGCACGCACACGCGCGTGCGTGAAGTCCGGATAGACCGCCTCGCCGGGCCACACCACCCCCTCCACGAGCCGTCCCGACGCGTCCCGCACGAAGGCGTCCTCGGCCGTCCCGCTGTCATGGACGGAGTTGCCGGGCGCGGCCTTGACCGCCGGGTTGACGACCGACACCAGCCGGACGCCGTCCCGCAGCAGGTCCCCGGCCAGTTGGGGCAGCTTGGGGAAGCGCTCCTGGTCGACCGTGAACACCTGGTGCTCGTCGTGGTGGTCGATGTCCAGGTGGACGGCGTCGAGCGGCAGACCGCGCTCCTGGTAACCGGCGACGATCCGCCGCACCTCCTGCTCGCTGCCGAAGCCCCAGCGGGCGTGATGATGGCCGAGCGCCCAGGACGGCGGCAGCGCGGGCGCGCCGGTCAGCGAGGCCCAGGCGAGCAGCACACGCGCGGGCGTGCCCACCATCACCCAGCAGCGCAGCGGCCCGCCGGTCATGCGCAGCTCGGACACCCCCGCCCGGTCGTGCCCGGAACCGGCGCCCTCCTCGCCCTCCCGCAGGGTCACGGTGCCGTCCCACGAGGTGTCGTGGAACACGAGGTGGGTGGCGGCGTCGGCCACCACCAGCTGCACCGGCATCGTCACGTACAGCGGATCGTCCCCCGGGCCGAAGGGCCGGCCGGGATCGGTGTTCCACAGCCGGTACGTCCCGTCCCGGAGCCGAGGCCCCGAGGCCCGTCCGCCCAGCCCGAAGAACCGGGCGTCGGCGGCCACCTCCGACCGCTGCACCCAGCGCGCCTCGCCCCCGCTCACCGGCTCCCACCAACGCGGCGGCAGGTCCCGGCGCAGGGCCACCCCGCCGGGCGTACGCACCTCGACAGCTCCGTGCCGCGACACCACGACCGTGGCCCGCTCGGACACGACCCGCCAGCCGCCGTCCTTGTCCGGCTCCAGAACCGCCCGGGGGTCCGGCTCCGGGCAGCGGCCCGCGAGCGCGTACGACGGCTCCGGTCCGGCCCCGTCCCACCCCCAGAAGAC
>NZ_LJBR01000217.1 GCF_001282115.1 Streptomyces sp. NRRL B-24085 | reverse complement strand
ACCACAGCCACGATCACGGGCACCCGCACCCCCATGACCACGGTCACGACCACGGGCACCCGCACCCCCACGGTCACGACCACCCCCACACCCTGGAGCACACCCACGGCGGCTTCACCCACACCCACGCCGTCGCCC
This sequence comes from Streptomyces sp. NRRL B-24085, assembly GCF_001282115.1. Classification (GTDB taxonomy): domain Bacteria; phylum Actinomycetota; class Actinomycetes; order Streptomycetales; family Streptomycetaceae; genus Streptomyces. Next base: position 16,993 of record NZ_LJBR01000217.1, on the reverse strand, counting down.
CCACCCTCCGCGGCACGATCCTGCTCGGCTTCGCCGGCGGCCTCGTGCCCAGCCCGTCCGCCGTCGTCGTGCTCGTCGGTGCCGCCGCGCTGGGGCAGGCCTGGTTCGGGCTGCTGCTCGTCGTGGCGTACGGGGTCGGGCTGGCCCTGACCCTGACCGCGGCCGGATTCGCCGTCGTCAGGCTGGGCAGTGGAGTCACACGGCTGCTGGACAGGCGCCCCCGCCTGGCCACGAGCCCGGTGACCGCCCTGGTGCGCAGGACCGCGCCCCTGATGTCGGCGTTCGTCGTGGTGGCTCTCGGGGCAGGATTGGTGCTCAAGGGGGCGGCATCCGCACTCGGCTGAGCTACTTTTGTACAGAATTCACGTGCAACATCACGCGGAGTGGAGATTTCGCCCGGATGCGAATGGGGGACGCCCGTGTCCGAAGAACCGGGCAGTGAACGAGTGATCGCGGGCCGCTACCGCCTCCTGTCCCCGCTCGGCGAGGGCGGCATGGGAACCGTGTGGCGGGCCCGTGACGAGGTGCTGCACCGCGAGGTCGCCGTCAAGGAGGTGCGCGCACCGCACGGACTGCCCACGCACGAGGTCGAGCGGCTGTACGCCCGCCTGGAACGCGAGGCGTGGGCGGCGGCCCGGGTCGCCAACCGCAACGTGGTGACCGTGTACGACGTGGCCACCGAGGACGGCCGCCCGTGGATCGTCATGGAGCTGGTGCGCGGCATCTCGCTCGCCGAACTCCTGGACGCGGAGGGCCCGCTCAGTCCGCAGCGCACCGCGCACATCGGCGCCGAGGTGCTCTCCGCGCTGCGGGCCGCGCACGAGGCCGGGGTGCTGCACCGGGACGTGAAGCCCGCCAACGTACTGCTGTCGAACGACGGCCGGGTGGTGCTCACCGACTTCGGCATCGCCCAGGTCGAGGGCAGCTCGGCGCTCACCATGACCGGCGAGGTCATCGGCTCCCCCGAGTTCCTCGCCCCGGAGCGGGCGCTCGGCCGCACCCCGGGCCCGGAGTCGGACCTGTGGTCGCTGGGCGTGCTGCTGTACGCCGCCGTCGAGGGCAACTCGCCGTTCCGCCAGAACACTCCGCTGAGCACCCTGCGCGCGATCGTGGACGAGGAGCTGCCGCCGCCGTACCGGGCCGGTCCGCTCGCGCCGGTGATCGAGGGGCTGCTGCGCAAGGACCCGGCGGAGCGGCTGCCGGCCGAGCAGGCCGAGCAGGAGCTGCGGATCATCGGGGCGGGTGGCACGCCCCGGGCGGACGCCGTGCAGGCGGGGCCGTACGCCCCGACCGTCGCGGCGCCCTTCCCGCAGGAGCCGCCGACGGCCCCGTACCGGCCAGCGCCCACGCCCACCTCCACTGCCACGGCCTCCCGGCCACCGGAGCGCGACCGCCGTGCGGCCGTCTTCCTGGTCGCGGGTGTGCTGGCCGTGGCGCTGGCGATCGCGGGGCTGACGTACGCGCTGCTGAACCGTGACAACGGCGACAAGGACGGGGAGACCGCCAAGGACTCCGCTCCGGCGGTGAGTTCGCCCGCGCCGACCAAGGCCGACGAGACGGGTGAGGACTCCCCGTCGCCGAGTCCGAGCAAGAGCACCACGAGCGCGCCCCCGCCGCAGTCGGTGGACGTCTCGCTGTCGGGCTCGCACACCGAGTACACGGGCACGTGCCCGCCGGACAGGTCCGCGGCCCCCACCTTCACGGTCAGGCTGACGGTCGGGCGGCTCCCGGCGACGGTGACCTACCGCTGGGTGTCGGAGAAGGGCTCGGTGAACGGCAGTTGGAAGACGCTCACGTTCCCGGCCGGCGGTGACCGGACGCAGGAGGACCGGCGGTTCGTCACCACGCAGGACGACAGCGGGACGTTCGAGGACACCATCAGCGTGGAGGTTCGCGAGCCCGTCGAGAAGACGTCCGAGTCGGTTCCGTTCTCGCTGACGTGTGTGGCGGAGACCCCGTCCGGTGCCACCGGCGGGGCCTCCTCCTCTGCGTCCCCGTGAGGGGGGTTCAGGCCGCGCTGTTCAGGACCGGGAGGTAGCCGTCGGACTGGCCGGCCGCGGTCGGGTGGTAGGACTCGCCGATGTTGAGCAGGTTGAGGCTGTGCAGCCAGGCACTGCCGGAGCAGAGTTCGTGGCCGGTGAAGGCGGAGCGGACGTCGCCCCACGTGAAGCCGTGGTCCGCGGCCCGCTTGGCGATGGCGTCGTCGAGGTGGTCGGCGGCGTCGTTGATGGCCTTGCGCTTGGTCTCGGAGAGGCCGAGGCAGGTGGTGCCGAGCTTGTAGAAGCGGGGGTAGCCGAGGACGACCACGTGGGCGTTGGGGGCCCTGTCGCTGATCTGTGTGTAGACGGCGTCGAGTTGGCCCGGGAGGGTCGAGTCGACGTACGCCTTCGCGGTGTTGATCCGGGAGAGGCAGGAGCTGTCGGACTGGAGCACACAGGTCGTCATGACGTCGGCGAAGCCGGCGTCGTTGCCTCCGATGCTGATGGAGACGAGGGCGGTGGCGGAGCTGAGCGGGGTGAGCTGGTTCGCCAGAACATCACCCGTACGGGCGCCCGAGCAGGCGGTGAACGCGAACGACGAGGGTGAGTGGGCGGCCGCCCAGAGGTAGGGGTAGGACTTCGTGCTGCGCTTGCAGTCGCCGCTCGACGTGAGGTAGCTGCCGGCGCCGACACCCGAGGAATACGAGTCGCCCAGGGCCACATAGGGGCCCTCGGCGGCGTGGGCGGTGCCTGTCCCGGTGAGGACTGCGGCGAGGGCGAGGAGGAGCGAGCCGACGTACGCGGCAAATCGGGAACGTCTCATGGAACCTCCCTTTAGCAGGATCTCTGCCGTATCCGTCGTAGCAACGACACGTAGCGACGGGAAGTGTCCATGCCAAAATCGGTGCCGGCGCCATCGACCGCGGGGCTGTGCGCTCTTGACGCTCCCCCAGGCGCTGCGCGACATTGAAGCCCGGCATCCGGCGCTTTCTGGGGGGAAACGTCGCCCATGCAGACAACAGACATCCGGAGACCTTCCCGTGCGCCGGGAAGGGACCTGACGCCCTTGCTCGCGGGCGCGGCGAGCGCCGTGGGGGGATGCGGCGCACTGCTCGCGCTCACCGGCTCCGACTCACCGCTGCGCGCTCCGCTCACGCTCTTCTTCCTGCTCGCGGCACCCGCCGCGGGCATCGCCGCCGCCCTGCGCGGCTTCGATCCGTTCGCCCGGGTGCTGGCCTCGCTGGCCGGCTCGGTCGTCCTCAACATGCTGGTGGCTCAGGGCATGCTGGCCACGCACCGCTGGTCGGCACGCGGCGGAGTCACGGCGATGGCCGTGATCAGTGCCCTCATCCTCCTGCTGGTGCTGCTGCGACGGCGCCGCACGGCGAAGGGCCAGGACGCCTGACGTGGACATCAGCGTGTACCGCCCCGGCGAGCTGAGCGCTGCCGACCGGGTGGCGTGGACCGCTCTGCAGTCCAAGGCCCATCTCCTGGGCTCGCCGGGCCTGGCGAACCCCTTCCTGTCCCCCGAGTTCGCACTCGCCGTGGGCCGGTGCAGGCGGGGTGTGCGGATCGCCGTCGTACGGGAAGAGGGCGAGCGCGTGGCGTTCCTGCCCTTCCAGAGGACCGCCACCGGTGTCGGCCGGGCCGTCGGACTCGGCGTCTCGGACGCCCAGGGGATGGTGCACGGGCCCGGATTCACCTGGGACGCACGGGAGTTGCTGCGCGCCTGCGGGCTCGTCGTCTGGGAGTTCGACCATCTGGTGGAGGGACAGGGGCCGTTCGAGGCGGGGGCCTCCGGGCGGTTCCCCTCTCCGGTCATGGACGTCGAGCAGGGCTACGAGACCTATCTGGCCGGGCTGCGGGAGCGCTCGCCGAAGTTCACCCGCACCACCCTCGCCAAGGAGCGCAGACTCACCCGCACCGCGAGCGGGGTGCGCTACGTCCACGACGAGCGCGACCCGGCCGCCCTGCGCGCCCTGATGGCCTGGAAGTCCGCCCAGTACCGCAGGACCGGCCGCAGCGACCGCTTCGCGCACGAGTGGATCGCCCGGCTGGTGGAGCAGCTCTTCCACACCCGCTCGGAGTCGTTCGCCGGGATCCTCTCGGTGCTGTACGCCGACGGGAAGCCGGTCGCCGCCCACTTCGGGCTGCGCACCGAGCGGGTGCTCGCGTGCTGGTTCCCGGCCTACGACCCGGAGTACGCGAAGTACTCGCCGGGCCTGGTCCTGCACCTGCGGATGGCCGAGGCGGCGGCCGCCGACGGCATCGCCCACCTCGATCTGGGCCGGGGGCAGAAGGAGTACAAGGACTCCCTGAAGACACGGGACCTGACCGTGTCGGAGGGGTGGGTGACCCGCCGGCACCCGGTCGCGGTCGGACACCGCGTCCGCCGGGTTCCGGTGCGGGCACTGCGCAACGCCGTGGTGGCACGTCCGGAGCTGTTCGAACCCGCCGACAGGCTGCTGAAGAAACTGGGAAAGATCCGCTCCGGCGCGTCTGTAACGGTCAAACCAACAAAAACGTGAGACCTCGTTCCAGGTCTTGCCATACAGGTTCAAACGTCAATACCGTCATACATCACACCCGCATCGTCCCGTCATCGAGCGGCTCTAGGGGAGGGCTCAAGGACCGCGACGGGGGACGCGGGGCGCGGTAGGGGGGTGCCGTGCTCGGTGACCGCAGGTGACCGAGTCGTGCCGCGCGACCGGCTGTCGTCTCTTCGGACAAGCACAGCACGACGGCGGTCGGCCAGCTTTGCCAGCTCACCCGGCACGTACGGAGATTCCTTCCGGCATGCCGTGAGTGAGAACCCCCCTTTCGAACCGGAGCAACAAGCCGGACCGCCCAGGGGCGGGCGGTCCACCGGACGAGAGGGAACCAGACTCATGAGTTCAGTTCTGCGCCCGGCGACTGCGGGCCAGGATGTGCCGACAGCCAGCCAGTACCGGCCGATCTCCACCCATCTGGCCATCGCGCCACCGGTGAGCGTGGTCATACCCGCCATGAACGAGGCGGAGAACCTTCCGTACGTCTTCAAGACCCTTCCGGACTGGATCCACGAAGTGGTCCTGGTGGACGGCAACTCCACGGACGACACCGTCGCGGTGGCCCGCGAACTGTGGCCCGAGGTCAAGGTCGTGAAGCAGCACGGCAAGGGCAAGGGGGACGCCCTGATCACCGGGTTCGAGGCCTGCACCGGTGACATCGTCGTCATGATCGACGCGGACGGCTCGGCCGACGGCAACGAGATCGTCTCCTACGTCTCCGCCCTCGTCTCGGGCGCGGACTTCGCCAAGGGGTCCCGCTTCGCCAACGGCGGCGGCACCGACGACATGACCTTCATCCGCAAGCTCGGCAACTGGGCGCTGTGCACCATCGTCAACCGCAAGTTCGGCGCCCGCTACACGGACCTCTGCTACGGGTACAACGCCTTCTGGCGGCACTGCCTCGACAAGATCGACCTCGACTGCACGGGCTTCGAGGTGGAGACCCTGATGAACATCCGGGTCGTCAAGGCGGGGCTGAAGGTGCAGGAGATACCGAGCTACGAGTACCTGCGCATCCACGGCGCGAGCAATCTGCGGGCCGTGCGGGACGGGTTCCGGGTGCTCAAGGTGATCCTCGGGGAGCGGTCCAACCGGCGTGCGCTGCGCCGCCGCGCCCATCACTCGCCGATGCTCGACTCGGTCCGGGGAGAGGTGTCTTGAGCGGTCCCGACGTCTCCGTCGTGATCTGCGTGTACACCGAGGACCGCTGGGAGGACATCCTCGCGGCGGTCGCCTCGGTGCGGACGCAGTCGTACCCGGCCCTGGAGACGCTGCTGGTCGTCGACCACAACGCGGCGCTCCGGGACCGGCTGGCCAAGGAGTACAAGGAGGCCGAGGAGGTCCGGGTGCTCGCCAACGCGGGCCCCCGCGGCCTGTCCGCGGGCCGCAACACGGGGATCTCCGCCTCGCGGGGCGAGGTGATCGCCTTCCTGGACGACGACGCCGTCGCCGAGCGCGACTGGCTGCGGCACTTCGCGGCCGCCTACGCCGACCCGCGGGTCATGGCGGTCGGCGGCCGTACGGTGCCGATCTGGGCGTCGGGGCGCAGGCCGCCCTGGTTCCCGGAGGAGTTCGACTGGGTGGTGGGCTGCACCTACAAGGGCATCCCGGCCGGCCTGGTCCGGGTCCGCAACGTCCTCGGCGGCAACGCCTCCTTCCGCCGCAGCGCCTTCGACGCGGCGGGCGGCTTCGCCACCGGCATCGGGCGGGACGGCGACAAGCGCCCGCTGGGCTGCGAGGAGACGGAGCTGTGCATCCGGCTGAGCCGGGCCGCCCCGGACGCGGTCCTGCTGATCGACGACCGTGCGGTGATCCACCACCGGGTGCCCGAGGCGCGCGAGCACTTCGGGTACTTCCGCGCACGCGCCTACGCGGAGGGCCTGTCCAAGGCCCTGGTGGCCCGAAGTGTGGGCGCCGACAAGGGACTCGAGTCCGAGCGCCGGTACGCCACCCGGGTGCTGCCGGCCGGGGTGGTGCGCGGGCTGCGGGACGCGGCACTGGCCCGGCCGGGCGGGGCGGGCCGGGCGGGCGCGATCGTCGCCGGGGTGCTCACGGCGGCCGGCGGGTACGTGGTCGGCTCCGTCCGGGCGCGGCGCGGCGCGGCCACGTTCTCGGTCGTGGACGTAGAGGGGGACAGAGATGGCTGAGCCGCCCGTACCCATCCTCATGTACCACTCGGTCGCCACCGACCCGAACGACGCCACCCGCGTGCTGTCGGTGTCCCCGGAGGCCTTCGCCCGGCAGATGGAGCTGGTCGCCGAGTCGGGGCTGACGCCGATCAGGACGGCGGATCTCGCGGCCCGCTGGCGCACCGGCCGACCGCTGCCCGCGCGGCCCGTGCTGATCACCTTCGACGACGGCTACGAGGGCGTCCACCGGCACGCCCTGCCCGTGCTCGCCAAGCACGGCTTCCCGGCCACGGTGTTCGTCACCACCGGCTGGCTCCGTGGGCCGTACGACACCGGCGGCGGCCTGGACACCATGCTGGACTGGGACCAGGTCCGCGAACTCGCCGCGGCGGACGTCGAGATCGGCGGCCACACCCACACGCACCCGCAGCTCGACCAGCTCGACGACACCGCGCTGCGCCACGAGCTGATCCACTCCAGGGAGATCGTCACCGACGAGCTCGGCACCGCGCCGGCCTCGCTCGCCTACCCGTACGGCTACTCCAGCCGCCGGGTGCGCGAGGCGGTCCGCGAGACCGGGTACGGCCAGGCGCTCGCCGTGAACAACGGCCTCGCGCGGCGCCGCCAGGGGCCGTACGCGCTGACCCGGCTGACCGTGCGCCGGGCCACCACGGCCGAGGAGTTCGAGCGGCTCGTCCGGGGCCGGGCGATCGCCCGGAGCTTCGCCAGGGACCGTGCCCTCACCAAGGGGTACGCGTTGGTCCGAAGAGCACGACAGGTCCGCCGGAAGGTCTCCCGTTCCCGTGTCTGACACGACGACCACGACCGAGCCCGAGTCGACCGCGGCCAAGGCGCCCGAGCAGTCGGGGCGCCGTCTTCGGCTGCCCGGCCTCGGCAGGGGCGGGGGCGGGGGCGGCAGCCAGCTCTTCCGCAACGCCTACGCGCTGATGCTCAACACCGGCATCTCCGCGGTGCTGGGCCTCGGCTTCTGGCTGGCGGCGGCCCGCTACTACTCCGAGTCGGCGGTCGGCCAGGGCTCCGCCGCGATCGCCGCGATGAAACTCCTCGCGGGACTGACCGCGGTGACCCTGACCGGGGCGCTGGCCCGCTTCATACCGGTCGCGGGCCGGGCCACCGGACGCCTCATCGCCCGTACGTACGCGGGCAGTTCGGTAGTCGTGGCGATCGCCGCGGTGGTCTTCCTGCTCACCCTGGACGTGTGGGGGCCGTCGTACCGGTTCCTGCACGGGCCGGTGAACGGCCTGGGCTTCATCGCCGCCGTCGTCGCCTGGAACGTACTCACCCTCCAGGACGGCGTGCTGACCGGGCTGCGCAGCGCGCTGTGGGTGCCGGTCGGCAACACCGTGTTCTCCGCGGTCAAGCTGGGGCTCCTGGTCGCGTTCGCGGTGGCGATCCCGACGGCGGGTGTCTTCGTGTCGTGGGTCGCGGCGATCGCCGTGTCCGTGCTGCCGCTGGGCTGGCTGGTGTTCCGGCGCCTGGCGCCGCGCCATGTGAAGGCGACCGAGGACCACGCCGAGCCGCCCTCCCTGAGGGAGATCGGGCGTTTCCTCGCGGGCGACTACACCGGCTCGCTGTTCTCGCTCGCCGTGGTCTACCTGGTGCCGGTGATCGTGGCCTCCCAGGTCAGCTCCCAGGACAACGCGTACTTCTACATCACCACGACGATCGGCGGCACCTGCAACCTGCTCGCCATCAACATGGGCGCATCGCTGACCGTCGAGGGCTCGCACGACCCGGGCCGGCTGGCCGCCAACACCCGTGCCGCGCTGAAGCGGATGGCGCGGATCATGCTGCCGGTGGCCGGGATCCTGTTCTTCGGGGCGCCCTGGATCCTCGGCGTGTTCGGGGCGGGCTACGCGGACGCGGCCACCCCGCTGCTGCGCTGGTTCGCCGTCGGCGCGGTGCTCCGGGTCGTCATGGAGACGTACTTCGCGGTGCTGCGCGCACAGAGCCGGACCTCCGGACTCGCCTGGTTGCAGGGCCTGTTGTGTGCCATGGTGCTCGGTCTGACCCTGCTGCTCCTGCCCCGCATGGGGCTCACCGGGGCGGGCGTCGCCGAGATCTCCTCGCTCGCGGTGATCGTCGCGATCGCCGCGCCCCGGCTGTACCGGACGGTCCGGCACGCCCCGGCCGCCGAGGTGCCCGCGGCCGCCGCTCCCGACGGCGACCTCGCCGACCTCGGGGCGCGCGAGGCACCGGCCGCCGGACGCACCCGGCGCCCCGGCTGGGCGCTCGACCAGGACACCCTCGCGCTGGGCATCCACGTCGACTTCGACCACCTGGAACGCCGTCCCGACGTACGCCCGGGACCCGGCACCCCGCCCACCGGCACGCCCGTGACCGGCGTGACGCGCGACCGGCCGACGTGGGCGCTGCGGAAGCCGCCCGACCTGGGACTTCCGGTGGAACAGCGCGAGCCCGGCTCCGAGTCGTCCCTGGGCCCGTCCGAGCCGGAGGTGGACGCCCCGTTCGAGGTGGCCTTCGACGCGGGCAAGGAGATCGCCGTACGGGAGGAGCCCGTCGCAGCGGAGGAGCCGGTGGTACCCGAGGAGGCTCCGCGGCCCGTGGAGCCGCCGCGGCCCCTGTCTCCGCGGGAGCGGCTCCAGCCCACCTGGCTCGGGACGTTCCTGGGCGGTCTGCTGGCCGTGGCGCTGTTCCTGTACTGGGTGCCGGTACTGGGCCTGGGCGAGGCCGACCTGGACCGGATGGGCGGGCTCGGGCTGATCTCGGTCCTGCCGCTGCCGACCCTGGCCGGCGCGGCGCTGCTGGTCGTGGTGTTCGCCTCGCTGCTGTGGCTGGGCCGCGAGCACAAGGCGCTGCTGCTGCTCACGCTGGTGGCGACGGTGGTCTCGCTGCACGCGCTGCCCGCGGTGATCGAGGCCGAACCGCGGTTCGCGACGGCCTGGCAGCACCTCGGGTTCATCGACTACATCGACCGGACCGGCTCCGCGGTGCCCGACCTGGACGCCCGCTGGAGCTGGCCGGGCTTCTTCGCGGCGGCCGCGTTCGTGGCGCAGGCGTGCGGGGTCACGGACTTCACCGAGGTCATCCGCTGGTGGCCGACCGCAATCCAACTCGCCTATCTGGTGCCGATGTTCCTCCTCGTCCGGCACATGCGGGCGAGCTGGCGGGCCAAGTGGACCGGCATCTGGATCTTCGTGCTGAGCGGCTGGGTCGGTCAGGACTACTTCTCCCCGCAGGGCTTCACCTATCTGCTGTACCTGGTGTTCGTGGCGGTGCTGCTCGTCTGGTTCCGCGCCCCGCGCGTGATCTGGACGAAGCGGCGCCCCGGCGAGGCGGAGGTCGAACCCACGAACCGCCGCCAACGGGCCGTGCTCCTCGCGGTGTTGATCGGCCTGTTCGCGGCGAGCGTGCCCGCCCACCAGCTCACCCCGTTCGTGATGCTCGGCGTGCTGGCGGCGCTCGTGCTGATCGGCCGCAGCGAACTGCGGGGCCTGCCCGTCCTGTTCGCGGTCATGGTGACCGCCTGGATCGGCTGGATGGCGGAGCCGTACTGGTCGGGTCACTTCGACGACCTGTTCGGCGGGGTCGGCGGCGTCGGCGGCAATGTCTCCTCGTCGGTCTCCGGCCGTATCGAGGGCGGCAGTTCGACCCACAAGCTGGTCCTGTACGTGCGCGTGCTGCTGGCCGGCGGGGTCATGGCGCTCGCGTGCTACGGCTGGTGGCGGCGGCGTGAGCACAGGTACCGGGAAGCGGCGCTGCTCGTCCTCACCTTCGTGCCGTTCCTCGGCTTCGGCATGCAGTCGTACGGCGGCGAGATGGCCCTGCGGGTCTTCATGTTCGCCCTGCCGGGTGCCGGTCTGCTCGCCGCGCTGGCGCTGTTCCCGCGCACCGGCGTCACCGCGAAGGAGCGCGAGAAGGACAGGGTGAGCCTCGCCCCGGTGGCGGCGCTGATGGCGGGTCTGCTGCTCGTCGGCGGCTTCCTGGTGGCCCGTTGGGGCAACGAGCCGTTCGAGCGGATCCAGCCCGGCGAGGTCGCCGCCATGAACTACGTCTACGCCCACGACGATCCGTCCGTCCGGGTGCTGTGGCTGTCCGACGACACGGTGAACAACGTGACCCCGGCGATGCCGTGGGGCGCGAAGGACATGGAGAAGGTCTCGTACCTGCCGACCCTGGCGCCGACCGACCCGGTGCTGGTGTCGGGCCTGGTCAAGGCGCTCAGGGACGCGGGCCCGAACTCGTACCTGATGGTCAACGTCAGCCAGGTCACGTATCTGCGCCTCGACGTGGGCTATTCGCGGACGTGGGAGCCGCGGCTGCTCGACAACCTCGACAGCCGCAAGGAGCTCAAGCGGGTCCTCACCAACGACGACGTGACGATGTACGCCCTGCGCGACCAGCCCGCCGGGAAGGTCCCGAAGGCCGATCCGGGGCCGATCGGACCTCAGGTGACCTGGACGCCCTGGTCGGTGGTGGGGGCGCTGGCCGCGCTGGCGCTCATCCTGCTGCTGTCGGCCCGTGAGGTGGTGCGGGTCGCCGTGCGGCCGGGGGTACGGCAGCTGCGGTGGCTGCAGAGCAGCTTCTGGTTCGCGCTGCCGCTCCTCGCGGTGTTCCTGGCGGCCCTGGTGCAGCGGTTCCTGACCATGAAGTGAGGCCCCCCGGAGGTCAAGTGGCTCGGCGGGTGAGCCACTTGACCTCGTAGGCCTGCATGTCGAACCGCTTCCCGTCGACCTTCGCGCTGATCTTCCGGTCCAGGGTGTTGACCACCAGGACCGTGCTGTCGGTGGCGAGGACGCGGACGTTGGGCACGTCGTCGGGGGCGACGGGGACGGTCGAGTAGGCGGTTCCCGGCGGGAACGCCCTGCCGAAGCGGCTGAGGAGGTCGTACATCGGCAGCGGTTGCCCGCCGTCCTTGCCGCTCGTCGGCGTCCAGAGGCAGCCCGCGCAGTCCGTGCCCTTCTCGTTCTCCGGGTTCCAGTAGAAGGCGGACGTGGTGCCGCCCCTGGCCAGCGCGATCATTCCGGCGGCCTGCACGGCGACCCGGCGGTTCTCGGACCAGCCCTCGCGTTCGTCCCGGCTGTCGGCGGGTTCGACGTAGTACTCGGCCCACCACAGCGGCAGGTTCCCGGTCCGCTGCCGCACCCACCGGCTCACCGCCGTGAACTTGTCGGTGGCCGCGAACTCGTCCGGCAGCAACTCGTCGTCGTTGGTGTAGCTGGAGCCGTCCACGACCACGAAGTCGGCGCCGGCCTTGTTCCTGTTCCAGTAGTCGAAGGCGTCGAGGATGCGCTGGTCCATCGCGCCCCAGGGGCCCTTGAAGGTCGCGGAGGCGTCCGCCGAGCGCGGGTCGACGCTGTCCATCACGAGATAGGGACCGCCCACCATGATCTCGGGGTCGACCTTCTTCAGCGCCTGGTAGACCAGGTTGTAGAGCCGGGTGTACCCCTCGTAGTCCCAGCGGGCCTGCGCGTCGTTCCAGAAGCCCTTGAACTCGTTCCAGACGATGAAGTGGCGCACGTCCGGGTAGCGCTTGGCGACGGTCGCGGCGAGGGCGGCGTAGTCCTCGAAGTGCGCGGGATCCGGCGCGGTCTCCAGCGCGGCCTTGCTCCAGTCGGTGTTGCCGACGCCCGCCTCGCCGCCCTTCATCCAGTCCGGCGCACAGCACAGGGTGATGGTCGGGGTGGACCCGGAGGCGCGGATGAAGTCGACGCGCCGGTCCAGGTCCTCGAAGTCGTAACGCCCCTTCACCGGCTCGGGGTTGTCGGCGCCCCAGCCCATGATGTGCTGGTTCTGCGGGAGTCCGCCCGCGTCCTCGATCCGTTGCCGGACCCGGTCGGTGGCCGCTGCGCTGCCCTCGTCGGCGCTGAACTGGGTGTGCGTGAAGCCCCAGCCGACGTCCGGGGTGTCCGCGTCCGGCGTGGTCGTCGGAGTGCCGTGGACCCTGTCGCCGTTGCGGGAGGTGCCGTCGGTGCCCGCGCCGCTGCCCGGAAGCGTGTTCAGAAGGGTCACGACCAGCGCCAGAGCCGCCGCGCCCACACCGAGCAGAGCGGTGAGCCGCCACCGCCGTGCCCCCGAGTTCCACTCATGACGTCCCATCGAGGGCAACGGTATCCGCGAACACACCTGTGCGGGCAGATGCCGGAGATGCACAGCTCTGTAACAGGATGTACGGGACAGAGCGGAAGCACGGGGACACGCCCGACACACCTGGCGCACCACGGAAACCGGATGCGTGGGGGGTACTCGTGCCGGATCATGGGCGGCATGTCTGCGAACCCACACGACGCTCTGCCGATCCGGCTCAACGTCGACGACAGCGACTCGCCGTCCGACGTCGTCGACGCGCTGTTCCTCGGCCGCTTCGCGACGGGCGAGCAGCCGTACTCGCACGCGGCCAACATCGACCGGGTCCGCTCCGGGGCCACGCTGCTGCCGCCGGACGCCCGGGTGCTGCGCGTCGCCCGCGACGACGACCGCAGCGCGACCCTCGCCGAGGGCGACGGCTGGACCCTGCTGATCTCCCGCTGGAACCGCGGCGCCGACGTCACCGTCACGGCGACCGACGCCGACCTGGCCAAGAAGGTCCTCGACCAGGCCACCGACGGGGCGGCGGACGAGCCCGAACCCCAGCCGGAGAACGTGACGATGGGCTTCTGGTACGTCTCCCCCAGGCGCGGCCCGCACCGCACCACCCGGCAGATCTCCGCCGGCACCTGGGAGGAGGTGCGGGAGAACTACACGGCACCGGTCGCCGACGCGATGGACCGCCTGATGAAGACGACCCCGCAGGACATCGCGGGCCGGCTGCTCCTGCTCCACGGGCCGCCGGGCACCGGGAAGACCTCCGCCCTGCGCACGCTGGCCCGCTCCTGGCGGGACTGGTGCCAGGTGGACTGCGTGCTGGACCCGGAGCGGCTGTTCAGCGACGTCGGCTATCTGATGGACATCGCGATCGGCGAGGAGGACTCCACGGGCAAGGGCCGCTGGCGGCTGCTGCTCCTGGAGGACTGCGACGAGCTGATCCGCGGCGAGGCGAAGCACACGGCGGGCCAGGCCCTGTCGCGGCTGCTGAACCTGACCGACGGCCTGCTCGGCCAGGGACGCAACGTCCTGGTCGGCGTCACCACCAACGAGGACCTGGAGCGCCTGCACCCCGCCGTGGTCCGCCCCGGGCGCTGCCTGGCCCGGATCGAGGTGGGTCCGCTGACCCGCCGGGAGGCGGTGGGCTGGCTCGGCACCGAGGAGGGCGTGGGCCGGGAGGGGGCCACCCTGGCGGAGCTGTACGCGCTGCGCCGGGGGACGTCGCCGACGGCGGTGCCGGAGCCGCGGCCCGGGGCGGACGCGGGGCTGTACCTGTAGTGCTTTGATGGGGGTATGGCGCTGTTCGTCGGCACGTCGGGATGGCAGTACAAGGACTGGCGGGGCGTCCTGTACCCCGAGGGTGTGCCCCTGCGGCTCTGGCTGGAGGAGTACACGGCGCACTTCCCGACGGTCGAGATCAACAACGCGTTCTACCGGCTGCCGTCCCGGGAGACCTTCGAGGCGTGGCGGCAGCGGGTGCCGGCGGACTTCGTGGTGGCAGTGAAGGCGAGCCGGTACCTGACCCACATCAAGCGGCTGAAGGACCCGGAGGAACCGGTGCACCGCCTGATGAGCCACGCGGAGGGGCTGGGCGACCGGCTGGGCCCGGTGCTGCTGCAACTGCCCCCGACCCTGCGCGCCGACCCGGACCTGCTGGACGCCTGCCTTGCCTGTTTCCCCGCCTCGGTCCGGGTCGCGGTCGAACCCCGGCACGTGTCCTGGTGGACGCCGGAGACCCGCAAGGTGCTGGAGACCCGCGGCGCGGCCCTGTGCTGGGCCGACGTCCGGGGCCGTCCGGTGACCCCGCTGTGGCGCACCGCCGACTGGGGGTACGTCCGCTTCCACGAGGGCCGGGCCCGGGCGTGGCCGCGCTACGGCAGGCAGTCCCTGAAGACCTGGGCGGACCGCGTCGCCCAGACCTTCTCCGGCGACGAGGACGTGTACGCGTACTTCAACAACGACCCGAACGGCGCGGCGGTCCACGACGCACCGGTGTTCGAAGCGTTGCTCCGCCGCAACGGCGCTCAGCCACGACGACGCATCACGGCGGTGCCCGACCCTGCTCAGCTCTCCCGGTAAGCCGCCCGCAGGGCATCCTGTACGGCCGCCAGGGCCTCGGCCTCGGTCAGCCCCAGCCGCCGCACGCGCTCGGCGTAGGTCTGAGCGGCCGACGCCGCCTCCCGCTCGGCGGCCGAGCCGGCGGCGGCCACGAACGTGCCGTTGCGCCCCCGCGTCTCGATCACCCCGTCGCTCTCCAGCGCCCGGTACGCCTTGGCGACGGTGTTCGCGGCGAGCCCGAGCGACTCGGCGAGCCCCCGCACGGTCGGCAGCCGGTACCCCACCGGCAGCACCCCCGCCCGCGCCTGCTCGGAGATCTGCACCCGCACCTGCTCGTACGGCGGCGCGCTGTCGTCGATGTGGATCTTCAAGGTCACGAGCCGATTGTCCCGCACCCGCCGGAAAATGAGAGGCATCCGGGCGGGCCTCCCCCGTAACGTGCGCCTTCATGACCGTGATCGTGCGCGACCTGCGCCCCCAGGACCCGGCCGACGTCGAGAGCTTCGCCCACGTCCGTCATCTGGCCCTCCCGTACGTGCTGTGGACCCCGGCCGGCGTGCTGCACCGCCTGGTCCACACCCATCCGGACGCGCACTACGCCTCCTTGGTGGCCGAGGAGGACGGCGAGGTGATCGGCACGGCCCAGGTCGGCATCGCCCACGACAGCCCGGAACCGGGCCAGGGCTATCTGAACATCTACGTACGCCCCGACCGCACCCGGCGCGGCGCCGGCGCCCTCCTCGTCCGCACCGCCGAGGAGCACCTGGCGGCGCACGGGGCGACCAGGCTGTTCTCCTGGGTCCTGGACGAGCCGCAGAACCGTGAGTTCGCCGAGCGGCACGGCTACCGGCCCAGCCGCTCGGCGCACTTTTTGCGCCTGGACCTGGCGAACGGCACGCTGCCCCCGCTCCAGCCCCTCCCCCCGGACGTGGAGGTGCGCACCGCCGCCGACTTCGGGGACGACCCACGGTTCTTCTTCGAGCTGGACGCGGAGACCTCGGGCGACGAGCCGAGCGACGTGGACACCGAGTTCACGGACTACGAGGCGTGGATCGAGGAGAACTGGAAGCACCCCCTCCTCGACCGTGCCCTGACCACGATCGCCCTCGTCGACGGCCGCCCGGCCGCCTTCAGCGCCGCCCACACCGACGGCGCCGGCCGCTACGCCACCGCCATGACCGGCACCGCCCGCGCCTTCCGCGGGCGCGGCCTCGCCAAGCTCGCCAAGAACCACTCCTTGCACCGCGCCCGCGCCGCCGGCTGCACGGAGGCCCTGACCGGCAACGACGCCGGCAACGAACCCATGCTCGCGATCAACAAGTGGTTCGGATACGAGATCTGCGCCACGGAGGTACGTCATGTCCGCGAACTCACCTGAGTCCCCGCAGCGGGTGGACGTCGTCCTGCTCAAGGGGGGCCGCACGAAGATCCGTTACGCGGCGGACCTGCTCACCGACGACGGCACCCGGGTCACGGTCCGCGCTCCCTGGGCCGGAGAAGGAGTCCGCGACTTCGGCTTCGTCCGCTTCGAGCCGGGCGACGTGTTCACCGAGCACTACTGGCGGGACCGCTGGTACTCCGTGAAGGAGGTCCGCACGGCCGACGGCACCCTGAAGGGCTGGTACTGCGACATCACCCGCCCGGCGGCCCTGAACGGCGCCGAGCTGGTCGTGGAGGACCTGGACCTCGACCTGTGGGTGTCGGCGGACGGCAAGGACGTACTCCGCCTGGACGAGGACGAGTTCGAGGAGAGCGGCCTGGCGGAGCGGGACCCGGAGGCGGCGTCAGCGGCATGGGCGGCTCTGAACGAACTGGAGCGGTTGACCCGCCTCAGGGGCGCGGGGAACTGCGCGACCGGCCCCGACGAGCTCGCGGCCGACACTCAACGCTGTTTCCCACCCCTCTAGTCGCCCCGCACCACCACCGCATACCGCTCGTCGTCCACGTCCTTGCCCCACAACAGGGAGTCCTGAGACAGCCGCTCCACCCGCACGAGCCCACCGAGCGGCCGCACCAACCCGGACACCACCTCGGCCGATATCCCCGCGGCGGCCCACACCCCCTCCACCAGCACCAGCCGCCCGCCCGGCCGCAACAGCCCCCACCACCGCCGCAGCACCCGCCCGAGCTCCGGCAGCGCCCACAGCACATGCCGCACGAGCACGACGTCGAACCGCTGCTCCCCCACCGGAGAATGCGCGCCCTCACCGAC
>NZ_LJBR01000216.1 GCF_001282115.1 Streptomyces sp. NRRL B-24085 | reverse complement strand
CCCCGGCGAGCCCCCAGTGCCGCCGGCTCCCGCCGAGGACGGCCCCCTGGCCCCCCTGCGCTTCCGGCGGGACCGGCGGCACAAACTGCTCGCCGGGGTGTGCGCCGGACTCGGGCGGCAGTGCGACATGGACCCGGTGATCTTCCGGATCACGCTCACCGTGCTGTCGGCGACCGGCGGCATCGGCCTCCTCTTCTACGGCTTCGCCTGGCTCTTCGTCCCGTACGAGGACGAGGACGAGAACGAGGTGCGCAAGCTGCTCACCGGGCGGGTGGACGGCCAGGCCCTCACCGGCGTGCTCTTCGCCCTGGTCGGATGCGGGGTGTTCCTCACCATGCTGGGCAACACCGGCGTGCTGGCCTTCGCCGTGGTGCTCTCCCTGCTCCTCGCGGGCGCGGGGTACTGGTCCCGCCACCGCGGCACCCCCGACCCCGACCCGCTCTCCGCCCAGGCCGTGGCCGACGCCCCGCCGGAGGCGCAGGCCCCGCCGGTGGCCGCGGGCTACCCGTCCTGGTGGCGCGACCCCATCGTCAAGGACGGCACCCACGTCGGCGGCACGGGCTATCTGTGGGGGCCGAGCGACTCCCGCGACCGTGACATCGCCGCCGCCGTCAACATCGGCCGCGGCACCTGGAGCCGGCGCGAGGAGCTCGCGGCCCGGACCCGCCCGCCCAAGCCCCGCGGGCCCCGCTGGATCGGCGGCTGGGTCTTTCTGCTCGCCCTGCTCGCGGGCGGTCTCGGCACCGCGGCGACCTGGGAGGACCATGCCCTGGGCACCAGCCTGCAGACCGGTCTGTCCTGCGCGCTGATCGTCCTGGGCCTGGGCATAGCCACCAGCTCCTTCCTGGGCCGCACCGGAGCGGGCTCGATCTTCCTGGCGGTCGTCACGGCGGGCCTGCTCGCCACCTCGGCCGCCCTCCCGAAGGACATCACCACCCACTGGGTGCGCACGAACTGGACGCCGACCGCCGCGCAGAACATCCGCGCCCAGTACGAACTGGGCACCGGAGTGGGCACCTTGGACCTGTCCCACGTGGACTTCGCCGAGGGCCGTACGGTGACGACCCAGGTGGAGGTGGGGGTGGGCCGGCTGCTGGTGATCGTGCCACCCGACGTCACCGTGGAGGCGGTCATGGACGTGGGCGTGGGCGACATCCAGTTGCCGGGCGACGACCAGAAGGACGTGGACGTGGCACCCGGCAAGCGCAAGGAGGTCACCCTGAAACCGGCCCCGGGCACCGAGAGCACCGCCACCCTCGACATCGATCTGCGGGTGGGCATCGGACAGGCGGAGGTGAGCCGTGCTGCGTCATGAGTTCCGGCCGGGAAAACTGGTCGCCGGCTTCTTCCTGACCGTCGCGGGCATCACCTACGCCGGTGACGCGGGCGACGCCTGGGACACCCCGTGGTTCGCGGTGATCCCCCTCGTCGTCGGCGGTCTCTGCCTCGCCGGTGTGGTGGGCCTGCTGGCCCGGAGCGTGCGCAACCGCCGTGACCGGAGCCGCGAGGACAGCAGTACGAGCGCACCGCCGGAGGCCGACCGTACGACACAGCCGCCCGTACCCCACTGATCACCGACGCGCGGGCGGGGGGGACAGTCCGGCACCGGACCGACGGCCGCTCTCCCGCCACCGGCAGCTCCCCGCCACCGGTGCCTCTATGCGACCGGGACTCCGCCAGCCGGAGCTACCGGTAGCCTCCCGCCCGCCGTCGTCGTCGGGCGCGCAGGGCGGCGTCCACGGAGAACACGGAGGCACCCGCGAGGACGAGCGGCAGCCAGGCCATCAGGTAGGCGAGGTCGTTGCCGTAGTAGTACGGGTCGGAGGCCCAGCTCACGGTCAGCCACAGGCTGAGCGAGATCAGCGCGCCGCCGAGTGCGGCCAGGCGGGCGAGGATGCCGAGCAGGGTGCCGATGCCGACGGCGAGCTCGCCGAAGGCGATGGCGTAGCCGAAGCCGGCGGGGTTCTTCAGGGACAGGTCGACCAGTGCGGGGATGGCCGCGGAGTCCCGGACGCTGCGCATCATGTCGCCGATGGAGCCCGAGCCGGAGCCCTTCATGAAGGCGCTGTCGGTCAGCTTGTCCAGGCCGGCGTAGACGAAAGTGACACCGAGGAAGATCCGCAGCGGCAGCAGGGCGTACTGGCCGATGGTGTCCCGCCAGGAGCGTTCTTCGTCGTAGTAGGGGGTGTGCGTGTCCGTACGAAAACTGTGAGTCATCGCTTCGAGCCACCTCTCACCAGGGTGCCGAGCCCCTCACCAGACGATACGCACGAAGAGGCGGCCGTGCTCAATGCGCTGCCGGGTTTCCGCGGCCCGACGACACGAGCGCCGGCCCGCCGATCCGTCAGGCCGTCGGACCGTCAGTCCGTCACGTCGATGGCGTACCGGTTCGTCTCCACCCCGGCGGCCGTCACCACCTGCACCTCCACCCGGCCCGGCTCCACGTCCGCCGGTACCGGCACGGTCAGGACCTCGTCGGTGGGGTTGCTGAAGCCGCCGGCCACCGGCACCAACGGCACGTGCACGTTCACCGGCCCGATCCGCACCACCATGCGGGCCAGCCGGTCCGCCCGCTGTGCGCCCGGCGGCACGAACCCGGCACCCCGGATCTCGATGTCGTCCCCGGTGCGGACGGGACCGTCCAGGTCACCCGCCTCCCGCGAGCGCACCACGGAGAGGATCACCGGCCGGCCGCCCTCCGCGTACTTGCCCGCCACATAGGTCGCCGCGGACACGAGCACCACCACGGCCAGCCCCCACGGCAGATCCGGCAACTCGTCCGGCCGCCGGGCCAGCCGCACCGCCGCGAACAGCAGGGCGACCGCGCCGATCACGACGTACTGGATGTCGGCGAAGGCGCCCCGCCCGGAGTCGTCGGTCAGCAGGTCGGAGGCGCGGGGCCGGTCGGCCCGCACCTTCTGCAGCCGCTGCCCGAGCACCCGCAGCCCGACCACCCGCCGCACCAGCACGGCGATGGCGCACACCACGGCCAGGACGGTCACGACCCCCGCGCCGCGGGCCAGTTCGAGCCCGGAGATCAGCGCGTCCCGCTCGGCGCTGTCGGAGGCCGCGGCCAGCCGGCCCACCAGCACCAGCACCGCGTAGGCGACGAACAGCACCCACGCCACGGCGACGGCCCGCGAGGTGGACAGCCGGTTGTCCTCGCCGATGACCGGTGCGAGCACTCCGCCGCGGGCCCGGTGGAACCAGGACGCGGCGGTCAGCGCACCCGCGACCACGAGCGCCGCGACCAGCCCCGCCGTACGCGCCGCGGTCCAGCCGGCCCCGATGGCCGTCAGCGCCTGGACGAGGAGCAGCACCACGACGGCGGCCCATACGGCGTACGCGGTACGACGCCACAGCCGCGCGAGCCAGGCGGCGCCCTCGGCCCGGCCCCGCTCGGCGACGGCCTCGGCGGACTGGGTCAGTTCCTCCGAGACCCACTGCCGGGAGGCTGACGCGGAGTGCGCCACGGCCGCGGGCAGACCCTGGCCGGCGGCGAACTCGTCCCGCTTCAGGAGGAACTCGGCCACCGCCCGCCGGTGTCCGGCCCGCGCCCCGTGCGGGCAGTCCCCACAGGTGCAGCCACCCTCGTGCGCACCGGTGGGCACACCCCCGGCCGCGCTCTGTCTCGCTTCCTGCACCGCCACGCCCGACGCCCGCCTTCCCACGACTCCTGGCCCTTCGGCCCCACATGACCTCACGGCCGACCGACCGCACAACCCGCTGCCGAACCCCGAACAACTCCCCCGTGTCGACAGCGAATTGTGCCCTACAGCACACCCCTCCCGTCCGGCAGGTGTGGTCAGCGCGGGTGAAGCGGGGCCCGCCGTGTTGACCCGGCTGCGAGAATTTCCGTATGGCCGAGATCATCCAGCGTGACGGGACCTGGGCCTTCGACGGCACAACGGTCCGCATCACGCCGGGACTCCACCGCTCCGTGCCGCTGTTCCGGCAGACGTACGGCGAGGTCGCGGTGCCCCTGGACGCCATCGCGGGCG
Organism: Streptomyces sp. NRRL B-24085; assembly: GCF_001282115.1. Classification (GTDB taxonomy): domain Bacteria; phylum Actinomycetota; class Actinomycetes; order Streptomycetales; family Streptomycetaceae; genus Streptomyces. Next base: position 6,374 of record NZ_LJBR01000216.1, on the reverse strand, counting down.
TGGCGTTCGAGCCGGAACGCAAGCGCGGCCGGCTGCGGATGCGGCTGCGGGAGGGCGCGGACCCGCTGCTGCACGCGACCGGCGGACGCCTGCCGGACCCGGCCGATCCGTACCGGCTGATCGTGGACGTGGACCGCGCCGGGGTCGCCGAGTACGTGGCCGAGGAGATCCGCCGCGCCCTGCTCCTCGACCAGATCCCGAAGGAGCCGACGAAGACCTATCTGCTGCCCGGCCCGCCGGTCCCGGTGTCGGTGCGCTCCTCCGACGGCACGGTCTCCTTCGACGGCACCCAGGTACGCATCGACTGGGCCGAGACCTCCGACCGCGTCAAGCGGGCGACGGGCCCGCGGATCATCGACGTGGGTGACCTCGTCCAGGTCGAGTGGTTGCCCAACTCCGGTTACGAGGACGGCTTCATGCGGTTCGTGACCCGCGGGACCTCCTTCTCGAAACTGCCGCCGGAGAAGGACCCGTACGCCCTCGACCTGTGGGGCAGCACCCGCCGCGACCTGCTCACGGCGCTCGTCGCGACGGCGGTCACGGCCCGGCTGCCGCACCCGTCCACCCGCGGGGACATCGCGTACGGCGACGGAGGCGGCCACCGGCCGCGGCTCGCCGCGTCCGCCGTTCCCGCGCCGGCCGACCATCACGACGTACTGCTGCGCAGGCTGCGGGAGCTGGGTGAGCTGCACCGCGAAGGGGTGCTCACGGACGAGGAGTTCGCGATGACGAAGGCCGCGGTGCTGCGGGGCTTCTAGTGCATGCCGGGTTCCTAGGTCAGCAGGTCCGGCTCGCTGCGGGTGATGTCCTGCCACAGCGGCTGGTAGTTGATCCACGCCACCAGGTCCCCGCCGAGCTGTTCCCGGGTCGCCACCGCCGCCCGGTGGTCGATGAGCACGGGCCGTCCCGCCGCGCGGGCCAGCAGTTGCACCTGGCTGGAGCGTTCCATCGACAGGAACCACCAGGCCGCCGCGTCCACCGAGTCCCCGACGGTCAGCAGTCCGTGGTTGCGCAGCACCAGCGCCTTCCGGGACCCGAGCGCGGCGGCGATCCGGCGGCCCTCCTCGGCGTCGACGGCGACCCCGGTGTAGGCCTCGTAGAGGGCGTGGTCCTCGTAGAAGGCGCAGCTCTCCTGGGTGATCGGGTCGAGGAGCTCACCGAGGGCGGACAGGGCCCGCCCGTGCACGGAGTGGCAGTGGGCGACGGCGACGACGTCGGGGCGGGCGGCGTGCACCTGGGAGTGGACGGTGAAGGCCGCCTGGTTGACGTGGTAGCGGCCGTCGAGCACCTGGCCGTCGGAGTTGGCGAGCACGAGGTCGCTGACGGTGACGTGCGGGAACGGCATGCCGAAGGGGTTGACCCAGAAGCAGTCGGTGAACTCCGGGTCGCGGGCGGTTATGTGCCCGGACACCCCGTCCTCGAAGCCGAGCCGGCCGAAGATCCGCAGCGCGCCGGCGAGCCGCTCCTTGCGGTGCCGGCGTTCCTCCTCGACGGAGTCGTGCATCGGCGGCATCGCGAAGTGCAGCTTCTCGGTGGGCACCGGCATCGGCGGAGTGGGCCCGAGGGGCGTCCCGTGCATGTGCTCCTCCAGCACTGGGTTGCTTTACGGGGCGGAAGTTACCGTCGGTCAGCGCGGGAGAACAGGGCTGGTTCGTAAAGATGGTGCACACAGCGGATACCGGACAGCAGATGTCGGGTATCGGCGGAAGACTGGCCGGCATGAACTGGGCAGCTTTCAGCTCCGCGGAACCCGATCTGGCAAAGACCGTCGAGACCCGCTTCGGTGCGTTCACCCACCATGTCCTCGCCACGCTCCGCAAGGACGGCTCCCCCCGCACCACCGGCCTGGAGGTCCGCTTCCTGCGCGGCGAACTCTGGCTCGGCATGATGCCGGGCTCGCTCAAAGCGCTCGACCTGCGGCGGGACCCGCGGTTCGCGCTCCAGGCGAACCCCGGGGAGGGGCAGTCCCTGGGCGGCGGCGACGTCCGGATCACCGGACGGGCCGTCGAGGTCGAGGACCCCGGCATCAAGGGGGCGTATGTGACAGAGGTGGAACCGCCGGAGCCGTTCCACCTCTTCCGCACCGAGCTGACGGAGGTCGTGCGGACCTCCGTCGAGGACGAGAAGTACCTGGTCCTCCAGATCTGGAAGCCCGGCGAGCCCCTGCGCACCCTCAGGCGCGCCTAGGGCCTACTCCCACTCGATCGTGCCCGGCGGCTTCGACGTCACGTCGAGCACCACCCGGTTGACGTCGGCCACCTCGTTGGTGATCCGCGTCGAGATCTTCGCGAGGACGTCGTACGGCAGTCGCGACCAGTCGGCCGTCATGGCGTCCTCGCTGGACACCGGGCGCAGGACGATCGGGTGGCCGTAGGTGCGGCCGTCGCCCTGGACGCCGACGGAGCGGACGTCCGCGAGCAGGACCACCGGGCACTGCCAGATGTCGCGGTCGAGACCGGCCGCCGTGAGCTCCTCGCGGGCGATGGCGTCGGCGTCGCGCAGCAGGTCCAGGCGCTCCTTGGTGACCTCGCCGACGATCCGGATGCCGAGGCCGGGACCGGGGAACGGCTGGCGCTGGACGATCTCGTCCGGGAGCCCGAGCTCCTGGCCGACCATGCGGACCTCGTCCTTGAACAGCTTGCGCAGCGGCTCGATCAGCTGGAACTCGAGGTCCTCGGGGAGGCCGCCGACGTTGTGGTGGGACTTGATGTTGGCGGTGCCGGTGCCGCCGCCGGACTCGACCACGTCCGGGTAGAGCGTGCCCTGGACGAGGAACTCCACCGCCGGGCCCTCGTCCGCGATGATCTCGGCCTGCGCCTGCTCGAAGACCCGGATGAACTCCCGGCCGATGATCTTCCGCTTCTCCTCGGGGTCGGAGACCCCCTTGAGCGCGGTCAGGAAGCGCTCCTCCGCGTCGACGACGACCAGCTTGACGCCGGTCGCGGCCACGAAGTCCTTCTCGACCTGCTCGGTCTCGCCCTTGCGCATCAGGCCGTGGTCGACGTACACGCAGGTCAGCTGGTCGCCGATGGCGCGCGCGACGAGGGCCGCGGCCACCGCGGAGTCAACGCCGCCGGAGAGCCCGCAGATCGCGCGCTTGTCACCCACGCGCGAGCGGATCTCGGCGACCTGCTCCTCGATCACGTTGCCGGTGGTCCAGTCCGGCTTCAGGCCGGCGCCCCGGTACAGGAAGTGCTCCAGGACCTGCTGGCCGTGCGTGGAGTGCATGACCTCGGGGTGGTACTGGACGCCGTAGAGCTTCTTCTCGTCGTTCTCGAACGCGGCGACCGGGACGACGTCCGTGGACGCGGTCACGGTGAAGCCCTCGGGGGCGGCGGAGCAGGCGTCGCCGTGGGACATCCACACCGACTGCTCGTCCGGGGTTCCCTCGAACAGGGTCGAGCCGGACTTCGAGACATGCAGGGGCGTACGGCCGTACTCGCGGGCGCCGGTGTTGTCGACGGTGCCGCCGAGGGTGGTGGCCATGAGCTGGAAGCCGTAGCACATGCCGAAGACCGGGACGCCGGACTCGAACAGCTCGCGGTCCAGGCGCGGGGCGCCCTCCGCGTACACCGACGAGGGGCCGCCGGAGAGGATGATCGCCGCCGGGTTCTTGGCGAGCATCTCCGCGACCGGCATGGTGCTCGGCACGATCTCGCTGTAGACCCGGGCCTCGCGGACGCGACGGGCGATGAGCTGGGCGTACTGCGCACCGAAGTCGACGACCAGGACGGTGTCGGGGGCGGCGGCGGGGTTCGCTGATGACACGGGTTGCCTTCCGGCGGTGAGCGAGGTGTGTGGTACCGAGTCTACCGGGAGTCACGGGGCCGCCTCGGGGCCCAGCCCCCGTCTCAGGATGCGAACCGGGTTGGACGCTCCCACCGGGCCCGGCATACTGCTGCCATGCTCACGCAGACGACCTTCCGCTTCACCTATGGCACCCGGCCCGCCGGCTGCCATGGTCGTGCCGCTTGAGCCACTGACAAGCGACTTCCCCAGGCGCCCCGGGCCGACAAGGTCCGGGGCGCCTGGTGTTTTCCGGACCTTGCCGCTCCGGGGCACCCCACCCCACCAAGGAGCCCCACGTGACCACCACACCCGAAGCGATCATCGCGGACGCCCGTGAGCGCATCGACGCGCTCGACGACCGGATCATCGGGCTGATCCAGGAACGGACGGCCGTCTCGTCCGTCGTCCAGCAGACCCGCATCGCCTCCGGCGGCCGCCGGGTCCACCTCGCCCGCGAGATGGAGGTCCTCGGCCGCTACCGCGAGGCGCTCGGCCGGCCCGGCACCTCCCTCGCCATGACGCTGCTCGAACTGTGCCGCGGTCGCATCTGAGTTCGGGCCCCGCCTCACCCGTACGGCGCGTGACCGCCGGGCCGCCCGCCTCGTTGGTGGTGGTGTCCGTGCCAGCCAGGGGCGGGCCCGACAGAACCACGCGTGGCTCGCTGGAGCGATGAGGCGTACGGATCACGCCGTGCGCCGTGGGACCTCGCTCCAGGAAGTGACCGGACGGCAGGGGACAGCAGCCCGGTCACCCAAGAGAACGGCCGGCTCCGGGGACGCCCGGGGCCGGCCGGCGGGGCGAATACCGGCACAAGGCTGGGTCAAACGGTTGCGGAGGCCGCGCCCATCCAGCACGATGCCTGGAAAGCCCCCAAGTCCCTCCGCAGACAACAGCATTCGTCCTGTCACCGCACTGCCAGAGGTCCGGACCAGCCCTGCGCCCTGGTGGCACGGTCACGGAGAGCAAGCGGCGCAACCCCCCCGGCGCCGCTCCCAGGCACCGGCGCTGCCCTGACGTCGGTGCTGACGGAAGAAGGGCCCCGCGGCTCCGTCCCGCGGGGCCCTTCGCATGCCCGGTGCGGGGTTCAGACGCGGGAGACCGTTCCGCAGCCCTCGGCACGGCCGGGGTCGAGGGGCTTGCTGCGGTCGTACGGGTCGGTGGTCGGCCCGGTGGGGTCCGGCCCGGTGGTTCCGGACGAGCTGAACGACGGGTGCAGATAGCCGTCGTAGACGTCGCAGGCCGAGTTGTTGATGTCCTGGTCCCAGTTCACGACGGTGAGCTTGCCCGGGGTGACCTGGTACTTCGCCGGGTCGGGGATCTCCACGTCGAGGATCCGGCGGATGATGGTGCGGGTGACCTCGGTGGAGCCGTTGGTCTGCACGACCGGGTAGACGAAGGTGTAGTCGGCGTGCACGGCCACGGAGGCGTGGTCGCCCGCCTTGAAGGTCATGCGGCCGCGGGTCTTCACGACGTCGCCGACCAGCCGCACCTCCCCGGGGTCGAAGCGGCTGAACATCCACAGCGGGTCGTGCTTGTCGTCGGGCTTGCGCAGGCCGGTCTCCAGGAGTCCGCGCACGTCCTTCTGCAACGGGTCCAGCAGGTCGAGCGCCGCCTTCGGCCGTTCGCCGCGCAGGGTCGCCGGGTCGAGGTTGGACTCGACGAGGAGCTTCCTGGTGAGCTCCAGGACCCGTTCGACGTCCGCCGCGGACCGGCCGCCGACGGCCTTCGCCTCCGGTACGGCGATCCCGGCGGCACCGTCGGCCCAGCGCTTGGCGGGCGATCCGGCGAACGGGTCGTCCAGGGTGGGGATCGCGGCGGCCTCGGCGGAGGGAGCGGCGGTCGGCGCCGCCGTCTCCTGGGGCAGCGGGGCGGCCGCGGCCTCGGAGGAGGTCTTCCGGCCGAAGGGGTCGCCCGGCACCAGCGAGGGCTTCACCGCCACGACGGCCACCGCGACCGCGACGGCGATGCCGAGCACGCCCCACAGGCCCCGGCGGCTCTTCCTCTCCTGCCAGGCGGGGCCGGTGCGCCACCCCTCCGGGAGTTCGCCGCGCGCCTCCTGGCGCCGCAGCCGCTCCGTCACCTCGCGGGCCCGCGCGGAGGGCTCCTTGGGGGCTGAGTCTCGGATGTCCCGCTCGGTGTCACGGGTGAACTGTTCCCAGACGTCGTCGGGGATCTTGGGGTCTTCTGACACGTCGGTCAGTTCTAGGGCCTGGGAAAGCCCGTTCACAAGGCCCACCTGGAGGTGTGACTCAGCCCACATAAGTTTTCTGTGAATGCCCGCACAACCATTCACACCTGTCGTGGATCAAACCTCACGAATCACGGGCCCCACCCGCGCCCCACACGCGGAGGCCTCTCCTAGACGCGTGCCGCGCGAGTGCGGCACACCTGACTTCCGAGGTCTTCATGAAGCTTCGTCGTGCACTGGCCGCCGCGGCCGCGACCGCCGCGATAGCGCCGCTGGCTCTGTTCGCCGCGCCCAGCGCCTTCGCGGACGAGTCCCCCACGCCGACCGCGGCCGAGAGCACGCCGGCCGGCGAGAGCACCCCGACGGCCCCCGAGAGCACCACCGCGGCCCCGGAGAC
>NZ_LJBR01000215.1 GCF_001282115.1 Streptomyces sp. NRRL B-24085 | reverse complement strand
CCCTCCTCGTCCCGCGCCACGTGGTCCCCCCGCGGGCCCGCCGCCACCACCGCGGCCGCGGTGACGGCCAGGCCGAGGGCCACGGCACCCCTCCGGTGCCGTACGAAGCGCCGTAGCCGGTGCTGTCCGCCGCGCACCCGCACCGGTGCGAAGTACGGGGGAGCGTCCGTGCCGGGCGGACCCGGAACGAGGGGAGAGGAGGACGGAGCGAAGGGAGACGAGGACGGAACAGTGGAAGAGAAGGACGGAGCGAAAGGAGAGGAGGACGGACTGAAGGGAGAGGAGGACGGAGCGAAGGACATGAGGACCACCACCAGCGACGGGACATCGGCTTGCGCTGCCACGATGAGGCTTCGCGCCGGATCCCGCCGAGGCCGGTGGACCACCGCCCGGTTGTGGAGAACTCCGTCACCCGAACGAGAACTTCCGCCCCCGTCAGGGCAGTTCGAACCCCGGGTTCATCCCGCCCAGCGCGTTCGCGCACAGGCAGTCCCGCTCCCCGTTGGCGGGCAGCGCCGCCACCGCGTCGAACAGCACGCCCCGCAGCCGGTCCACGTTCGCCGCGAACACCCGCAGCACCTCGTCGTGCGAGACGCCCTCACCGGTCTCGGCGCCCGCGTCGAGGTCGGTGACCAGGGTCAACGAGGTGTAGCAGAGCTCCAGTTCACGGGCGAGGGACGCCTCGGGGTGGCCGGTCATGCCCACCACCGACCAGCCCTGCGCCTGGTGCCACAGCGACTCGGCGCGGGTCGAGAACCGGGGCCCCTCGACCACGACCAGCGTGCCGCCGTCCACGGCCTCCCAGTCCCGCCCGCGGGCCGCCTTCAGCGCGGCCGCCCGCCCGACGGGGCAGTAGGGGTCGGCCAGCGACACGTGCACCACGTTCGGCACGGCGCCGTCCGGCAGCGGCAGCCCGTCGAAGTACGTCCCCGCCCGGGACTTCGTGCGGTCGACCAGCTGGTCCGGCACGAGCAGCGTGCCCGGGCCGTACTCGGGCCGCAGCCCGCCGACCGCACAGGGCCCGAGGACCTGCCGTGCGCCCACCGACCTGAGCGCCCACAGATTGGCGCGGTAGTTGATCCGGTGGGGCGGCAGATGGTGGCCGCGCCCGTGCCGGGGCAGGAACGCCACCCGCCGGCCGGCGACCTCGCCGAGGAAGAGGGAGTCGCTGGGCGGACCGTAGGGGGTGTCCACCTGGACCTCGGTCACGTCCTCGAGGAACGAGTAGAAGCCCGAGCCGCCGATTACGCCGATCTCTGCGTTCGCCATGACCAGCACAGTATCCGGCCCCGGAAACCCGCGGCCGCCGGGCTCGGGAAACGCCGAAGACCCTGCCGTCCTGTGACGGCAGGGTCCCGGAAGTGAGACCTATGCGGCGGAGCTGCTGCTGGACGAGGTGCCCGAGCTCGACGACTTCGCGTCCGAGGAGGACGACTTCGACTCGGACGACGACGAGGTGGACGTCGACGGCTTCGACGACGCCGGCGAGCTGCTCGACGAGGAGCCGCGGCTGTCGTTGCGGTAGAAACCGGAGCCCTTGAAGACGATGCCGACCGCGGAGAACACCTTCTTGAGGCGGCCCTGGCAGTTGGGGCACACGGTCAGAGCGTCGTCGGTGAACTTCTGCACCGCCTCGAGGCCCTCGCCGCACTCGGTGCACTGGTACTGGTAGGTGGGCACTGTCTTCCTCCTGGCACTCTCACTCAATGAGTGCTAACGAAGGTCCATAGTGACGTATTCCCGGGGATCAGTCCACTGCCACCGGCACTCGGTGACCCATGCCACGTGCGACCGTCCGGCCGCCGGGCCGTGCCGCGAGGCGTGAACGCAGGGCTACCAGGGTCGCCAGGGCCAGCAGGGTGCCGCCCATCGGCACCAGGAACCCGGCGCCGCTCCAGAAGCGGTCCTCCAGTTGTCCGGCGATCGTGACGGCGGCCGCCTGGCCGAGCGCCACCGCTCCGGTCAGCCAGGTGAAGGCCTCGGTGCGGGCGCCGGCCGGGACCAGGTTCTCGACCAGGGTGTAGCCGGTGATCAGCGCGGGCGCGATGCACATGCCGACCAGGAGGCCGAGGCCGGCCAGGACGAGTACCGAGTGCGCGGCCCACAGGCCGGAGGCCGTCAGCGCGAGAGCTCCGTAGCCGACGAGGAGGCGCCGCTGCGGGGCCACCTTCCACGCGATGGCTCCGCAGACCAGGCCGGAGAGCATGTTGCCCGCGGCGAAGACGCCGTACAGGACGCCGTTCAGGCCGGGCTCGCCGATCGACTCGCTGAACGCGGCCAGCGAGACCTGCATGCCGCCGAAGACGGAACCGATGCCGAGGAAGGTCACGATCAGGACCCGCACCCCGGGGACCCGCAGCGCCGAGGTGTGCGCCACGCGTGCGTGCCCGGCGGTCGCGGTGACGGTGGGCTGGGTGCTCTTCTGCGCGGCGAACAGCAGGCCGCCCAGCAGCGTCAGTGACGCCTCGGTCAGCAGGCCGGCCGCGGGGTGGACGGCGGTGCACAGGGCGGTGGCCAGCAGCGGGCCGAAGACGAAGGTCAGCTCGTCCGTGACGGACTCGAAGGCGGCCGCCGTGGTCATCAGGGGGGAGTCCTGGAGCTTGACGCCCCAGCGGGCGCGCACCATGGGTCCGATCTGCGGCACCGAGGCACCGGTGGGCACGGCCGCGGCGAACAGGGCCCACAGGGGCGCGTGCGCGAGGGCGAGTCCCGTCAGGGACAGGCCCGCCAGGGTGTGCACCAGGACGCCGGGGATCAGTACGGCGCGCTGCCCGTGGCGG
>NZ_LJBR01000214.1 GCF_001282115.1 Streptomyces sp. NRRL B-24085 | reverse complement strand
CAGCCGTGCCCAGCCCGACCCCGCCACCGCGACCGCCCTCGACCCTCCGGGGTACTCGTGCGCCACGCAGGTCGGAATGTCCGGACGCGCACCCTTCGCGTGGCAGCCTGTGCGACGTCATCACCCCTCGCTTCGAAGGTGAGCACCATGACCACCCTCCACCACGAACACGCCTCTCACGCGCACACGCACGGCTCGGGCTGCGGGCACACCGAGGTGCGGCACGAGGACCACGTCGACTACGCGCACGACGGACACCTGCACCGCGAGCACGAGGGTCACTGGGACGAGTGCGAGCCCGGCGGGCACGTCTCGCACGAGGGGCACGACCACCGGCACGGCCAGGACTGCGGTCACGAGAGCGTGCTGCACGGCGATCACGTCGACTACCTCCACGACGGCCACCGGCACGCCGCCCACGAGGGCCACTGGGACGACCACTGACCTGATCGCGACCTGCCGACGGCTCCCCGCCGCACCACGTGGGGAGCCGTCGGCCTATCGTGGGCCGGATCACGTTCACCGTTCCCCCTGGACGACATACCGACCAGTCGGCATGATGGTCGGTACCCGTTCCCGCGCGCGTAAGGAGCCCTGATGAGCCCCGACCATCCGCCAGGCCTCGACCTCGACCGGCTGCGCGGCCTGCTCGACCGTGAGCGGCCCGGCCTGGTGCAGGGCCCCCTGACCGGCCGGCTGATCGAGGGCGGACGGTCGAACCTCACGTACGCGGTGTCGGACGGCGCCACGAAGTGGGTCGTACGGCGGCCCCCGCTCGGCCACGTCCTGGCCACCGCGCACGACATGAAGCGCGAGCACCGGGTCATCAGCGCCCTGCACCCCACGGACGTACCGGTCCCGAACCCGGTCCTGCTGTGCGAGGACCCCGCGAACGAGGCCGCGCCCGGATCGCCGTTCTACGTCATGGAGTTCGTCGAGGGCACCCCGTACCGCACCGCCGACCAGCTCGCCCCGCTCGGCCCCGAGCGCACCCGCGACGCCGTGCTGTCCCTCGTCGACACCCTCGTCGAGCTGCACGCGGTGGACCCGGCGGCGGTCGGACTCGCCGACTTCGGGCGCCCTGAGGGCTTCCTGGACCGTCAGCTGCGCCGCTGGGGCAAGCAGCTCGACGCCTCCCGCAACCGCGACCTCGCCGGCATCGACGAGCTGCACGCGACGCTCGGCCGGCGCCTCCCCCGGTCCCCGACGGCCACGGTCGTGCACGGCGACTACCGGCTCGACAACGTCCTGATGGGCGACGACGACCGCATCAAGGCGATCCTCGACTGGGAGATGTCCACCCTCGGCGACCCGCTCACCGACCTCGGGCTGCTGGTGATGTACAGCCTGCCGCTGGGCATGCCCGACTCCCCGGTCTCCACGACCGCCGAGGCCCCGGGCCACCCGGACCCGGCCGAACTGGTGGCGCGGTACGCCGAGCGTTCGGGCCGGGACGTCTCGGAGGTGTCCTGGTACACGGCGTTCGCCTGGTTCAAGCTCGCCGTGATCCTGGAGGGCATCCACTACCGCTACACCAAGGGCCAGACGGTCGGCCGCGGTTTCGACCGCATCGGCGACCTCGTCCCGGTCTTCATCCAGCACGGTCTCACCACTCTTCGCGACGGCATCCAGGAAGGCTGATCCGCATGGACTTCGCGTTCGACGCGCGCACCGAGGAGCTGCGCGCCAAGCTGCTCGCCTTCATGGACGAGCACGTCTACCCCGCCGAGGCCGTCGCGGAGGAGCAGCGGGCGCAGCTGGCCTCGCCGTGGGACACGCCGGCCGTGGTGGAGGAGCTGAAGGCGGAGGCGCGCAGGCAGGGCCTGTGGAACCTCTTCCTGCCCGACTCCGAGCACGGCGCCGGGCTGACCAATCTCCAGTACGCGCCGCTCGCCGAGATCACCGGGCGTTCCCCGCAGCTGGCGCCGACCGCGCTGAACTGCGCGGCGCCGGACACCGGCAACATGGAGGTGCTCTCCCAGTTCGGCGACGAGCAGCAGAAGAAGCAGTGGCTGGAGCCGCTGCTGGCCGGTGAGATCCGCTCGGCGTTCGCCATGACCGAGCCGGAGGTCGCGTCCTCCGACGCCACGAACATCACCACGCACATCGAACGGGACGGCGACGAGTACGTCGTCACCGGCCGCAAGTGGTACATCTCCGGGGCGATGAACCCGGACTGCAAGATCTTCATCGTGATGGGCAAGACCGACCCGGACGGCGAGGACATCCGCCGCCAGCAGTCCATGATCCTGGTCCCCCGCGACACCCCGGGCGTCACGGTGAAGCGCGCGATGCAGGTCTTCGGCTACGAGGACCACTACCACGGCGGCCATGCCGAGGTGATCTTCGACCACGCGCGCGTGCCGGCCGCGAACCTGATCGGTGAGGAGGGCGGCGGGTTCGCCATCGCCCAGGCCCGCCTCGGTCCGGGCCGGATCCACCACTGCATGCGGCTGATCGGCATGGCCGAGCGGGCGATCGAGCTGATGTGCCGGCGGGCGGTCTCCCGCACGGCCTTCGGCAAGGCACTGGCCCAGCAGGGCGTGGTCCACAACTGGATCGCCGACGCGCGCGTGACCGTGGAGCAGCTGCGTCTGCTGGTCCTGAAGACGGCCTGGCTGATGGACACGGTCGGCAACAAGGGCGCGCACACCGAGATCCAGTCCATCAAGATCGCGACGCCCCGCGCGGTCGTCGACATCATCGACCGGGCGATCCAGCTCCACGGCGCGGGCGGGGTCAGCCAGGACTTCCCGCTGGCCGAGCTGTACGCCGGCGCCCGCACCCTGATGATCGCGGACGGCCCGGACGAGGTGCACCAGCGCTCGCTCGCGCGCCGGGAGCTGAAGAAGTACCTCTAGCAGGCCCGGAAGCCGCTCTACGGCCGCAGGGACCGCAGGAGGAGGTCGGCCAGGTGGTCGGCGACCTCCTGCGGTCCCATCGGGCCATCGGGGCGGTACCAGGTCGACAGGTGGTGGACCGAGCCGAAGTGGTAGTCCACGACGAGGTCGGCCGGGGTCGCCTTCGAGAAGACGCCCGCTTCCTGGCCCTCCTCGATGAGCGCGCGGAAGCGCTCGTGGTACTTCCGCCGCTCGGCCCGGACCTGCTTGTTCTTCTCCGGGCTCAGGTGGTGCATCGAGCGGAAGAAGATCGACGCGTCGTCGAGGTTCTCGATCGTGGTGACCACGACGTCCGCGGCGGCGGCCCGCAGCCGCTTCTCGATCGGCTCGTCGGCGCCCGCGAGCGCGTCCAGGCGTTCCTGCTGGACGCGCAGCACGCGCGCGTACACCTCGTGCAGGAGGTCGTCCTTGGAGCCGAAGTAGTGGTACAGCGCCCCCTTGGTGACGCCGGCCGCCTCGACGATCTCCTGCACGGAGGTGCGGTCGTAGCCCTGCTCGGCGAAGAGCCGGGTGGCGGCGGCCAGCAGCCGCTGCGGGACGGGCGTACCGTCTCCGTCCGTCGTCCTGGGCACTGTGCCGCCACCTGCCTTCCGTAAGGTCATTCGCCGTCGTGCGGTCGGGAACGGAGTTCCCGACGGAGGATCTTGCCACTGGCCGTCTTCGGCAACTCGGGCAGGATCTCCACCTGTCGCGGGTATTTGTAGGCCGCCAGTCTCTCCTTGCAGTACGCGGCGAGCGCATCGGGGTCGGTTTCGACACCCGGACGGAGGCTGATGTACGCCTTGACGGTCTCCCCGCGGTACCCGTCCGGCACCCCGACCACAGCCGCCTCCCGCACCGCCGGGTGCGTGTACAGCACGTCCTCGACCTCGCGCGGCCACACCTTGAAGCCGGATGCGTTGATCATGTCCTTCTTGCGGTCGACGACGTACAGCCAGCCCTCGGAGTCCATGAAACCGATGTCACCGGTCCGCAGCTCGCCGTCCGGGAAGGTCTCGGCGGTCGCCTCCGGCCGCCGCCAGTACCCGGGCACGACCTGCGGCCCGCGCACGACGATCTCGCCCTGCTCTCCGAACGGGACCTCGGCGCCGGCTTCGTCGACGATCCGTACGACCGTGTCGGGCCCCGGCACCCCGACCGCGAGCGTCCCGGACACCGGGTCGACGGGCGCCTCCCGCTCCGGCGGCACGGACGCGCAGGGCGCGGAGCACTCGGTCAGCCCGTAGCCGTTGCGGATGTACGGGCCGAAACCGGCCCGGAACTTCTCCACCAGGGCGGGCGGCAGCGGGGCCCCGCCCGAGGAGATGTTGACGAAGGACGAGAAGTGCTCGGGCGTGACGTCCGGGTGGGCGGCCAGGGCCATGAAGGCGGTCGAGGGGCCGACCGTGTAGTGAGGCCGGTGCTCGGCGAAGGCCTCCAGGACCACGCCCGCCTCGAAGCGGTACGTCAGCACGAGCGTGCCCACGCTGTTCAGGCACGCCCCGAGCTGGCAGACCATGCCGGTGATGTGGAACAGCGGGGCCAGGGCGTAGTACACGGGCCCCTCGGGCAGCCCGAGCCCGGTCCGCTGCCGCTCGGCGTTGTACATGATGTTGCCGTGGGTGTTGGTGGCGCCCTTGGGGGTGCCGCTGGTGCCGGAGGTGTAGCTGATCAGCGCGATGTCCGAGGGCGTGACGTCCCGTCCCTCGGGCGCCTTGTGGCCGGCCCGCGCGACCGCGGCCAGGTCGTCGGCGTCCCCGGCCTGCGGCAGCCGCTCGAAGGCGAGCACGCGCGCGTCGCCGCGGGTCTGGAAGTCCAGCTCGCACCCGGTGAGCACGATCCGCACCGGCGAGCCGGCCGCCGTCTCGCGCAGGTACGACTCCCAGGCCCGGTCGGAGCAGATCAGCGCGGCCACCTCGCCGTCCCGCAGCACATGGCCGACCTCCCCCGACTTGTACATGGGGTTGACGGGCACGACGACGGCGCCCGCCTTCCAGGCGCCGAGCAGCGCGAGCACGAACAACGGCGAGTTCTGGAGCAGGATCGCCACCCGGTCCCCGCGCTCCAGCCCGCGGGCGGCGAGGTGCCCGGCGACGGAGTCGCTGAGCTCGTCGGCCTCACGGTAGGTGAGCCGCCCGTCGAAGTAGGCGAGGAAGGGCCGCTCCGGTGCCTCGGCGACGGCCCGGCGCAGGGCGTGCACCAGCGAGTCGTCGGGGGCGATCGGAGCGCGCTGGGCCTCGCTGAGCAGCGCGAGCCAGGGCTTGGCGGCGTACCGGGACTCGCTCATCGGACCTCTTCCCACTTGCGCTGGAGGTGGTTCATGCCGGACAGCCAGCGGTCGGGCTCGGCGGCCCGCACCTGGTAGTACTCGGCGACCTCGGGGTGCGGCAGGATCAGGAAGCGGTCCTCCTCGATCCCCCGGAACAGCGCCTCTGCGACGTCCTCCGGCTCGACGGCGGTCGGCTTGAGCACCAGGTCGCCCGCGGTCCCGGTGGCCGCGAGCATGTCGGTGCGCACGCCCTGCGGGCAGATCGCGTGCACCTTGATCCCGCGGTGCCGGTACGTCAGCGACAGGTACTCGGCGAAGGCGTACGCCCCGTGCTTGGTGACGGCGTAGGGGGCCGCCCCGATCATGGTCAGCAGCCCGGCGGCGGAGACGGTCGACACGAACCGGCCGCTGCCCCGCTCCAGCCACGCCGGAAGCAGCGCGTGGGCGGCCCGGACGTGGGCCATGACGTTGACGTCCCAGGACGTGGCCCATCCGGTCTCGTCGAGCGCCTCGTCGGCGTTGCCGCCCCCGAAGGCGACCCCGGCGTTGGCGCAGTAGACGTCGACGACGCCGTCCAGGGCGTCACGGGCATCGGAGATCACGGCGGAGGCGTCCCCGGCGACGGCTGTGCCCCCGACCTCCTCGGCGACGGCCTTGGCCCGCCCGGCATCGAGATCGTTGACGACGACCCGGGCCCCCTCCGCAGCGAACCGCCGCGCGAGCGCGGCCCCGATGCCACCTCCCGCCCCGGTCACAACCACTCCGGCACCTTGCAGGGCTTCCACCATCGGTCTCCTTCGACTCCGGCTCGACTGCCCGGTCAGACTAACCGGTCGGTATGTAGGAGGGAAGGGTGACTGGTCCGGCCTTCAGGGGCGCGGGGAACTGCGCGACCAGCCACGGACGACCCGCACCCTCCCCACAACCCGCGGGAGCGCATAACGTGCACAACATGCGCCTATCCAGACGAGCCCTCCTCGCAGCGACAACGGCAGCAGCTTCAGTCACCTCGACGCCACCGGCCTCCGCCGCCCGGCCCGGTCGCAGACGAACCGGCTTCGAGAACCTCGCCGCGTCCGGCTACGAACAACTCCGAGGCCGGCGCATCGGCATCGTCACCAACCCCACGGGTGTCACCCGGAACGTCCAACACATCGTCGACGTGATGCACGCCGACGAAAGAGTGAACCTGGGGGCCGTCTTCGGCCCCGAACACGGCTTCCGCGGAACCGCCCAGGCCGGCGGCTCCGAAGGCCGCTACGACGACCCCGCGACCGGCCTCCCCGTCTACGACACGTACCTGAAGAGCGGCCAGGCCCTCGCCGACGTCTTCACCGCCTCCGCCGTGGACACGGTCGTCTTCGACATCCAGGACGTCGGCGCCCGCTTCTACACCTACATCTGGACCCTGTACGACTGCATGGAGGCGGCCCAGCTCGCCGGCAAGCGCTTCGTCGTCCTGGACCGCCCGAACCCCGTCACCGGCCGCGCGGCCCTGGGCCCGGTCCTGCACCGGGAGTTCGCGTCCTTCGTGGGCCGACAGCCCGTCTCCCAGGCGCACGGCATGACCGTCGCGGAGCTGGCCCGCCTTTTCAACGGCGAGTTCCTCACCACGCCCGTCCCCCTGGACACGGTCCTGATGACGGGCTGGCGGCGCTCGGAGTTCTACGACGACTGGGACCTGCCCTGGGTCCCGCCGAGCCCGAACATGCCGACCCCGGACACCGCGCTGGTGTACTCCGGCACCTGTCTCTTCGAGGGGACGAACCTCTCGGAGGGCCGCGGCACCACCCGCCCCTTCGAACTGCTCGGCGCGGAGGGCCTGGACGGCCGCTGGGCCGCCGCCGCGAACGAACTCGGCCTGCCCGGCGTGCACTTCAGGGAGGCCTACTTCGCGCCCACCTTCTCCAAGTTCCAGGGAAAGACGATCGGCGGGGTGCAGATCCACGTCCACGACCGGCCCGCGTACGACCCCGTCCGCACCGGTGTCGCCCTGCTCGTGACCGCCAGGCAGACCTGGTCCGGGTTCGCCTGGCGCGCGGACAACTGGATCGACAAGCTCACCGGGTCCAGCCGGGTCCGCACGATGATCGACGCCGGCGCGGGCACCGACGAGGTCGTGGCGGGCTGGCAGGAGGAGCTGAGCGCCTTCCGGCGGATGCGGAAGAACTATCTCCTCTACAGATGAGCCGTGCGTACGGATGAGCCGTCGGTGCCGGCGGCGGGGCCGTTGTCCACGGACCCGCCGCCGACCGCCGTACCGGCACCGGTGCTCCTACCGGTGCGAGGTGAACTCCACCACCTGCTGGTAGGTCGGACGGTTCTGCCAGCTGATGTTGTAGTGCTTGATGCCGCCCAGGGTGCGCTGCACGATCGAGTCGGCGCACCACTGGTCGCCCGCCGAGCACACGTCGTCGCCGGGGTAGACCTGGGCCGCGGTCTTGCCGGCCGCCGTCTTCAGGGTGCTGATGAGGATGTCCCGGCAGGCGCCGAGGCTGCCGCCGCCGCAGTACTTGTCCGCCAGCGGGCCCCGCACGCTCTCGCCGAGCACCGCGCGGACGTCCTTGTCGACGTAGCTCCACCAGCCGTACTGGAAGGAGCTGCCCGCGTGGGCGCCGGTGGGGCCGTGCGCGGCCGACGGGGACTCGTCGACGGGCAGGTTGGCCTGCATGGCGGTGTACAGGGAGGTGCCGAGGCCCGGTTCGAAGATGCCCTTGGCCAGCAGCGGCCACCACGCGTCCAGGATGCGGATCGCGTCGGCGTCGGCGTACTTCTTCGAACCGGCCGACGTCTCGGTGCGCTTGCCGCCGGCCGTCAGCCACGTCTGGAGCTTGCTCACCGCCGCCGCGGCCGTGGAGTCGGTGACCGTCGAGCTGTTGATCACCTTGAGCAGGTCCGGGAGGACGTCCTCCGCGCGCAGGTCGGCGAGGGCCGCGTCGGCCATGGCCTTCACCAGTGAGGTCCTGGTGACCCCGCCCGCGGCGACCAGTTTCTTCACCCGGTCCTCCAGCAGGTTGCCGCGGTGCACCGAGCCGTCGCCCCAGGGCGCGGTCGTGTAGTCCTTGGCCTGCTTGTTGTTCCAGGAGATGTAGTAGTCCTGGTCGATGGAGTTGGGGTGCGCGGAGGGCGGGGTGTAGTCGGCGGTGTTGGTCGCCGGGTTCCAGTTCCGCCACTCGTACGCCGACTGCGCCCACACCGGGAACTCGGCGTCGACGCCGGACGCGCGCACCGGGTTGTCCCCGCTGTTGTAGTACGCGGTGTGCGTGGAGTCGGCGTAGAACCAGTTGAAGGTGTAGTTGATGTGCTGCACCGCGCTCTGGAAGGTCTGCGGGCTCTTGACGTAGTCGGGGTCGTTGAGCATCTGGAAACCGATGATCGAGTCGGCCTCGTGCATGTAGGAGGAGCGCAGGGTGGTGTAGGCGACCTTCTTGCCGCCGACGGTCGCCCGGTAGTCGACGGGGCCGTACTTCGTGCGCCAGACCCGCATCGTGTACGACCCCGCGGCGGTGCCGTCGGCCGTGGTCGGGGTCCAGGAGTTCCTCTGCTCGATCTTCTCCATGGCCGTGCAGGTGCCGTGGTACAGGTAGTGGTAGTCGTCCTGGCACAGTTCGACGGCGTAGGTGTCGATGATGTCCTGGCCGGAGGTCGTGGCGGACCACGAGTAGTCCTGTCCGCGGCCGAGTTCGACGTACATGCTCAGGCCGGCGAAGGAGGCGCCGCGGGCGCTCAGGCCCGGGCCCTGGATCTCCTGGAGCATGAGGAGCTGGGGGGCGAAGTAGCCGGTCTGGGGGCCGAAGACGGCGACCGGGTGACCGCTGGCCGTGTACTTCCCGCTCACCACGAGGGCGTTGGACATGCCGCGCTTGGCGGAGGTGAGGGCGTTCGCGGTGGCCGTGGCGGAGGCGGCACTCGCGCTCTGGTCGGCGCCGGTGCCCGTGGGGTCGTGGACCAGCGGCTCGGTGCTCACCGAACCGGCGTCGGGCAGCGCCTCGCCCTGGGGGTTCGCGGGCTTGCCGGCGTACGGGAAGCTCTCGCCGTTGTGGACGGTGAGGACGGCCTCGGGGTCGTTGCGCTCGCGGAAGGACTCCCAGACCTCGGTGCCCTTCGTCACGCCGTACCGCTCCTGGGCGGCCATCAGGGAGATCGCGTTGTTGACCTCGCCGCCGCCCCCTGAGCCGAACAGGGCGCCGATGACGGAGGCCAGCGCGACCAGGTCGGTGAGCTTGAAGTGCTCGATGGTACCGGCGTTGGTGATCGAGTCCTTGTGGCCGGTCAGGACGTACTCGCCGGGGAAGTAACGGCCGCTGTCGGAGGCGTCGATGTAGGCGTTGATGCCGGCGAGATAGGCGTTGGCGTCGGCGAGTGCCTGCTGGCCGCGGGCTCCGTTGGCCGCGACCGCGTTGTCGATCTGCGCCTGGAGGTCGGCCTCGCTGTAGGGCGCGTTGCGCCAGAACTGCTGCTCCAGCCCCTGGTTGGAGGGGGCGCCGCCCGCGAAGGCGGTCAGCTGTCCCCGGCCCACGTGCCGGAAGACGTCCATGAGCCACAGCCGGTCCTGTGCGGCCGCATAGCCCGCGCCGAACTCGGTGCCGTACCGGGTGGTACCGGTGATGTGCGGGACGCCCGTCTTCTTGTCACGGACGATCTTCACGTCGGTGCGGCCGGCCGGGCTCAGGGTGGAGGCCACCTGATCGGACGGGACCCCGAACGACGCGTCGTTGAAGAAGGTGTTGATGGTGGAACTGGTGAGCGTGGGGTACCCCTTGGCCAGGTTGGCGTAGGGGCCGAGCTGGTCCTCGGCGTGGTCGGGCTGGGTGCCGAAGGCCTGGTTGAGGAGGATCTGCGCGAGGGTCGCGTTGCCGTTCTGACCGGGCGGCAGGATGTCGGAACACTGGCCGCCGCAGTAGTCGTTGGGCGCCGCCGTCTCCGCGGCCGAGGCCGTCTGGGCAAGCGGGGACAAAAGACCGGCAATCAGGACGCATATGGATGCGGACTTCAGGAACCCGGTGAGTCTGCCGGGAGTTCTCAGTCTGTCGAGTGCGGTGCGTGAGGTGCGCCGTGGCATGGCAGCTCCAACCGACGGGGGGTGTGGCCGGACGTTACCGCCGGTATCCCCGGGATTGAAGATGAACATGCGTCAAGTTTTGGCAGGGGTTCTTGAGCTTATGGGGGGCATCGGAAATCGGATGGAGCCGAATCGCTTGTCGATACGTCTATTCGGCAACGCCGTGCGAAGTCCGTGCGGCGACGCCGAAGTGACCGAAGTACAGGTGCAGGTGTGACGGAGGTGCAGGGCGATGGCCGGTTTCCGGAGTCTGGCGAGACAGGTGCGGGATCCGCGGTGCGATCTGGCGCTTCGGCGCTACTCGCTGCGCAAGTGCCTTGAGCGGTTCGCCCCTTACGGGCACAGGGCGACCTGGGACCACTTGTGCTCCCGGGCGGGATTCGGTCCCGAGGACCGCTCCCCGGACCCAGCGCGGCTCGTGGCCGCACTGGAGGAACTGGAGGAGGCGCGTTCGGTCTGGCTGGCCTACGAGGTCGAGTTCGCCGAGCGGCGCAAGAAGGAGAAGCACGACGGGTTGCGCAGGCCGGGCAGTGTGGACGACTGGCACCGGCTGACCTGGGGCGGGTTCGGAGTCGCGTGGTGCGACGACCCCAGGGTGCACCCCGATGACTCGCTGGCCGAGGTGTTGCGCAGGCTGATCTCCGCGCTGGAGCGCGAACCGGGCGCGGTGTGCCCGGTGTGCGACGGGGAGCGGCTTGTCTGGAAGTACGAACTGGACCACGAACCCTCGACCGGCCCGGTCTGCGCGGACTGCGGAATCCTGGTGCCGCGGCCCGTGCTCACACCCGAGGCCCTGGCGGACGCCAGGCGCGGACGGTTGCTGATGTCGGCCTAGAGCGTGTGGGCGCGCCGGGGGTGCGCCGGGGATGCCGCACCCCCTGTTGAACGGGCTCGGAATGTCAGTGCCGCCTGGCACCATCGAGGAATGGTGCAGGTGTGTCTCAACGGTCCGCGCGGGGCCGCCGACGGGTCGGCGGTGCCCCTCACGCCCTTGGCGATGGCGGAGTCGGCGGCCGAGGCCGTGGCCGCGGGCGCCACGGACATCCATGTCCACCCCAAGACACCGTGCGGGCGGGACAGTCTGTCGCCGCGGGTGGTCGCGGCGACGCTGGAGGCGATCCGCGCACGGGTGTCGGTCCCGGTCGGTGTGACGACCGGCGCCTGGGCGGAACAGGACCCGGCGGAGCGGGTCGCCCGCGTCCGGAGCTGGACCGTGCTGCCCGACCACGCCTCGGTGAACTGGCACGAGCCGGGGGCCGAGTCGCTCGCCGCGGCGCTGATCGACCTGGGCGTCGGCGTGGAGGCCGGCATCTGGTCCGGTACGGCCGCGGCCGAGCAGTTCGCGCAGTCCCCGCTCGGGCCGAAGGTGCTGCGCGTCCTCGCGGAGGTGACGGACACCGACGCGCCGGAGGCCACCGCGCGCTCGCTGCTCGCCGAGCTCGGCGGGGCCCACGGCCGTCCCGTGCTGCTGCACGGCGAGGACGCCGGCGCCTGGCCGGTGCTGCGGCTGGCCGGCCGGCTGGGGCTCGCGACGAGGGTCGGCCTGGAGGACATGCTGGTCCTGCCGGACGGCCGACGGGCCTCGTCCAACGCTCAGTTGGTGGCCGAGGGGCTGGTCCAGTACGGGTGGGCCCAGCGGTCGCCGTAGGGCAGGGCGAGGAGTTCGGCCCGGACGGCCAGGCCGAACTCGCCGCGGGCGCGCAGGCGGGCGGGGGCGTGGGCGGCCAACCAGGACCGGAGCGCGGCGACCACGGGGCCCGTCCGGAAGCGGTCGAGGAGCGGGGTCATGTCTCCCAGGATCATGGCGCAGGTCTCGAACACGTCGTGCACGGGGTACGGCGGCTCAGGGGTCCCGAGGGTGTCGTCCCACCATGTGAGCACGAACGCCTCGACGGCCACCGCCTGTTCGGCCGGCCAGGCCCGCCAGTCGACCCGGCTCAGGCCGTGCCGCCCCCGACCGATGCCTTCCATGCTGCCGTCGGCCATGGCGTGCGCGGTCTGCGGCAGGAGGCGGCGCATCACCGCGGCGTGATCCTCGAAGTGGTCGGGGACCTTGAAGACGAACCGGCGCACCGGATCGGCGGGCACCCGGGTGTACGGCATGCGCAGATACGCCGTCTCCGCCGGGAGGAAGCACCGCTCGCACCCGGTCTCGGCGGGACTAGCGAAGCCGTTGAACACGGTGTCGATGTCCGCCAGGGCTGCCTCAAGGGCGGTTGCGCTCATGGGAGTCGATCCCGTCAGGACTCCGGGCACGGAGTCGCCGCCGGCCGAAGAGCGCGACGCCACCAGGCCCCGGCAGGACGCACCAGCGGGTTCCTGCACGGCCGGGGCGGAACGGATGCCGCGCCCGGCCGTACGGCTCAGCGGCAGCGTTCCTGGTCGCGGCGGTCGTTCTTCTGCCCGCCGCCGCCCCGCTCCACCAGCAGCCGTGAACCGGTCAGCCGGTCGCCGAAGACGTCGTCGGGGTTGGACAGGACGCACGTGTCGAGGGAGAGGCAGCCGCACCCGATGCAGTCGGTGAGGTGGTCGCGTAGGCGGTTCAACTGCTTGATGCGCTCGTCGAGTTCGGAGCGCCACGCCTCGGAGAGGCGGGCCCAGTCCTCGCGGGTGGGGGTGCGTTCCTCGGGGAGCTGGGAGAGGGCGTCGCGGATGGTGGCCAGGGGGATGCCGACGCGTTGGGCGGCCCGGACGAACGCGACCCGGCGCAGCGCGTCACGGGAGTAGCGGCGTTGGTTGCCCGTCGTGCGACGGCTGCTGATCAGGCCCTTGGACTCGTAGAAGTGCAGGGCGGAGACGGCGGCGCCGCTGCGGGCGGCGAGCTGGCCGACCGTGAGTTCGTGGATCTTCTCGGGAATCTGGGGCACCCCTCGAAGCCTACCCATGCCGTCACCCTCGCGGTCCGTTGACAGGGGCTTCCCGGCCGACCATGCTAAGCAGTCGCTTAGACATCATGTGGCGAGGAGGCCGGGACATGGCAGAGCCGAGGATCTTCACGGGCGCCGACGACCTGAAGGCGGCGGTCGGCGAGCAGCTCGGGTACACCGACTGGCTGGAGGTCGACCAGAAGCGCATCGACCTGTTCGCGGACGCCACGGGTGACCACCAGTGGATCCACGTCGACCCGGAGAAGGCCGCGCAGGGCCCCTTCGGCACGACCATCGCGCACGGCTATCTCACCCTGTCCCTGCTGCCGCTGTTCGGACCGCAGCTCATCAAGGTCGAGGGCGTGCGGATGGGCGTCAACTACGGGACGAACAAGGTGCGTTTCCCCGCGCCGGTTCCCGTGGGCTCCCGTCTGCGCGCCACCGCGCGGATCACCGGCGTCGAGGACGTGGCGGGCGGTGTGCAGGTCACCGTCGCCTTCAGCGTGGAGCGCGAGGGCGGGGACAAGCCGGTGTGCGTGGCGGAGTCGGTGTCCCGCTACTACCTCTGAGCGGCTACTTCGCCGCCCCCACCATCCGCAGCACGAGGTCGGCGTCGAGCGCGCCGACCTCGTCGGGCGTCCAGGGGCCGTCGACGTTGAACCAGCGGGCCACGTCGATGCAGAGCGACATGACGGCGAGGGTGGTGCCCTTCACGTCGAGCACGTCGAACTCACCCGAGGCCACGCCGTCCTCGATGATCCCGCGCACCACGGCGTCGCACTGCCGGCGCAGGTCGAGGATCTCGGCGCGGGCGTCGGGGCCGAGGGAGTCCAGTTCGTACTGGACGACCCGGGCGGTGGTACGGCCGCCGGCGTGCCACCGCACGAAGGAGCTGACCGCGTTCGCGAGCCGCTCGGTCGCGGTGCCCTCGCCGCGGGCCGCGACCTGGAGGATCTCCAGCGCCTTCGCGTGACCGATCCGGCTGATGCGGTGCAGCAGCTCTTCCTTGGTCTTGTAGTGGATGTAGAGCGCGGCGGGGCTCATCCCGGCCCGGCCCGCGATGTCCCGGGTCGTGGTGGCGTGGTAGCCGCGCTCGGCGAACGCCTCCACCGCGGCGACGAGCAGCCGCCGCGCCGCGTCGGGCGTGACCTCGCCCCACGCCGACGTCTCGCCGCCGGCCGTCTCCTCCGCCGTACTCATCGCACGCCCCTCTCCACTGTTCAGAACCCCCACCATACCGCCGAACCTGAGCGAGCGCTTAGCATCCCCGCTCAGGGGGTGCCGGGCACGGGAAGGAGAGCGTTGCCGACCCCGCGGGTCCGTGGACGGCCCTCCGGACCGACCTGGCCACGACACCTTCGAGCCGGAGCGAGATGGAGAACCTCGGGGCGAGGCCGTACGCGGGGCGAGGATGGCGGGCCAGTACGGCGGCCCGAGCTTCCCCTGACGGGCTGACCACGACCCCACGAGCCCAGGGCCGAAGGGAGTGGGGCCCCAACAGACCGAAGCGCAAGTCCGCAGGTCCGAGTGGGGGCGGGGCGACGCCGAACCCCCGGGTGCCGAAGGCAGCGGGCACCTGCTGCGACCCATGCCTCCCCGGACGGGCCGGGTCACGACCACGAGCCTGAGCGAAGGCGGAAGCCCGGGGCAGGGCCGAAGGGGGTGGGGCGCCACCGGCGCCCCCAACAGACCGAAGAAAGACTCCGCAGGTCCGAGTGGGGGCTGGGCGATGCCGGAAGGCCGGGGGCCGAGGGCGGTGGGCAACTACCGTGGGCCGAGCCTCCGTGGGCCCCGGCAGGGCGTCCCGGTCGTCCCCGTCACAGCTTCTCGAACGGGTCGTGTTCGGCGAGCAGCTTTTCCAGGCGGGCCTGGTCGACCCGGCTGACGATCTGGCCCGCCTCCTGGCGGTCGCGGATGACCTTGGCGAGGGTGAACGCGGAGGTGACCAGGTACAGGACGGCGATCGCGAGGAAGCCCCGCACCCAGGCGTCGGCGTTCAGACGGAAGATGCCGACGGCCGTCGCGGCCATGGCCACGGCGAAAGAGGCGACGGCCTGACCGTAGAAGGCGGCCGTGTTCTGCTGCTTGACCGGTGTGTCACTCATGGCCAGAGTCTCGGCCAGGAGCGGCAGGGGCCACATCCGCTCAGGTACTCAGACGGTACTCAGAACGCCGAGACCCCCGTCAGCGCCCGCCCGATCACCAGCTTCTGGATCTGGCTCGTGCCCTCGTAGAGGGTCATCACGCGGGCGTCCCGCAGCAGTTTGCCCGCCGGGTACTCGTCGATGTAGCCGTAGCCGCCGAACACCTGAAGCGCGTTGTTCGCGGCGCGCACCGCCGCCTCCGAGGCGAAGAGCTTGGCCTTGGAGGACTCGACGGCGAAGGGCTCGCCGCGGTCGATCAGGTCGGCCACCCGCCAGGTCAGCAGCCGGGCCGCGTCCACGTCGACGGCGATGTCGCTGATCAGTTCCTGGACCAGCTGGTGCCCCGCGATCGGCTTGCCGAACTGCTCGCGCTCCCCGGCGTACCGGACAGCCGCGTCCAGCGCGGCCTGGGCTATGCCCACGCACCCCGCCGCCACCGACATCCGCCCCTTGGCCAGCGCGGACATGGCGACGGAGAACCCCTTGCCCTCCTCGCCGAGCATCGCGGAGGCGGGCACGCGCACCCCCTCCAGGACCAGTTCGGCGGTGGCCTGGCCGCGCAGGCCGAGCTTGCCGTGGATCGTGCGGCGGGTGAGCCCGGGGGTGTCCGTCGGTACGAGGAAGGCGGAGACGCCCTTGTGGCCGGGCGCGTCCGTGGACCGGGCGAACAGCAGCACCACGTCGGCCCACGTGCCGTTGGTGATGAACATCTTGGTGCCGTCGATGACGTAGTCGTCGCCGTCCCGCACCGCACGCGTGGCCAGGTTGCCCGCGTCGGAGCCGGTGCCGGGCTCGGTGAGGCCGAAGCAGCCGACGTAAGCGCCGGAAGTGAGCCCGGGGAGCCAGCGCCGCTTCTGTTCCTCGCTGCCCCACGCGGCGACCGTCTTGGCGACCAGCCCCAGCGAGACGGACACGATCCCGCGCACGGACGAGTCGCCTCGCCCCAGCTCCTCGGTGACCAGGCAGTACGCGAGGTGGTCGCCGCCCGAGCCGCCGTACTCCTCGTCGATCGTCAGCCCGAGGAAACCGACCTCGCCGAGCTTCTTGACGATGGACCGGTCCACCTCCTCCGCGCGGTCCCAGGCGACGACGTGGGGGGCGATCTCCCGGGACACGAAGTCCCGCGCGAGCCGCCGGACGGCGGTCTGCTCCTCGCTGAGCCCCAGGTCGACCACGAGATCACCTCACTTGAGAAGGACACGATTAAATTAGCACTGCTAGTTTCTTGTTCGCAGCCCTACTATGTGCGCCATGGCCCGACCGCGCAAGCCCCTCCTCAGCACCGACCGGATCGTCGAGACGGCCCGCGCGCTCGTGGACGCGGAGGGCCTGGCGGCACTGTCCACGCGCCGGCTCGCGGCGGAACTCGGGGTCAGCGGCCCGTCCCTCTACAACCACTTCCGGACGAAGGACGAGATCCTGGAGGCCGTCGCCGACTCGGTGAGCGCCCAGGTCGACCTGTCGATGTTCGAGGACGGACGGGCCTGGCGGACCGCCCTGCACGACTGGGCCGTCTCCTACCGCACCGCCCTGCGCGACCACCCCAACATCGTCCCGGTCCTGGCCCGGGGCCCCGGCCGGCGCCCCGCCGGACTGCGCCTGGCCGACGCGGTCTACGGCGCCATGGTCGACGCGGGCTGGCCCCCTGCGCAGGCCACCTCCATCGGCGCGCTGATGCGGTACTTCGTCATGGGCTCGGCGCTCGGTTCGTTCGCCGCGGGCTTCGTGGACGACGCGAGCGCGTACGACCCCGCCGACTATCCCCACCTCGGCCAGGCGCACCTGCTCGCCGAGCAGCAGGAGAAGATCGACGAGCGGGCGTTCGAGACCGGTCTCCGGGCCCTGCTGGACGGTCTCGCCCGGCAGTACGAGCAGGTCGGACGCCCCGCGTAGCCCCGCTCCGACGGGTGCCGCACTTGTTTCGGTGGGCGCCGAAACATTCCTGCCCCATGCTGGACCGCATGACCAAGGACCCGCAGGCACCCCGACTGGCGAGGCTCGCCGCCCTGATCGCCGACGAGACCCGGGCCGCCTGCCTCCTGGCGCTCCTCGACGGCCGGGCCTGGACCGCGGGCGAGCTCGCCCGCCACGCGGGGGTCGCCGCGTCGACCATGAGCGAGCACCTCGGCCACCTGGTCGCGGGCGGACTGCTCGCGCAGGAGCGCCAGGGGCGCCACCGGTACGTGCGCCTCGCCGACGCGAGGGTGGCGCACCTGGTGGAGGACCTCGCGGCACAGGTCTCCCCGGACCCGGACCGACGTCCGCGGAACCTGCGGGAGGCGAGCGCCGGTTCGGCGATGGCCCGGGGCCGCACCTGCTACGACCACTTCGCGGGCCGCCTGGGCATCGCCCTGACGGACGCACTGACAGCTCGTGAACTCCTGCGCCAGGACACGGGGTTCGCCCTCACGGAGGCGGGCCTCGCGTGGTTCGCGGACGCCGGCATCGCCCTCCGCCGCACGGGCCGCCGCCCCCTGGCCCGGGCCTGCCTCGACTGGACGGAACGCCGACCGCACCTGGCGGGCGTGGCCGGGGCGGCCCTGTGCCGGCACGCGCTGGAGGCGGGCTGGTGCGTGCGCATCGGTTCGGAGAGGGCGGTGAAGGTGACGGCGACGGGAGAACAGATGTGGGCCGACCTCCTGGGCATCGACACCCGAACGCTGCGCTGAGCGTCCGCGAACGGCCCGTCCGAAATCCGCGAGCCCTGGCTCGCCCCGGTCCTTAACCTCAGGAGCATGATGCACCCCCGCCGCACCGAACTGTTCGCAGCCGCCGCAGCCACCGTCACCGTCGTCCTCTGGGCCTCCGCCTTCGTCTCCATCCGCAGCGCGGGTGCCGCCTACTCCCCCGGCGCGCTCGCCCTCGGCCGGCTCCTCTCCGGCGCCCTCGCCCTGGGCGTGATCTGCCTGATACGCCGGGAAGGGCTCCCCCCGCGCTCCGCCTGGCGCGGCATCGCGATCTCCGGCGTGCTGTGGTTCGGCTTCTACATGGTCGTCCTCAACTGGGGCGAACAGCAGGTGGACGCGGGCACCGCGGCCCTGGTCGTGAACATCGGCCCGCTCCTGATCGCCCTGCTCGGCGCGCGCCTGCTCGGCGACGCGATGCCGCCCCGGCTGCTGGCCGGGATGGCGGTGTCCTTCGCGGGCGCGGTCACCGTGGGCCTGTCGATGTCCGACGACGGCGGCGCCTCCGTGCTCGGTGTGGTCCTGTGCCTGCTCGCGGCCATCGCCTACGCCGGCGGAGTCGTCGCGCAGAAGCCGGTCCTGGGCTCCGCGTCCCCGCTTCAGGCGACGACCTTCGGCTGCCTCGTGGGCGCCGTCGTCTGCCTGCCGTTCGCCGGCCGGCTGGTGTCCGAGGCCGCCGACGCCCCCGCCTCGGCGACCCTCAACATGGTCTACCTGGGCGTGTTCCCGACCGCCCTGGCCTTCACCACCTGGGCCTACGCCCTCGCCCGTACGACCGCCAGCCGCATGGGCGCGACCACCTACGCGGTGCCCGCGCTGGTCGTCCTGATGTCGTGGCTGGCGCTCGGCGAGGTCCCGGGGCTGTTCACGCTCGCGGGCGGGGTGCTGTGCCTGGCGGGCGTGGCGGTGTCCCGCTCCCGCGCACGGGCGGCCGCGGCCCCGGTGACGGCACCGGAACCGCGGCCCGAGAAGGCGTCGGACCCCGCGTGAACCCGCCCTGCCCGCCTACCGGTGCGGTTGTCGGGCGGCTGCGGATGAGTGGGGGCCGGTCGCGCGGTTCCCCGCGCCCCCTCGTGCACACGCCGACCGGCGGTCAGAACACCACGAGGGCCCTGCCGCCCTTGCCCGCCAGCATGTTGTCGAAGGCCACCGGAATGCCGTCCAGCGCGATCCGCTCGGTGACCAGCATCCCGAGGTCCAGACGGCCCTCCCGGACGTGCTCGGCGAGCACCGGGAGGTCCGCGGCGGGGTCGGAGTCGCCGTAGACGCAGCCCGCGAGGGTGCGGCCCCAGTGGAAGATCTCCAGGGCGTTGAAGGTGACCTGCTGGTCCTTGCCGCCGATGCCGACGACCGTCGTACGGCCGCCGCGGCGGGTGGAGTCCCAGGCCGTGCGGATGGTCGACGCGCGGCCGACGCACTCGACGGCGACGTCGACACCCTGCTTGCCGGTGAGGCCCCTGATCTCGCGGGCGGTGTTCTCGGAGGCGATCACGTAGTCGGTGGCTCCGGCGGCGCGCGCCAGCTCCTCCTTCTCCGGTGAGACGTCGACCGCCACGATCTTCGAGGCGCCCGCGATCCGGGCGGCCTGGAGCGCGGCCAGTCCCACTCCCCCGACGCCGTACACCGCGACCGTCTCGCCCTCGCGGACCCGCGCCGAGTGGTGGACGGCGCCGTAGCCGGTGAGGACCGCGCAGCCCAGCAGGGCGGCGTCGGTGAGCGGGATGCCCTCGGGGAGCGGCAGGAGGCAGGACTCGGGGACGACCGTCTCCTCGGCGAACGCGGCGACGTTCAGGCCGGGATGGAGGTCTGTGCCGTCGGCGGTGCGGGCGTGGACGTCGGCGGCGCCGTTCAGCGCGTTGGCGCACAGCCAGACCTCGCCGAGCGAGCAGGCGTGGCAAGCACCGCAGGAGGGAGCCCAGTTGAGGACGACCCCGGCTCCGGGCGACACCCCGGTGACCCCCTCCCCCACGGCGACGACCGTGCCCGCGCCCTCGTGGCCGAGGACGGCCGGGACGGGGACGCGCATGGTGCCGTTGGACAGGGACAGGTCGGAGTGGCAGACCCCGGCGGCGGCGAGGCGGACCCGGACCCGGCCGGGTCCGGGGTCCGGGAGGTCGATGTCGACGACCTCCAGGGGAGCACCCACGGCGGGAAGGACGGCGGCACGAACCACGGGAGGACTCCTCAGAACTGGAGGGACTTGGTCTGGAGGTACTCGGCGAGTCCGTGCGGGCCGAGCTCGCGGCCGACGCCGGACTGCTTGTAACCGCCGAAGGGGGCAAGGGGGTTGAAGCGTCCGCCGTTGATGTCGACCTGCCCGGTGTCCATCCGGCGGGCGAAGGCGACCGCCTCCGCCTCGTCACCGGCCCAGACGGCGCCCGCGAGGCCGTAGACCGTGCCGTTGGCGATGCGCAGGGCGTCCTCCTCGTCCTCGTAGCGCAGGACGGACAGGACCGGGCCGAAGATCTCCTCCTGGGCGATCGTCATCTCGGCTGTCACGTCGGCGAAGACGGTCGGGGCGACGAAGTAGCCCTGCTCGCGCGGGGATTCGGGACCGCCGACGACCAGCCGGGCGCCCTCGGCGACGCCCTTCTCGATGTAACCCCGCACCCGTGCCTGCTGCTTGGCGTTGACGACGGGTCCGATGCGCTCGCCGTACTTCGCGGCGGCGGTGGCGGCGAGCTCGACGGCCTCGTCGTACTGGTCCCGGTGGACGAGCATCCGGGTCCAGGCGCTGCACGTCTGGCCGGAGTTGGACATCACGTTGGCGACGCCGACGTTGACCGCCTTGGCGAGGTCGGCGCTGGGCAGGATGACGTTGGCGGACTTGCCGCCCAGCTCCAGGGCGACCTTCTTCAGGGCGGCACCGGCGGTGGCGCCGATCTTCCGGCCGACCGCGGTGGAGCCGGTGAAGGAGACCAGGTCGACGTCCGGGTGCTCGGCGAGGGCCTGCCCCGCGACCGGGCCGAGCCCGGTGACCAGGTTGAGGACCCCGGCCGGGACACCGGCCTCGTGGACCGCCTCGGCGAAGAGCTGGGCGACCAGCGGGGTGTCCTCGGCGGGCTTGAGGACGACCGTGCAGCCCGCGGCGAGGGCCGGGGCGACCTTGGCGACGATCTGGTGGAGGGGATAGTTCCAGGGTGTGATCGCGGCGACCACACCGACCGGTTCCAGGTGGACGGTGGAGTTGCCCAGCTTCTCCTCGAAGGAGTACGTCGCGGCGAGCTCGGCGTAGGAGGCGGCGACCGCGACGGGGACGGCGGCGTGGACGTTCTGCGAGAACTTCAGCGGTGAGCCGAGTTCCGCGGTGACCGTCTCGGCGATCTCGTCCTTGCGGGCCGCGAGGACGTCCCGGAGTGCGGCCAACCGGGCGGCCCGCTCGGCCGGAGCGGTCGCGGCCCAGGCCGGGAGGGCGGTACGGGCGGCCTTCACGGCGCTGTCGACGTCCTCGGCGGTGCCGGCCGGGACCCGGGCGATGACCTGCTCGTCGGCCGGGTTCACGACCTCGATCACGTCCGGGCCGGCGGCCGGGCGCCACTCCCCGTCGATGTACATGCCGTCGTGCGCCTTCATGGTGCGTCCTCCCGGGCTGGGCCGTGCCGTGTCGTCCGGCCTCATAAACTAGCGACGATAGTTTTTTCGCGCCAGAGCAGGACCGGACCGTCCACGGACATCAGAAGTCCACACGGGCCCGCTCGTCCACCCGCGCCACGGCTTCCCGGCGGAAGGGGGCGCCGGCGAGGAGGCCCCTGGGCGTGTTGCGGCCGCGCACCTGCCCGGCGGAGAGGGAGCGGCCGCTCAGGGGGCCCGTGGCCCTCACTTCACTCCGTCGGGCCGTAGGGGCCCCTTCGCTCCGCCGCCCCCGCGTCCGCCCTCACTCGTCCAGGTCCGGCAGATGGTCCGGGGACGGGCAGATGCGGTCGCCGTGCTGGTCGAAGACGAAGAGGTGGGAGATGTCGACCAGGAGCGGGACCTGCATCCCGCGGCGCAGGTCGATGTCCGGGGTCGTGCGGACGACGAGGTCGCCGGGGAGACGGGGGTCGGCGGAGGCGGGCTCGGGAACGGGGT
>NZ_LJBR01000213.1 GCF_001282115.1 Streptomyces sp. NRRL B-24085 | reverse complement strand
GCTTCCGGGTGTACGAGGGGGGCGGGAGGTGCGGGCGGCGTATGAAACGCGTCACGTCCGACAGGGAGAAGGCGCCCGCGAGCCGAACTGCTCGGCAGGCGCCTTCCGGTGGGGCGTACGGCTCAGGTGGCGTCCGCGTCGAAGGGCGGGCGCTCGTCCATGCCGGGCTCCTCGGCCTTCTTGGTCATGTCGATCCGGCCACCCGAGGAGGACGGGGACGGTGAGGTGTCCGTGCTGTGCACGGCGTCGGTGACCTCGGCCATCTCCTTCTTCAGGTCGAAGCCGTTGCGGATCTCCTTGAGACCCAGCTCGTCGTTGTCGAGCTGCTTGCGGATGAACGTCTTGGGGTTGAGGTCCTCGAACTCGAAGTCCTTGAACTCCGGGCCCAGCTCCTGCCGGATGTCCTGCTTGGCGCTCTCGGAGAACTCGCGGATCTTGCGCACGGTCCGCATGACGTCCTGGATGACCTTCGGGAGCTTGTCCGGACCGAAGACGAGCACGGCGAGGACAACGAGCGTGATCAGCTCGAGCGGTCCTATGTCATTGAACACCTGAAGCTCCTTGCGATGTCCTCGGTCCTCGGCCCTCGGTGGTCTGTGCGGTCTTCCGTGGTCCGGGCCGGGTCCACGGTACCTGGGGATGCCGTTCGACCGGTACCGTCCCGGGGCCTCCGAATACGCGCGGACGGGCGGTTTTCCGGGTTGTTTGCCCGGTGGACCAGGGTTCCGCGGCGTCTCTGTGAGGTTTCTGTGGATCGGTCCGCGGGGCGGGGCGCCAGGTGCGTGACGGCGTCACCGGATCGACGGCATGACGCGGTCGCGGCCCGAGGACACGGGCCGGGGAGCCGAGGAGGACGCGGTCAGCGGGTGGCGTCGGGCGGCGTGGGCGCTGACGTGGTGGAGGGGACGGGTGCGGCGAGGAGACCGGAGGCGGTGAGGTCCGGCGTGGTGGGCAGGGACGTCAGGGTGAGCGGCGGGGTGGCGCTGAGCGGACGTATGAGAGGGGACATCGCGGCGGCCCCGGCGACCACGGGTGCCGTGAGCGTGTGCAGGGCCGCCTCCTGCACCTGGGCGGGGATGCCCGGCAGCAGGGGTGCGGAGGCCGTGGTCGGGGCGACCGGGGTGTCGCCCGGCATCCGCTGTCCCTGTCCCTGGGTGAGCAGCGGACCCGTGCCGCGGCGGCGCTGGTTCTCCGGCACGACGGCTCCGGTGCCGGGCGTGCGCGCCGGGGTGACGTTGCTGCCGGCGCCACGGGCGTCGGTGTCGCCGGGCATGCCCGTGGTGACACCGCCCAGCGCGATCGCGGCCAGCGAGACCGCTCCGGCGGCGACGACCGCGAACCGCATGCCGCGCGAGGCCGAGCGGTCGGCGTCGTGGCGGCTGACGTCATGGATGCGGAAGCCCCGGCCGACGGACGGCGGGACCACCGCGGCGTGCGGGCGGGCGGGGACGTAGTCGAACTCGAAGCGCTCGCCACGTCTCACGCCGAAGGCTCCGGCGGCGGGTCGTCCCGACGGTGCTCCGAACCCTCCCCCGCCGAACGGCGAGCTGTCGCCGTCCTCCGGATCACCTCCCGGCAGCCCCTGGAGGCGGGCCAGGAAACTCTCGGAGGGCGGGGGCGGCGCGGCCTCCGCGAAGACGTTCTTCAGGCGGCGCTGGGCATCGGCCTCCGCCTTGCACTTCGGACAGGTGGCGAGGTGCGCGAGAACACGCTCACGCGTCGCATGACCGAGCTCGCCGTCCACCAGGGCGGCGAGCCGGTCTCCCAGATGCTGTTCCGCGAGGCTCCCCTCGCCGGGTTTGGGCAGTGATCCACTCACGCGGACGCGCCCCCTCCCCCCAGCGCGGGGACCCGGGGCATGAAGGAGCGGCGCTCGGCGCGGGCCTCGGGTGAGCGGTGGGCGAGGGCCTTGCGCAGCTGGGAACGGCCGCGGTGGATCCGCGAGCGGACGGTGCCGAGCTTGACGCCCAGGGTCGCGGCGATCTCCTCGTACGACAGCCCTTCGATGTCGCACAGGACGACCGCGGCGCGGAACTCCGGCGCGAGGGTGTCGAGGGCCTGCTGGACGTCCGCGTCGAAGTGGGCGTCGTTGAAGACCTGCTGGGGGGACGGCTCGCGGCTGGGCAGTCGCTCGGCCGCGTCCTCGCCGAGGGCGTCGAAGCGGATGCGCTGCTTGCGACGGACCATGTCCAGGAAGAGGTTGGTGGTGATGCGGTGCAGCCAGCCCTCGAAGGTGCCCGGGGTGTACGTGGACAGCGAGCGGAAGACGCGGACGAAGACCTCCTGCGTGAGGTCCTCGGCGTCGTGCTGGTTGCCGGTGAGGCGGTACGCGAGGCGGTAGACGCGGCCGCTGTGCGTGCTGACGATCTCCTCCCAGGTGGGCGGAGTCCACGCCTGCCCGTCCGCGTCGGTGGCGAAGGTCGCGGTCTGGGCGTAGTCGCCGGCGTGGCTGTGGTCAGCGGTGTCGTTCACGGATTTCGGCCTGCCCGCCGATCCGAGGAAGCGCCGCAGCACTCCCCCACGATCTCCCGGTGCGGCCGCACCTCCCCTGTCGGCTCTGGTTGTCTCCAGTGGAGCCCCTACCATAGCCACCTCGCCCGTTAGCTCCGGATAAGCGGTTTTACGAGAATTTGATCTGGGCTGATACCACTCGGTCCCCTGCGTCAGCAGTTGCTCGAGGGCCCGCTCGGCTTCGTGATCCAACTGTGTCCCCCCGGGTGCGTCTCCACCCCTCTAAACGCCCGGTCCCATCTGCGGGTTCCCGGCGGCAACGGATACAGTCACGCCCAGGCAACCACGGGGCAAGGAGAGGGCCATTACCGGCAACCGGCAGACGAGCTGGGCGTTCGCCGACGCCTACGTCGCCGAGGACGAAGTGCTGCGCTGGGCCCGCGACCGGGCCCGTGAGGCGGGGCTGCGCTCGGTGTCGCCCGGCGCGGGCGCGGCGCTGCGGTTGCTGGCGGCCTCGGTGGACGCCAAGGCGGTCGCCGAGATCGGCACCGGGACCGGGGTCTCCGGCATCCATCTGCTGCACGGCATGCGCCCGGACGGGGTGCTGACCACCGTCGACCCCGAGCCGGAGCACCAGCAGTTCGCCCGCCAGGCGTTCCGCGCCTGCGGTTTCGCCAGCAACCGCGCCCGGTTCATCCCGGGCCGCGCCCTGGACGTCCTGCCCCGGCTCGCCGACGCCGGCTACGACCTCGTCTTCTGCGACGGTGACCGGCAGGAGGTCATGGACTACCTCGCTGAATCGTTGCGCCTGCTGCGCCCGGGTGGCCTGGTGGTCTTCGAGGGCGTCTTCGCCAACGGCCGCACGGTGGACTCGGGGCCGCAGCCGACGGAGGTGCTGCGCCTGCGGGAGCTGCTGCGGGCCGTCCGCGAGAGCCAGGACCTGGTGCCGTCGCTGCTTCCGGTGGGCGACGGACTGCTGTGCGCGGTCAAGCGCTGAGCCGATGAGGGCCGTACGGCCATTGGGGGTACGGCCCGGGCAGAGCGCTGCCCCGGCACCTCAGGAGATGCCGGGGCAGTCGAAAGGGTATGGTCGCTTCCGCGTCAGCCGACGACCTTCTTGAGGGCGTCGCCGAGCGCGTCGGCCTCGTCAGGGGTCAGCTCGACGACGAGCCGACCGCCGCCTTCGAGCGGAACGCGCATGACGATGCCCCGCCCCTCCTTGGTCACCTCGAGCGGGCCATCACCCGTTCGCGGCTTCATGGCCGCCATGCTCGTTCCCCTTCCTGAAACCAGCTCATCGTCGTAGCCGACGGCCCTGGGAGGGCACGCGCGTCCAAGTGGGACACGCGACACCGGCATCGAACACATTGCTTCCAAGCCATTATCCCGCATCTCAGGACCCGATGACCAACATCAGTCGGCATCGCTTGGGCAACGCGCGCGAGCAAAACCACTCAATTCGGCGATGCGGCTGCGATACTCCGCCATCGCGCCGATCCCGGCCGGTCATCGGCGCCGCGGATTTGTTTGACGCAGGTCACACGTCCGGTCCGGTCGCCGGACGGCGATCTCCGCCATGCTGTCCTTCGGACATCGGATGCAGCGGACACACCGGAGGGGATACGCCATGGCCGACACCGTGCTCTACGAGGTGC
Source organism: Streptomyces sp. NRRL B-24085 (assembly GCF_001282115.1). Classification (GTDB taxonomy): domain Bacteria; phylum Actinomycetota; class Actinomycetes; order Streptomycetales; family Streptomycetaceae; genus Streptomyces. The sequence goes on along the minus strand of NZ_LJBR01000213.1, from coordinate 9,846 downwards.
ACGACGGGCTCGCGACGATCACGCTGAACCGGCCGGAGGCGATGAACGCGCTGAACATCGCCACGAAGGTCGCGCTGCGGGAGGCCGTGGAGTCGGCGGCCTCGGACGACGCCGTACGGGCCGTGCTGCTGACCGCCGCCGGGGAGCGGTCCTTCTGCGTGGGGCAGGACCTCAAGGAGCACATCGGGCTGCTCGCCGACGGTTCGACGGAGGTCATGAGCACGGTCAGGGAGCACTACAACCCCGTCGTGCGGGCGCTCACGGAGATGCCCAAGCCGGTGGTGGCCGGGGTGAACGGGGTCGCGGCGGGCGCCGGCTTCGGGCTCGTGCTCGCGGCGGACTACCGGGTGGCGGCGGACACGGCCGCGTTCAACACGTCGTTCGCCGGGGTGGCGCTGACCGCGGACTCCGGGATCTCGTGGACGCTGCCGCGCGTGGTGGGGCCGGGGCGCGCCGCCGACCTGCTGCTCTTCCCGCGGACCATGTCGGCCCGGGACGCGCACGACCTGGGCATCGTGAACCGTCTCGTGCCCTCCACCGAGCTGCCCGCCGAGGCGGAGAAGGTGGCGCGGGCCCTGGCCGAGGGGCCGACGGTGGCGTACGGCGCGATCAAGGAGTCCCTCGCGTACGCGCTGTCGCACACCCTGGCGGAGACGCTGGAGAAGGAGGACGAGCTCCAGACGCGGGCCGGGGCCTCCGAGGACCACGCGATCGCCGTGCGGGCCTTCGTCAACAAGGAGACGCCCAAGTACCTGGGCCGGTAGGGCTCAGCGGTTCCTCGCGACGCAGGTCTCCAGGTGGTCGTCGACCAGTCCGCACGCCTGCATCAGCGCGTACGCCGTCGTGGGGCCCACGAAGCGCAGGCCGCGCTTCTTCAGCGCCTTGGACAGGGCCGTCGACTCCGGGGTGACCGCGGGGACGTCCGCGAGGGTCCTGGGGACCGCGTGCGTGGCCGGTGCGTGGGACCAGACCAGCTCGTCCAGCTCGCCCGGGGCCCATTCGGCCAGCACGCGCGCGTTGGCCATCGTCGCGTCGATCTTGGCGCGGTTGCGGATGATCCCCGGGTCGAGGAGCAGGCGGTCGCGGTCGGCTTCGCCGAACATGGCCACCTTGGCGATCTCGAAGCCGGCGAAGGCGGCGCGGAAGCCCTCGCGGCGCCGCAGGATGGTGATCCAGGACAGGCCGGACTGGAAGGCCTCCAGGCTGAGGCGCTCGTAGAGGGCGTCGTCGCCGTGGACCGGGCGGCCCCACTCCTCGTCGTGGTACGTCACGTAGTCCGGTGTGGACAGGGCCCAGGGGCAGCGGGCCGCACCGTCCGGGCCGACCAGGGCGGCGCCCTCGCTCACTGCTGCTCCCCGGGGCCGTGCTCCGGCTTGTGCAGGGCGACGTGGGCCGCGGCCCGGGCGCCGGCGAGCGCCGACTCCAGGTCGGCGATCCGGGCGTCCCGCTCGGCGAGCTCGGCGCCCAGGCGGCTGAGGGCGTCGTCGACGTCCGCCATGCGGTAGCCGCGGGCGGTCAGCGGGAAGCGCAGGCCGTCGATGTCCGCGCGGTTCACCGGCCGGTCCGGCGGCAGCGGGTCCTGGAGCCGCTCGGGGGTGGCGTCCGGCAGCGGGCCGTCGCTGTCGCCGCCGCCCACCACGGCGAGCGTCACCGCGGCGACCACGACGGCGAGCGCGATGACCAGGAACAAGAACATAACCATCGCTGAGGTCCCCAGGGTCCCTGCCGGTGTCCGGCCACCGGCGTCGAATGTGTCAGGGTCCGATCGTGCCATGCGAGTCTGACAGTTAGGGTCGCAGGCGGCCGCAGAGGCCGAACACACAGACGCAAGAAGTGAGGTCACAGGGGATGCTCAGGCTGGGCAGGCGTGAATTCGACGCGCACGAGCCGGTGATCATGGCGATCGTGAACCGGACCCCCGACTCCTTCTACGACCAGGGCGCGACGTTCCTCGACGAGCCCGCCCTCGCGCGCGTGGAGCAGGCGGTGGCCGAGGGGGCCGCCATCATCGACGTCGGCGGGGTCAAGGCCGGGCCGGGCGAAGAGGTGTCCGCGGCGGAGGAGGCCCGGCGGACCGTCGGTTTCGTGGCCGAGGTGCGGCGGCGCTTCCCCGACGTGGTGATCAGCGTCGACACCTGGCGGGCGTCCGTCGGCGAGGCGGTGTGCGAGGCGGGGGCCGATCTGCTGAACGACGCGTGGGGCGGGGTCGACCCGGCACTGGCCGAGGTCGCCGCGCGGTACAAGGTGGGCCTCGTGTGCACGCACGCCGGGGGCGCCGAGCCGCGGACCCGGCCGCACCGGGTGACGTACGACGACGTCATGGCCGACATCCTGCGGGTGACCGTGGGGCTGGCCGAGCGGGCGGTCGCGCTGGGGGTGCCCCGGGAGTCGGTGCTGATCGATCCCGGGCACGACTTCGGGAAGAACACGCGGCACAGCCTGGAGGCGACCCGGCGGCTCGGGGAGATGGTCGAGACGGGGTGGCCGGTGCTGGTGTCGTTGTCCAACAAGGACTTCGTGGGCGAGACCCTGGACAAGCCGGTGAAGGAGCGGGTGGTGGGGACGCTGGCGACCACCGCGGTGTCGGCGTGGCTGGGGGCCCAGGTGTACCGGGTGCACGAGGTCGGCGAGACCCGGCAGGTGCTGGACATGGTGGCGTCGATCGCCGGGCACCGGCCGCCTGCGGTGGCCCGCCGGGGGCTGGCGTAGGGGGTTCCACGCCCCCGCCGCCCCCTCAGACGCCTGCTCCTGGAACGCCGGAGGGGCTGAATCACCCCTCCGGCGTTCCGGGTCCCGCAGGGACTACCGCCCCGCCTCCTTGGACACCAGCGCCACCGCCTCGTCCACGTCGTCCGTCACGTGGAACAGGAGCAGGTCCTTCTCCGACGCCTTGCCCTGGGCGACCAGCGTGTTGGTGAGCCAGTCGACCAGGCCGCCCCAGTACTCGGTGCCGAAGAGGACGATCGGGAAGCGGGTTACCTTCTGGGTCTGGACGAGGGTCAGCGCCTCGAAGAGCTCGTCGAGGGTGCCGAGGCCGCCCGGCAGGACCACGAACCCCTGCGCGTACTTCACGAACATCATCTTGCGGACGAAGAAGTAGCGGAAGTTGAGACCGATGTCGACGTAGGGGTTGAGCCCCTGCTCGAACGGGAGCTCGATGCCGAGGCCCACCGATGTGCCCTTGGCCTCGCAGGCACCCTTGTTCGCCGCCTCCATGGCGCCCGGGCCGCCGCCGGTGATGACCGCGAAGCCGGCCTCCACCAGACCTCGCCCCAGCCGCACGCCCGCCTCGTACTCCGGGGAGTCCGCCGGTGTGCGTGCCGAGCCGAACACGCTGATCGCGGGCGGGAGTTCGGCGAGGGTGCCGAAGCCCTCGATGAACTCCGACTGGATGCGCAGCACGCGCCAGGGGTCGGTGTGGACCCAGTCCGAGGGACCGCCCGCGTCCAGCAGGCGCTGGTCGGTCGTGCTCGCCGTGACCTGTCCCCGCCTGCGGAGGACAGGTCCCAGGCGCTGCTCCTCCGGCGGCTGCTTCTTGCCCTCGGGGTTCCCGGTAGCCATGTGCGCTCCCTCCGCTTGCCTGGTTCTTCCGTCTCAGCGTAGATCTACGCGGGTTACGGAGGGGGGACGTACGCATGTCCGCCATGAAGCGCCGCCGGCACACCGCCCTGTCACGACGTCAGCCAGGCCCTCAGCTTCTGCTCGGCCTCCGGGATCAGCGACGCCTTCACCCGCTCGTCCACCTTGTGCGCGAGCAGGGGCTGACCTGGGCTGTAGTTCACCGCGGGCACGCCCAGCGCGCTGAAGCGGGACACGTCCGTCCAGCCGAACTTGGGGCGGGCCACGCCTCCGACCGCGGCCATGAAGGCCTGGGCGACGGGATGGGTCAGCCCGGGGCGGGCGCCGCCGGTGTGGTCGTCGACGGTGAACTCGTCGACCCCGCAGTCCGCGAAGAAGTCCCGGACGAAGGCCTCCGCCTCGGCCTCGCTGCGGTCCGGGGCGTAACGGAAGTTGACCGTCAGCGTGCAGGAGTCGGGGATGACGTTGGTCGCCACTCCGCCCTCCACCCGCACGGCGTTGAGACCCTCGTGGAACTCCAGCCCGTCCACCACGGGCTTGCGCGGCTTGTAGGCCGCCAGCTTGGCGAGGGCGGGTGCGGCCTTGTGGATCGCGTTGGACCCCATCCACGCGCGCGCGGAGTGCGCCCGCTCCCCCTTGAACGTCAGCAGGACCCGCAGGGTTCCCTGGCAGCCGCCCTCGACCTGGTTGTCCGTCGGCTCCAGGAGGACCGCGAAGTCGCCCTCCAGCCAGTCGGGGTGGGCCTCGGCCACATGTCCCAGGCCGTTGAGGTGGGCGGCGACCTCTTCGTTGTCGTAGAAGATGAAGGTGAGGTCGCGGTTGGGTTCCGGGACCGTCGCCGCGATCCGCAGCTGGACCGCGACCCCGGACTTCATGTCGCAGGTGCCGCAGCCCCACAGGTAGCCCTCGTCGTCGAGGCGGGAGGGGACGTTGCCCGCGATGGGGACGGTGTCGATGTGGCCGGCGAGGATGACGCGTTCCGGACGGCCGAGGTTCGTGCGGGCGACGACGTTGTTGCCGTGGCGGTCGACCGTCAGGTGCGGCAGGGCGCGCAGGGCGGTCTCGATCGCGTCCGCGAGGGGCTTCTCGGTGCCGCTCTCGGAGGGGAAGTCGACGAGCTGCGCGGTGAGCCGGGCTGCGTCCAGCGAAAGGTCAAGGGGGGTGTCGGCCATGCTCCCGACCCTAACGCCCCCGCTCCGCGCACTCACTGTCCCGTCCGTCTCGGACGTCTCAGTACTCTCCAGTATCTTGTCCGGATGCCAGAGCCGTTGCCCCCTACTCGCAAGCGCCGTGGCCGTCTCCTCCGCTTCGGGGCGGCCCTCGTGGTCCTGTGCGCGGTCGCCGGTTACCTCGTGGTGCAGTACGTCACCGGAGGCACCGACGGGCCGACCTGCCGGGTCGTGTCCGGCAGGGCGGGCGGACCGTCGTACGAGTTCACGCCCGAGCAGGCGGTGAACGCGGCGACGATCACCGCCGTCGGCACCGGGCGCGGGCTGCCGGAGCGGGCCGTGACCATCGCGCTCGCCACCGCCCTCCAGGAGTCGGGGCTGCGCAACATCTCGCACGGCGACCGTGACTCCCTCGGCCTGTTCCAGCAGCGGCCCTCGCAGGGCTGGGGCACCCCGGAGGAGATCCTGGACCCGACGTACGCGGCGGGTGAGTTCTACAAGCACCTGGTCAAGGTGCGGGGCTACCAGGACCTTCCGCTGACCGTCGCCGCCCAGCGCGTGCAGCGCAGCGGCTATCCGGAGGCGTACGCCAAGCACGAGCCGGACGCCCGGCTGCTGGCCGCCGCCCTCACCGGCGTCTCCGCGGCCACCCTCACCTGTGACGGCCGCCAGGAGAGCGGCGGGGCCGCGCAGGCCGCCGCCACCGGCCCGGACGCGGTGCGCTCGGCCCTCGTCCGGGACTTCGGGCGCGACGCGCTGGAGACGGCCGCCGCCGAGGTGGGCGGCAAGGCCGAGCCCAGTCCGGCGCCCACCGCGGACGCGCGCACCGTGACCCTGCCCGTGCGCGCGGACACCGGCCCGGGTGCCCGCCGCGGTCTCACCGAGCGCGGCTGGCAGCTCGCCCACTGGGCGGTCGCCAACGCCTCGGCGCTGCGCATCGAGCGGGTCACGTACGCCGGGCGGCAGTGGACGGCCGGGAGCACCGCCAGCGAGTGGCGTGCGACGGACGGCAAGGGCGGTACCGACGCGGTGCGGATACTGACGGCACGGTAGTTCGGAAGATCCCCTGGGAGGGTCACGTCCGGCCGTCGCCGCGGCGGGTGTGCGCAGGTTTTCGTGACCTCACCCCCGTGACCGCGAAATCCCTTGCGGACAAAGGGCTGCGGGCATTCGAAGGACTTTCGGACCGGAAGGTTTTTGCCCGTTTTTATCCGCAGGTGATAATGCGACGCATTACCAACTCTTTACGTTGCGCGTCCGCAACCTTCGTCGGCTTCGAGCGGTAGTCACGGCGTCCTAGCAACGTTTCCTCCGTCGAAGGAGCAACATGTCCCTCCCCCTGACCCGCAGGATCGCCCGTGCCGCGCTGCTCGTCGCTGCGGGAGCGGCCGCCGGGGTCGGTGCGGCCGGCTCCGCCAGTGCGGCCCCCGCCGCGCTGCCCGCCACCCCGAACCTCGGCGGGCTGACCGCTCTGGACGGGGCGCACGTCGGCAACACGGTGGACGGCGCGACGCAGAACCTGACCGGGACCGCGGGCAAGACCGGCGGCAAGGCCGTCGAGAAGGCCGTGCCGTCCGCCGGCAAGGCCGGCGGCAAGGCCGTGAAGAAGGCGGCGCCGGTGGCGCAGAAGGCGGCGGGCGACGCCGCGGGCTCCGCCGGGGGCGTCCTCGGCGACACGACGTCCACGGCGACGAAGGGCGGCCTGCCGACCGACTCCCTCGCCAAGGGCGGCGGCCTGCCCTCGGCGGACACCCTGCCGGTGAAGAGCCTCCCGCTCGGCTAGTACCCCGCGCACAAGGCGAAGGGGCCCAGGGATTCCCTGGGCCCCTTCCGCGCGTCCCGGGCGCGTCACGCCAGTCGTTCGACCGCCGCGCGCACCCGCTCGTCCGTCGCCGTCAGCGCGACCCGTACGAACCTCTCGCCCGCCGTGCCGTAGAAGTCGCCCGGGGCCACCAGGATGCCGAGGTCGGCCAGGTGCCCGACCGTCGCCCAGCAGGACTCGTCCCTGGTCGCCCACAGGTAGAGGCTGGCCTCGCTGTGCTCGATGCGGAAGCCGTGGTCCAGGAGGGCCTGGCGCAGCAGCGTCCTGCGGGCCGCGTAGCGCTCGCGCTGTTCGCGCACGTGGGTGTCGTCGCCCAGGGCCGCCACCACCGCGGCCTGGGTGGGCGCCGAGGTCATCATGCCGCCGTGCTTGCGGATCTCCAGGAGGGGCGCCAGGACGGCCGGGTCGCCCGCGAGGAAGGCCGCCCGGTAGCCGGCGAGGTTGGACCGCTTCGACAGCGAGTGGACGGCCACGATGCCGTCGTAGGAGCCGCCGTTGACGTCCGGGTGCAGGACCGAGACCGGGTCGGCCTCCCAGCCCAGCTCCAGATAGCACTCGTCGGAGAAGACCAGGACGCCGTGCGACCGGGCCCAGGCGACGATCCTCGTCAGCTCGTCCTTGGAGAGCACCTTGCCGGTGGGGTTGGAGGGGGAGTTGAGCCACAGGAGCTTCAGGCCCGCCGGGTCCAGCTCGGTGGGGTCGTCGTAGACCTCGTGGTCCGCGCGGGCCAGGCGCGCGCCGACCTCGTACGTCGGGTAGGCGAGCCGCGGGAAGGCGACCCGGTCGCCCGGGCCGAGGCCGAGCTGGGTGGGAAGCCAGGCGACGAGTTCCTTGGAGCCGACGATCGGCAGGACGTGGCGGTGGGTGACCTCGCGGGCGCCCAGGCGCCGCTCGACCCAGCCGGTGAGCGCGTCGCGCAGGGCCGGGGTGCCCCACACCGTCGGGTAGCCCGGGGAGTCCGCCGCGTCGATCAGGGCCTTCTGGACGAGATCGGGGACCGGGTCGACCGGGGTGCCGACGGAGAGGTCGACGATGCCGCCGGGGTGCTCGAGAGCCGTCTGCTTGTACGGCTCCAGTCGGTCCCAGGGGAAGGCGGGGAGGCGGTCGGAGACTGCGGACACGGCTGTGGCGCTCACTTTCGGGTCGTACGGCAAACGCCTCGGTCCCGTACGGCCGCGCTCGGAGGCGATCAGGCCGTACGGGACCGAGGCGGCACGAGGTGCGGGCCGCTGATGCGGATGACTATGCCTGCGGCGGCAGCGCGGCGATGAACGGGTGGTCCCGCTCGATCAGACCCAGCTTGCTGGCGCCGCCGGGCGAGCCGAGATCGTCGAAGAACTCGACGTTCGCCTTGTAGTAGTCCTTCCACTCGTCCGGGGTGTCGTCCTCGTAGAAGATCGCCTCGACCGGGCAGACCGGCTCACAGGCACCACAGTCGACGCATTCGTCCGGGTGGATGTACAAGGACCGGGAGCCCTCGTAGATGCAGTCGACCGGGCACTCCTCGATGCAGGCCTTGTCCTTCACGTCGACACAAGGCTGCGCGATGACGTAGGTCACGCTGTCGTTCCTCCTCCATAGGGCGCTGGCGGGCCTCCTCAGGCTCCGCCGCCTGGCGCGCGGGAGCGCGGCGTCGTCGATGCCCGCCCCTAGTATCTCCGTTCTTGGGCATGATCCGAACAGGAGGGGTGAACTGACCTGTGGAAATCTCCGCCGCGGGACGCCTCGTCGTCCGTATCTCCGCAGCTGACGTGGGCAAACGGGTATCCGTGCGGTGCCTGGACGACACCGGTGGCGCCGGGGAGAAGTTCACCGACACGGTGGGTGTTCTCACATCATGGGACGACGGTGTGCTGATGATCACGCGCCGGGACGGCGAGAGCGTCCGCATCGCGGAATCCACGCTGGTCGCGGGCAAGGTCGTCCCCGCCGGGCCCGCCCGCCGCCGGGGCCCGGCCGCCTCCTACGAGGAGCTGGCCCGGATCACCGCGCGCGGCTGGCGGCCCGTCGAGAGCGAGTGGCTCGGCGAGTGGGAACTGCGCGCCGCCTCCGGGTTCACCCGCCGCGCCAACTCGGTCCTTCCGCTCGGGGACCCCGGCCTGCCGCTCGACGAGGCCCTGACCGCCGTACGGCGGTGGTACGCCGACCGCGGTCTGCCGGCGTACGTCCAGACCGCGACCGGCGCCGCCGGCACCCAGGAGGTGCTGTGCGCGGAGCTGGAGGCGCGCGGGTGGACGCGGGAGGTGACGGCCGAGCTGTGGATCGGGGCACTGGCACCGGTCGCGGACCGGCCGTCGGACGAGTCCGTGGTCCTGTCCCGGGAGGCCGGCGCGGACTGGCTGGCGCGGTACCAGCGCAAGGGGGTGAGCGACGTGGCACTTCGCGTGCTCGGGAGCGGGCCGTCGGTGTGGTTCGCCACCGTCCCGGGCGAGGACGCTCCGGCCGCCATCGGGCGCTGTGTCGTGGACGGCCGGTGGGCCGGGTTCGCGGCGGTCGAGGTGGATCCCGCGCTACGGCGCCGGGGGCTGGCCTCGACCGTGATGGCGGCTCTGGCCCGGCGGGCCCTCGACGAGGGGGCGTCGGCGGCGTGGCTCCAGGTCGAGTCGGACAACGCCGGTGCGCGGGCCCTGTACGAGCGGATGGGGTTCGCCCCGCACCACGCCTACCACCACTACCGCGAGCCGGGCTCCTCCGGCGGGGCGCGGTAGTAGCGATCGCCGCGAAAGGGCACGAGCCAGCTATGCGTCCCCCGTTTCCCCCACCGCCCGAACGTTCCGCCGAGCTGCGCAGGCGGTTCGCCGAAGAGGCGCGGTCCGAGCGGCCCGACTTGTCCGCGCTGTGCCTGCTCGTGGGCGCGCAGGCGGACGGGGCGCTCGACGAGGCCGGCATCGACGCCGCCCAGATCGAACTCGACGCGCTGGCCGGGCGGTTGCCGTTCCGGCCGGGCGGACCGCGCTCGTGGGCGGTGGCGCTGCGGGAGCTGCTGGGCGACCGGTGCGGGTTCCGCGGCTCCGCCGGGGACTACCAGCGACTGGAGTCGTCGTTGCTGCACGAGGTGCTGGTGCGGCGGCGCGGGCTGCCGATCCTGCTGTCGGTGGTGTGGATGGAGGTGGCCCGGCGGGCGGGGGCTCCCGTGCACGGGGTCGCCCTGCCGGGGCACTTCGTCGTGGGGTTCGGGCCGCCGGAGGAGCAGGTGCTGGCCGATCCCTTCGACGGGGGGCGGGTGTTGGGCGGGGGAGACGCGGAGGTGCTGGTCGCCGGGGCGACCAGCACCTC
>NZ_LJBR01000212.1 GCF_001282115.1 Streptomyces sp. NRRL B-24085 | reverse complement strand
CCCCGGGGCCGACGCCCGCCACGACCCCGGCCACGTCGTTCCCCGGCGTCCACGGCAGCGTCACCAGCTCCGGCACCCGCCCGGACCGCAGCACCGTGTCCCCGGGATTCACCCCGGCACCCCCGACCCGCACCAGCACCTCCCCGGGCCCGGGCTCGGGGACGTCGGTCTCGGTGTACGTCAGTACCTCGGGCCCGCCGAACGCGGACTGGACGATGGCATGCATACGGTTCACGCGGTTCATGGGCCCATCCTCGGCCGCCGCAATCCCCGCGCGGAAGAAGGCACTTGTCTGATATCGAGGTTCCTCATGGATACCGGCTTCGACCTCAGAGAACACGGCGGCGTGGACGTCTTCCTGCGCGACTGCCCGACGCGGGCCGTGCTGGAGGTGATCGCGAGCAAGTGGACCATGCTGGTGCTCGTGGCCCTGGAGGACGGTCGGCCGATGCGCTTCACCGAACTGCGCCGCCGTCTGGACGGCGTGACCCAGAAGGTCCTGACCTCGACCCTGCGCTCCCTGGAGCGCGAGGGCCTGCTGGCCCGCGAGGTGTACCCGACCGTGCCGCCCCGCGTGGAGTACCGGCTCACCGGCCTGGGCCGGGAGGTGGGCGCCCTGATCCAGCACATCACCGACTGGTCGCAGGCCAACATCGGCACCATCCGCGCCGCCCGGGAGAACTTCGACGCCCGGACCGCGGAGCAGCACCAGGACCCCGGCCCGGTACGACGGTGAGGGCGCCCGGCGATCACTCCGCCGGGCGCCCGACAGTTCAGCTCGCCGTGCAGGTCACCGTCGGCGCACTCCCGCCCCCGGGCGCCCCGCCGAACCCGAAGCTCGTCGAACCGCCCACCGCCACCGTCCCGTTGTGCGCGGCGTTGCCTGCGGTCACGGTCGAGCCGGTCTGGGTGTACGACGCGTTCCACATGGAGGTGACCTTCTGGTTGCCCGGCCAGGTCCAGGTCACCTTCCAGGAGGAGAGGGCGGTCGACCCCGTGTTGGTCACCTTGACCTCGGCGTTGAAGCCGCCGCCCCAGTCGCTGCTGACCGTGTAGGCGGCGGTGCAGGCCGCCGTGCCGCCGCCCGGACCGCCGGGGTCGGTCCCGCCGCCCGAGCCGGGGAAGCCCGGCGCCTTGACGCTCGCGAGGTACCCGTCCTTCACGGTGTCCACGGTCTGCCAGTCGTCCTTCAGGATGCCGCCCGTGTCACCGGAGTTGGGGTTCCAGGACCAGAAGGTCCAGTGGAAGGAGTCGGCGCCGTACGTCGAGGTCGGCCGCATGTAACTCACCAGCGCGGCGAGCCACTTCTGGTCCACGGCCGACTGGAGCGTGGTGCCGAACTCGCCCACCCACACCGGGGCGATGTTCTGCTTGAAGATGTAGCCCCAGTACTTGTCCCAGATCCCCGGCATGTTGGCGGGGAAGGCCGGGTCGCTGAACCAGCTCTGCTGGGCCACGCTGGTCGCGTAGTCGTGGGCGGAGTACACGACCCGGTTCGCGACGTCGAGCTGCACGGGGTACTGGGCCACGCCCATCAGGTTGCCGCCCCACCAGCCCGAGACGCCGTTGACGGTCTGCACGCCCTCGACGAAGATCAGCAGCTCGGGGTTGACGGACAGCACCGCGTTCCCGGCCCGCTGGGCGGCCAGCCGCCAGTCCGTGGCGGTGTCCCCGCAGCCCCAGCAGGCCGGGTCGTGGGGTTCGTTGTGCAGGTCGATGCCCACGACCGTGCTCTGGCCCTTGTAACGCGCCGCGAGTGCCTTGAGATTGGCGATCCACGTCGACTCCGGGACGGCGGCCGTGTACCAGAGCGCCGACTGGCCGGCGGAGTCCGGGCGGTGCCGGTCGAGGATGACCTTGAGGCCGTCCTGGCCGGCGTACGACACGATCCGGTCCAGGACGCCGAGCGAGTTCAGGCCCTGGAGGTCGGCGTTCTTGCCGCTGGAGAAGTCGATGCTGTTCGGAACCGCACCCGACTTGAAGATGTCGTCGCTGAACGGGATGCGGATCGTGTTGTACCCCAGCGACTTCATCTGGTCGATCATGGACTTGTAGTCGCGGGACCAGAGGCCGTGGACGACCAGGTTGCTGGTCTCGAAGCCGAACCAGTTGATGCCGGCGATCCGGACCGGCTGCCCGGAGGCGTCCACGATCTGGCGGCCGCTGGTGTGCCAGTAGCCGGCGCCGGCCGACTCGGCGGCGTCGGCCGTCTGGAGACCTGCGGTCCCCAGGGGCACCAGGAGAGCCGCCGCCACCGTGCACAGCGCTCTTCGCAAGCTGCGGAACATGTTCGCTGCTTCCTCTCGGGAGGCGCGGGCCCGGAACGTGGTGGGAGCGCTCCCACCGCCCTGCACCTCCCATGGAAGTCAGGTCACATGGACACGTCAAGACACCTGACGTCACCTTGTGCGGGCGACGTCACCGGCTGAGCTTCCTGAACCTGCGCACCGCCAGCGGCAGGAAGACCGCCGTGAGCACCACGGGCCACACCCCGGCCATCAGCAGCGCGTGCTGCTCGACCCAGGAGTCCCCGCCGCCCACCGGCGTCCCGAACAGGTCACGGGTGGCCGCGGCCGTCGAGGAGATCGGGTTCCACGCGGCCACCGCGCCCAGCCAGTCGGGCATGAGCTGCGGCGCCACGAAGATGCTGGAGATCATCGTGAGCGGGAAGGCGACCGCGAACAGGCCGCCCGCCGCCTCCGGGTTGGGGACCATCAGGCCGAGCCACACCCCGATCCAGATCAGCGCGAACCGCAGCCACAGCAGCAGGCCGAAGGCGGCGAGGAAACCGAACCCGCCGTCGGGCCGCCAGCCCATGGCCACCGCGGTGAGCATCATGATCGCCAACTCGGCGCAGGCGACCAGCAGATCGGTCACCCCGCGCCCCGCGACCACCGCGGAGGAGGCCATCGGCATCGAGCGGAACCGGTCGATCACGCCCTTCGTGGCGTCGTACACCACCAGCGTCGCGGTGTTGATGAACCCGAAGGCCATCGTCATCACGAACATGCCCGGCATCAGGAAGTCCTTGTAGTCCCCGCCACCGGGCACCCGCATGGCACTGCCGAAGACATAGCCGTAGAGCAGGACGGAGAGGATCGGGAAGCCCAGCTGCCAGGCTATGTTGACCGGTTGGCGCTGGTAGTGGGTGAGTCCGCGGCGGACGATGTTCCAGACGTCGGCGAGGACCCAGTAGGTGCGGCCGTGGGTGGTCTCCAGTGTGCTCATGCCGCCGACTCCTTCTCCGTGCGGTGTCCGGTCAGGCGCAGGAACACGTCGTCGAGGCTCGGCCTGCGCAGTCCGATGTCCTCGACCCTCACCCCTTCGTCCTGGAGGGTGCGGGCCACCTCGGTGAGCGCGGAGACCCGGTCGACCACGGGTGCGTGCACCCGCAACTCCCCCTCCTCCGATTCCGGTTCGCCGTCGGAGACCCGGGCGACGACCTTCACCACGCGCGGGATGTCCGCCCGCTCGGCGACCACGACCTCGACACGGTCGCCGCCGATCCGGTCCTTGAGACCGTCCGGGGTGTCGTCGGCGATGGCCCGGCCCTGGTCGATGACGGTGACGCGGGAGGCGAGCCTGTCGGCCTCCTCCAGGTACTGGGTGGTCAGCAGGACCGTGGTGCCGCCCGCCACCAGCGCCCGCACGGACTCCCAGACCTCGCCGCGGCTGCGGGGGTCCAGCCCTGTGGTCGGCTCGTCCAGGAAGAGCACGGCGGGCGCGAGGATCATCGACGCGGCGAGGTCGAGGCGGCGCCGCATGCCGCCGCTGTACTTGCCCACGCCCTTGTCGGCGGCGTCGGTGAGGTCGAACTGCTCCAGGAGCTCGCCGGCCCGCCGCTTGGCCCGCCTGCCGCCGAGGTGGAACAGCCGGCCGAACATCTCCAGGTTCTGCCGGCCGGTGAGGACCTCGTCCACGGCCGCGTACTGCCCGGTGAGACCGATCCTCGACCGCACCTCGCGTCCCTGCCGGACCACGTCCAGTCCGGCGACGGTGGCCCGGCCGCCGTCCAGCCGGATCAGCGTGGACAGGATGCGGACCGCCGTGGTCTTGCCCGCGCCGTTCGGCCCGAGCAGGCCGTGCACGGTGCCCGCTCGGACGGCGAGGTCGAAGCCGTCCAGCGCGCGTTTCTCGCCGTAGCGCTTCTCCAGGCCCTCGGCGCGCACGGCGTATCCGTCGTCGGTCATGGTGCCCCCTTCACTCCGTAACTGAGTACACCGTACCCGATTGCGCGTACGCTGTACTCAGTTTTTTCCCGGAACTAAGCTGCCCCCATGACGAGCAGCGGCGAGACCAGTGGCAGCGGGGACATCGTCCGCACGCTCGAACTGCTGTGGGACGGCGGACCGCGGCCCAGCCGGGGCCCGAAACCCGGCCTGACGCTGGACCGGATCGTGGAAGCAGCCGTCCGGATCGCGGACGAGGAGGGGTTCGACGCGGTCTCGATGCGGCGGATCGCCGCCGAGCTCGGCACCGGCGCGATGTCGCTGTACCGGTACGTCCCCGGCAAGGCCGAACTGCTCGACCTGATGCTCGACCGCGTCCAGCGCCCCTCGGAGAACCCGGCCGACCTCGGCGACGGCACCTGGCGCTCGGCCCTTGCGGCCATGGCCCGCGCCACGCTCGCCCTCTACACCCGGCACCCCTGGCTGCTCGGCGTCAACCAGGCCCGGCCGCTGCTCGGCCCGAGCGCGCTGGACGGCATGGAGAAGATCCTGGGCCGGATCCGGCCGATGGGCCTGACCGACCCGGAGCTGGTGTCGGCGGTCATCATGGTCGACGGGTACGTCGTCGGGGCCGCCCGCACCCAGGTCTACCAGCGGGAGGCGGAGCGTACGTCGGGCATGACGACGGCGGACTTCTTCGCGGCCCAGGCGCCGTTCCTGGAGAAGGTCATGGCCACCGGCCGTTACCCGGTTCTCGGGTCCCTCGCCGAGGACACCTGGAGCCCGGCGTTCGACCACTTCGAGTTCGGGTTGCAGCGGATCCTGGACGGCCTGGAGGTGTTCGTGGCCGGCCGTCGGGAGGACTCAGGAACGGCGGAATAGGCGGCGGAGTCCGAAGAAGGCGACGACGGCCCCGAGGGCGAGGGCGCCGATCTTGACGGTGCCGCCGGAGTCCCCGCCGCCGTCGCCTGCCGACGCCGACGGGCTTCCGCTGTCCGAGGACGACCCGGACCCGCCGCCGCCGGGCGCGTCCTGCGCCTCCACCTCGCTGTCGGCGCCCTCCATGCCGAGCAGGAGCTTGGTCCCGTCCGGCGAGTAGGAGACGGACTCGCCCTGCCCGAGCGGCACGCTGAGGCGCCCGCCGCGCTTGAGGTCGCCGCCGTTCCAGTCGTACCAGATGCCGCCGAAGTACCCGCGTACGGCGAGCTGTCGGCCGTCCGGCGAGAACGCGGCGTCGGTGGCCCACAGGTCGACGGCCTTGACGGGCTTGAAGACGTTGGTCCCGGAGGGCGAGAGGGTGGCGGGCCCCGCGTAGAGATGCCCGCCGTCCTCCTGCTTGTCGATGATGTAGACGCGCCCGGTCTTCGGGTGGACGACCATCGACTCGGCGTCGCGCGAGCCGTCGGTGTACTTCACCACGTACTGGGTGGCCTTGACCGACTGGTCCTTCAGGTCCTTCGGCTCGGGCAGCCTGTAGATCCACACGTAGGGCCAGGTGACCCCGTCGTTGTCGCCGATGTCACCGACCCAGATCTGGTTGTCGGGCCCGACGGAGACGGCTTCGACGTCCCTCGGGGTGCCCACGCCCGTCATGGTGATCCTGGCGACGGTCTTCCCGGTGGCGCTGTCCACGGCGTACAGGTACGCGCCGGTGTCCTGGTCGTTGTGGGTCCAGTAGATCCCCGGGTGCTGCCGGGAGGCGGCGAGCCCGCTGGACTCGGTGATCCGGGGGTCACTGATGGTGAAGCCCCGGTCCCCCTTCCCGTCCCCGTCGGCGGCGGAGGCGGGCACGGCCACGGGCAGGGTGAGGCCGCCCAGGAACAGGACCCCGACGAACACGGCAAAGGATCGACGCATGCCCCAAGCCTGCCATCCCCTCCGGGGGTTGGACGGGGTG
>NZ_LJBR01000211.1 GCF_001282115.1 Streptomyces sp. NRRL B-24085 | reverse complement strand
GGTGGGCATGGGATCAGGCTGCGGGGGAGCCGGGGCATTCGCCAGACCTTGACCGGGGATTCGGGACGCGCTTGCGCCGGAAGCCGCCCTGACCTGCGCGGATGTGGCTTCCCAAGTCCCCCGCGCGGGACGCGGGACGGAGCATCCGGCGTCCCGGGCACCATCAAGTCGCCCCAGGAGTTAGGTTCTTGACCATCGCGGTGGTTGTCCGTCGAAGGACCGACACATTCCCAGGGGAGACGCCATGTCCGGTGACGCGCTGAGCCATGACCCGGCCGAACTGGCCAAGAGGATCGACACCACGAAGGCCCATCCGGCCCGCGTCTACGACGTCTTCCTCGGCGGCAAGGACAACTACCCCGCCGACCGCGAGGCCGCCGCCGCCGCGCTCGCCGCCAACCCCCGCGGCTACCTCGACGTGCGCCACAACCGCGACTTCATGCGCCGGGCGGTCCTCCGGCTGACCGAGCGGCACGGAATCCGGCAGTTCCTCGACATCGGCACCGGGCTGCCCACCGCGGAGAACGTCCACCAAATCGCCCAGCGGATCCGGCCCGACGCACGGGTCGTCTACGTCGACAACGACCCGGTGGTGCTGGCGCACGCCCGCGCGCTGCTCACCAGCGGGCCCCAGGGACGCACGGACTACATCGACGCCGACTTCAGGAGTCCCGCGCAGATCCTCGAACAGGCCGCCAGGACCCTCGACTTCGACCAGCCGATCGCTCTCTGCCTGGTCGCGATCCTGCACTTCGTCGAGGACGACGAGGCCCGTCCGATCGTGCGGGAACTCGTGGCGGCGCTGCCCGCGGGGAGCCGGGTCGTGCTCAGCCACCTGACCGACGAGATGCACCCGGAGCCCGCCCGCGCGGTCCAACGCACCTACACCGAGCGCGGGTTCACCTTCGTCTTCCGGTCCAAGGCGCAGGTGGAGCGCTTCTTCACCGAGGTGCCGGGGCTCACCCTGGACGAGCCCGGCGTGGTGCCCGCACACCTGTGGCACCCCGCTCCCGCGCCCGCGCCGCCCGCCATCGACGGGGAGGACTTCGACTCCCTCGACGACATCGAGAAGATCCGCTACCGCGACATCAACGACGTCACGGACGACGACATCAACGTCTACGGGGCCACCGGCACCAAGGCGTGAGCGGGTGCGCGGCGTCCGCATCGCGGAAAGGTGCTTGTAGGCGGCACTCAGTTCCTTAGGCTGCGCTGCACCGGCCGTCGCGGTCAGCGGACGGCAGTCAGCAGACAGCAAGTCGAAGGAGCCGCGCCATGACGGTGCCCACATTCGCTTCCGTGCCGCCGCTCGCCGCCCGGGCCCGGTCGGTCGGCGGGTCGCCGGTGCGGGACATCCTCGCCGTCACCGCCCGCCCCGAGGTCATCAACTTCGCGGGCGGCCTGCCGGCGCCCGAACTGTTCGACGCCGAGGGGATCGCGCAGGCCTACCGGGCGGTGCTCGCCGAGACGCCCGAGCGGGCGCTCCAGTACTCGACCACCGAGGGCGAGCCCGTGCTGCGGACCGCCCTGGCGGAGCGGATGTCGGCGCGCGGGCTCGCCACCGACGCCGACGACGTCCTTGTCACCACCGGCTCGCAGCAGGCCCTGTCGCTGCTCGCCACCGCGCTGATCGAGCCCGGGGACACGGTTCTCGTCGAGAGCCCCTGCTATCTGGCCGCTCTCCAGGCCTTCGGGTTCGCGGGCGCCCGGGTGGTGGCCGTGCCGGGGGACGACGAGGGCCCCGACCCCGTCGCCCTGGAGGAACTGGTCGTGCGGGAGCGGCCCAAGCTGCTCTACACCGTGCCCACCTTCCAGAACCCCACCGGGCGGACCATGTCCGCGGGACGCCGGGCCGCCGTGGCGTCCGTGGCCGCACGGCGCGGACTGTGGATCGTCGAGGACGACCCGTACGGCGAACTCCGCTTCGAGGGCGAGCGGATGCCCTGGATCGCCGACCACGAGGAGGCCCGCGACCGGACCGTGCTGCTCGGCTCCTTCTCCAAGGTCATGGCCCCCGGGCTGCGGCTGGGCTGGCTGCGCGCTCCCGGCGAGCTGCGCCGGGCCTGCGCGGTCGCCAAGCAGGCCGCCGACCTGCACACCCCGACCGTCAACCAGCTCGCCGCCGCGCGGTACCTGGCGGACCGGGACCTCGACGCGCACGTGCGGCGCGTCGCGCGGGTCTACGGGGAGCGGCGGGACGCCATGCTCGCGGGGCTGCCGGACGCCCTGCCCGAGGGATCGGTCTGGACGCGGCCCGAGGGCGGCATGTTCCTCTGGGCGCGGCTCCCTTCGGCCTACGACACCACCGCGCTGCTGCCGCAGGTCGTGACCCGCGATGTGGCCTACGTCCCGGGAGCGCCCTTCCACGCCGGTGAGCCCGACCGCTCGACCCTGCGGCTCTGCTTCGTGACGCAGACGCCGCAGGAGATCGAGGAGGGGCTGCGGCGGCTGGGGGAGGCGTTCCGCGCGGCGCGGGACCAGGTCGAGGGCGCGCAGGCGGCGCCGGCGGTGGTGGCCTAGGGCGAAGGTCGCAGGCGCGGTACGGCTCCGGACCGCGGACGGGGGCGGGGCCTTGTGCCTACCGTGTCGGCATGGCCGATGAGACGGTGCGGAGCCCGGGGTTCGACCTGGACGAGTATCTGGCGCGGATCGGGTGGGAGGGGGAGCGGCGGGCCGACCTGGCGACGCTCGCCGGACTGCATCTGGCGCACATGCGGGGCATCCCCTTCGAGAACCTCGACGCCCTGGGCCGCCGCGCCCCCTCCCTCGAACCCGGCGACCTGATGGCGAAGCTGGTGCGCAGCCGGCGCGGGGGGTACTGCTACGAGCACAACACGCTCTTCCTGCTCGCCCTGGAGGCGCTCGGCTTCCGGGTGACCCGGCTGGCGGCCCGTGTCGTCCTCGGCGCGGACAGCGTCGAGAGCCGGCCGCGCACCCACATGCTGCTGCTGGTGGAGATCCCCGGCGACCCGCAGCCGTATCTCGCCGACGTCGGGTTCGGGGCGATCGGCGCGCTGCTGGAACCGGTGCCGCTGAGGCCGGACACCGAGTTCCAGGACGCCGGCCGCCGCCACCGGCTGACGCGGATGCCGCACAAGGGGCCGCTGGAGCTGTGGGTGCTCCAGGCGCACCAGGAGAGCTGGACGGACCAGTACGCCTTCACCCTGGAGCCCTTCGAGGAACCCGACTTCGAGGTCATCAACTGGCACATCGGGACCAACCCGCGCTCCCCCTTCACCCAGCGGATCTACGTCCAGGGCGTCACCGCCGAGCGCCATCTCCTCCTGCACGGCGGCCTCCTCACCGAGACCCGCGCCGACGGCACGGTGCACAAGCGGGAGCTGACCGGGGAGGCGGAGGTGCGGCTGCTGCTGGAGGAGGAGTTCGGCGTCAGGGCGCCGGAAGGGCTGCGGCTGCTGCCGCCCGGCTGACGCAGGTCAGTCCCACCAGAAGGACCAGACCCGCTTCCCCCGCACCGCGTGCTCGGCGTACTCGCGCAGGGTCTCGTGGTCCCCCTGCGTGATGGTGTCCGGGCAGAACGCGAAGTGCTCGGCGGCGACGGCCTCCGCCTCGTCCCCGGTCGTGGGCGGGGCGGCGACGGACAGGACCAACCGGTCGAAGCCGAGCGCCAGCACGCGTATGCCGAAGCGGTCCTCCCAGGAACGCAGGACCGCGCAGAGACGGGCCACGTCCTGCTCGTAGTTCAGCGGGCCCGTCCAGCCGATGGCCGCCGGGATGTCGGCGCTGCGCCGGGCCGGGACCAGGGCGAGGCGCGGCTCCTTGAACCACGAGCCCTCGTCGAGGAGCGCGTCGGCGGTCTCGGCAGCCCGGGCGTCGGGGTCGGCGGGGAGCGATCCGGGGCCCGGGGCGAGACCGGGCCACGCCTCGTCGTACGGGGCGACGGCCGCGTCGGGCTCGTCCGGCTCGCCGATCGCGTACTCCCAGTACTCCGCCAGGAGTTCCTCCGGGTCGTGGTCGCCGGGGTACGACATCTCCCCGGGCATCAACTCCCACTCCTCGGGCCCGCCCTGGCTGCCGCCGACCTCTATCAGCACCGGCAGCAGACCGGTGCGCGCCGCCCGAGCACCCAGCGCGGTCCAGGCCCCGGACGACGCCGCGTACTCGGCGTGCCACAGCAACGGCTCGTGCCACGGACCGTCGTCCGTCTCGTCGATCAGTCTCCCGAGGGGGAGCCCGAGTCCGAGCGAACGACCACTCGGATCTGCCGCCAGGGCGGGCAGCGGGTTGGGAAGAGTCGCCATGCCAGTGACTGTAGGGGCAGCCACTGACAACGGCCCTGCGGTCAGAGCTTCTCGGGTGTCCTGATGCCGAGCAGGGCCATGCCCTGGTGGAGGGTGCGGGCGGTCAGGTCGCAGAGGAAGAGGCGGTTCTCCACCTGGGCCTGCGATGCGGCCTTCAGGACGGGGCACTTGTCGTAGAACGACGTGTACAGGGACGCCAGCTGGTAGAGGTACGCCGCCAGCTTGTGCGGGGCGTACTCCGCCGCCGCCTCGAAGACCGTGCTGCCGAACGAGTCCAGGTGCAGGCCCAACGCCCGCTCGGCGTCCGCCAGTTCGAGCTCCGGGTGGGCGGCCGGCCGGACGTCTCCCGCCTTGCGCAGGATCGACTGGATACGGGCGTACGCGTACTGGAGGTACACGGACGTGTCACCGTTCAGCGAGACCATCTGGTCCAGGTCGAACTTGTAGTCCCGGTTCGGGGACGTGGACAGGTCGGCGTACTTCACCGCGCCGATGCCCACCTGCGCCGCCCGCTCCTGGATCTCCTCCTCGGTGAGGTCCTGCGCCTTCTCCCGTACGACCTCGGCGGCCCGCTGCACCGCCTCGTCCAGCAGGTCCTCCAGCCGTACCGTCTCGCCCTCACGCGTCTTGAACGGCTTGCCGTCCGCGCCCAGCACGGTGCCGTAGCCCATGTTGTGCGCGGTGACCTCGTCGGACAGCCAGCCCGCCCGGCGGGCCGTCTCGAAGACCATCTTGAAGTGCAGGGACTGGCGGACGTCCACCACGTACAGGAGGGACGTGGCGTGCAGGTCGGTGACGCGGTTCCTGATCGCCGTCAGGTCGCTCGCCGCGTAGCCGAAGCCGCCGTCCGCCTTCTGCACGATCAGCGGCACCGGCTGGTCGTCCTTGCCGCGGATCTCGTCGAAGAAGACGACCAGCGCGCCCTCGGAGCGCACCGCGACGCCCATCTCCTCCAGGAGGCGGGCCGTCTCGGGCATGCCCTCGTTGTACGCCGACTCGCCGACGATCTCGTCCTCGCGGATCTCCATGTCCAGTTTCTCGAAGACCGAGTAGAAGTAGACCTTCGACTCGTCCACGAACTGCTGCCAGAGGTCGAGGGTCTCCTTGTCGCCGGACTGCAGGGCGACGACCCGCTTGCGCGCCCGCTCCTTGAACTCGTCGTCGGAGTCGAAGACCACGCGCGACGCCTTGTACACCCGGTTCAGGTTCGACATGGCCTGCTCGCCGTCGACCTCCGACGCCGGGGCCAGCTCGCCGGGGTGCTCCATCAGGTACTGGATCAGCATGCCGAACTGCGTGCCCCAGTCGCCGATGTGATGCCGGCCGATCGTCTTCTCGCCGGTGAAGTCGAGCATCGCGCGCAGCGCGTCGCCGATCACCGCGGACCGCAGATGGCCGACGTGCATCTCCTTCGCCACGTTCGGCTGGGCGTAGTCGACGACCGTGATGCCCGGGTCGGCGGCGAGCGGCACACCCAGGCGGCCGGTCTCGTCGGCGTACCGGGCGGCCAGGTTCTCGGTGATCGCCCGGTCGGTGAGCGTGATGTTCAGGAAGCCGGGGCCCGAGACCTCGATGTCCCTCAGCAGGTCGCCCGACTCGACCCGGGCGACCACCTGGGCCGCCAGGTCCCGCGGGTTGGCCTTCGACCTCTTGGCGAGCGCCAGGATGCCGTTCGCCTGGAAGTCCGCCCGGTCGCTACGTCGCAGCAGCGGGTCCGCGGAGTCGGCGTCCTGCACAGCGGCCGAGAGGGCCGCCGCGAGACGCTGCTGGACGGAGTCGCTGAGGGACGTGACCGAGGCCATAAGGAGGGGTGCCGTTCTCCTGGTGAGGATCGATGGACACCGCCAGTATCCCATGGGGGGTAAAGCGGTTTTTCCGGCCGCACCCGGGTCTGTGACAATGGAGCGTCACCCGTTCAGAAAGAAGGACGTGCCGATCGTGGCTCAGAGCACCGAGACCACCGACTGGGTCTCCCGTTTCGCGGATGAGGTCATCGAGGAGTCGGAGCGCCGGGCCCCGGGCAAACCGGTCGTCGTCGCGTCCGGACTCTCCCCCTCGGGACCGATCCACCTCGGGAACCTGCGCGAGGTCATGACCCCGCACCTCGTCGCCGACGAGATCCGGCGCCGCGGACACCAGGTGCGGCACCTCATCTCCTGGGACGACTACGACCGCTACCGCAAGGTGCCGGCCGGTGTCGCCGGGATCGACGAGTCGTGGGCCGAGCACATCGGCAAGCCGCTGACCTCCGTGCCCGCGCCCAAGGGGTCCGCGTTCCCGAACTGGGCCGAGCACTTCAAGGCCGCCATGGTCGACGCGCTCGCCGAGCTCGGTGTCGAGTTCGACGGGATCAGCCAGACCGCGCAGTACACCTCCGGCGTCTACCGCGAGCAGATCCTGCACGCCATGGCGCACCGCGGGGACATCGACGCGATCCTCGACCAGTACCGGACCAAGAAGGCCCCGGCCAAGAAGCAGCAGAAGCCCCTCGACGAGGCCGAGGTCGAGGCCGCCGAGGGCTCCGGCGCGGCCGCCGAGGACGACGGGTCCTCCGGATCCGCCGGGTACTTCCCGTACAAGCCCTACTGCGGCAACTGCGAGAAGGACCTCACCACCGTCACCTCATACGACGACGCCACCACCGAGCTGTCGTACACCTGCAACGCCTGCGGGTTCGCCGAGACCGTCCGGCTGAACGAGTTCAACCGCGGCAAGCTCGTCTGGAAGGTCGACTGGCCGATGCGGTGGGCGTACGAGGGCGTCGTCTTCGAGCCCAGCGGCGTCGACCACTCGTCCCCCGGCTCCTCCTTCCAGGTCGGCGGGCAGATCGTCGGGATCTTCGGCGGCAAGCAGCCCATCGGACCCATGTACGCCTTCGTCGGCATCTCCGGGATGGCGAAGATGTCGTCGTCGCGGGGCGGGGTGCCCACACCGGGCGACGCGCTGAAGATCATGGAGCCGCAGCTCCTGCGCTGGCTCTACGCCCGCCGCAAGCCCAACCAGTCCTTCAAGATCGCCTTCGACCAGGAGATCCAGCGGCTCTACGACGAGTGGGACAAGCTGGACGCCAAGGTCGCCGACGGCACCGCGCTGCCCGCCGACGTCGCCGCGCACTCCCGCGCGGTGCGCACGGCCGCAGGCGAACTGCCCAGGACCGCGCGCGTGCTGCCGTACCGCACGCTCGCCTCCGTCGCCGACATCACCGCCGGGCACGAGGACCAGGCGCTGCGCATCCTCAGCGAACTGGACCCCGGCAACCCGCTGTCGGCCCTGGACGAGGCCCGGCCCCGGTACGACAAGGCCGAGGCCTGGATCAACACCCACGTGCCCGCCGACCAGCGGACCATCGTGCGCGACGAACCCGACGCCGAACTGCTGAAGTCCCTCGACGAGGCCTCCCAGCAGTCCCTGCGCCTCCTGCTCGACGGGCTCGCCTCGCACTGGTCGCTCGACGGGCTCACCCACCTCGTGTACGGCGTGCCCAAGGTGCAGGCCGGGTTCTCCGCGGACGCCACCCCCAAGGAACTGCCCGCCGAGATCAAGACCGCCCAGCGGACGTTCTTCGCCCTGCTGTACCGGCTGCTGGTCTCCCGCGACACCGGGCCCCGGCTGCCCACGCTGCTGCTGGCCGTCGGACAGGAGCGGGTCCGGGCACTGCTCGGGGAGTAGACACCGGGCAACGCAGAAGGGGCCCTCGCCACCGGCATACCGGCGAGGGCCCCTTCTCCGTGTGACGTCCGCTAGGCGATGTGGTCCTCCTGGAGCTCCGCCGTGTGACGGTTCGTGAAGCGGTTGACCATGCGCTCGGCCTCGCGCTGCGGGAGCACGATGCCGTACGTCGCCTCCACGTCCCCCCTGAGCTGGCCGGGGGAGGGATAGCTGCCGTCTATCGACTTCTTGAAGACCTGGTAGAAGTCCTCCTCCGTCGGCTCCGGGGCCCCGCCGCCCTCGCCCAGCTCCCGGGTACGGCCGTTCGTCACCGGGATGGGAAAGCTGCCCGTCTCCTCCATCGAGGGCTCCCGGGGCGGCTCCTCGTACTGGATCTGCTGCAACTCGTACTGCTCGGCCTCGATCTGTTCCTCGTACCAGCGCTCGTACTGCTCGGCCGGGTCGTAGTTCGGGTTGTAGCCGCCCTGGTACTCGATCTGCTGGGGCGCCTCGAACCAAGGGCTCAGGTCGGGCTCCGGTTCCGGGGCCGCCTGCTGCGCCTGCCGGTTGGCGTCCAGCTCCAGGCGCTGCTCGCCGGGGGCGGCCGCCCGCTGCGGGACCGGGGCCGGCCCGGCCGCACCACTGCCCGCGACCACCTCGGGCGCCGGCGGGAGCAGGACCGGCTCGATGCCCGCCGCCGCCAGGCCCGCCGGAGCCGTCTCCGCCAGCGGAACCCCGTACCGCGCCAGCCGGAGCGGCATCAGGGACTCCACCGGGGCCTTGCGGCGCCAGGCCCGGCCGAAGCGGGAGTGCAGCCGGGCGCGGTAGACGAGACGCTCCTGCTCCAGCTTGATGACCTGCTCGTAGGAGCGCAGCTCCCACAGCTTCATCCGGCGCCACAACAGGAACGTGGGGATCGGCGACAGCAGCCAGCGGGTGAGGCGGACCCCCTCCATGTGCTTGTCCGCCGTGATGTCCGCGATCCGGCCGATCGCGTGCCGGGCGGCCTCCACCGCCACCACGAACAGGACCGGGATCACCGCGTGCATGCCCACACCCAGCGGATCCGGCCAGGCCGCCGCCCCGTTGAAGGCGATCGTGGCGGCCGTCAGCAGCCACGCCGTCTGCCGCAGCAGCGGGAACGGGATGCGGATCCACGTCAGGAGCAGGTCCAGGGCCAGCAGAACACAGATACCCGCGTCGATGCCGATCGGGAACACATAGCTGAAGTTCCCGAAGCCCTTCTGGATGGCGAGTTCACGGACGGCCGCGTACGACCCCGCGAAGCCGATGCCGGCGATGATCACGGCGCCGAACACGACCACGCCGATGAGCACGCGGTGCATTCGAGTCAACTGCATGGGCGCGGCCACCCGTACTCCCCTCCCTGTACGTGTTGTTGCGCGCAACAGAGTGGCACATGTGTGCTGCGCACGGATGGCCGGTACAGGCCGTCAGTCCTTCTTCAGCCCGACTTCGCGGCCGACTTGGACGGAGATGCCGACTTCGTGGCCGACTTCGACGCCGACGGGGACGGGGACGCCGACTTCGACGGGGCCTTCGAACCCGACGCCGACTCCGAGGGGGCCGGATTCGCCGCACCCTCGCCGTTCGCCGCCGACACCGCGGCCACCGCCTCCTTGGCGGCCTTCTCCGCGAGCTTCGCGAGCGTGTCCGCGCTCGGCGCCTTGTCACCGGCCAGACCCGCGCCGTTGTAGTCGACGGTGACGACGACGTTCTCCACGCGCGTGACCACCGTCTGCTGCTTGAAGGCGCCTTCCTTCTTCTTCAGGTCGTACCGCACCAGCGTCGCCGCGTCACCCGTCCCGGACACCGCCTGCGACTTGGCGTTCTTCGCGCCGGCCACCGACTGGGCGTCCTGGATCTGCTGCGTGTAGTACTTCTGCGCCTGCGCCTCACCCGTACCGCGCGAGGTGTCCGACTCGAACCGCAGCAGCGAGACGTTCAGCCAGCGGAACTGAGAGCCCTTCACCCCGTTGTTGTCGAGGCTGCTCCACGAGCAACTGCCGCGCGTGCCCGCCTCCGACGTGCCCTTCTTGCCTGCCTTCGAGGCCTCCGGGACCAAGGACTTCAAAGTCTTCGACGACAGCACCCCGCACGACTCCGGAAGCGACTTGTACGCCGCCGCCTGCACCGTGGGCGCCGCACTCGCGGACACGGACGCACCGCCGTCCGCACCCTTGCCGCTGTCCGAGCCGCCGCTCGCGCTGTCGCCACCGGAGCCGGAGTCGGAGGAGCAGCCGGCGGCGATCAGCATCACCGGGACTGCGGCCGCGCAGACAAGGACGCGGTGAAGACGCTTCGCTTGCTGAACACCTTGGTCACGCTCTGCTCGTCGCTGCATGGTTCCTTCACTCATGACGCTTGTGGTTCCTGCCGTCGGATCGGGTCCGAGGGGCCACGGTACGCGGTGAGGATGCCGTGCGGGCCGGCATCGAAGGCTTTGCGCACACGGGTGAGGGGGATGTGCAGACCCCTCAGCCGGACAGCGACCCGGCGAGCTGAGAGGCCAGTTTCCGGGCGTTGTCCTGCATTTCCTTGCTGTCCGGGGTCACACCGAGCGTCGTCGGCTGCTCCTCGTACTCGATGGTCACGATCACGTTGGACGTGCGGAACGCCACAGTCACCTTGCGCTGCTGGGCCGTCGAACCCGAGCCGCCCAACACGTCGTCCAGGAACGCCTCGTCGCCCAGATCGTCCAGGAGGCGGGGCTGGAGATCGGACGGAGTGGCGGAGGCCGAACCGCTCGCGCTCGCGGAACCGCTCGGGGTGGCCGTCGGGGAACCCGTGGGACTGGCGGTGCCGCTCTCCGCCACGTCCGAGGTCGCGCTCACCGTCGCCGCCGGCAGGTCGGCCTTCTCCTCGGCCAGCGCGAAGAGCTGCTGCGCCTGGGTGTCGTCACTGACCGCGTTGTCGTACGACACCACCCGCTCGAAGTCGACCGACAGGTACTCGGTGGCGTCCGTGGCCTCCACCTTCCAGCGGCAGCCGACCTTGCGGTCCGTGTCGTAGGTGAGCGTGGCCTCGCCCTCGTAGGCCCTGGCGCGCCGGTCCGCGTCGGCGATCTGCTGGATGCCGGGCAGGAGCGCGTCGAGGGTGCTCTGGCCGACGACACCGCAGGGCTCGGGGAGGGTGCGGTACTTGCCGGGCTGGGCGGCGACGGAGGCGGTGCCCGCGTCACCGGGGTTCGCGTCGTCCGTCGTGCCGTCGCCACCGGAGCTGCCGGTGCAGCCGGCCAGCAGCGCCGCGAGGAGGGCGGCGACGCCGGGTACGTAGGCCTTCCGCTGCACGGTGGGGCTCCTCTCGGAATGTCTGCGACGTGTGGGGATCACAGTGTCCCCGCAGGTTATTCGCTTGCCGCACGGGGGCGTCCCCGGCAGACAATGTGTATCGCACGCACTGCCGTGAACGCCGGTCCGTCATCCCTTACGTCGACCTTGGCGCCGGTTTTGCGATTCGAGACTTCTGTTTGTTTTCCGGGGGAATGAGGACGATATGTCGTACGTGGAGATGCCGGGCGCCAAGGTCCCGATCCGTATGTGGACCGACCCGGCGACGGTCGAGGACGTGGCCCTCCAGCAGTTGCGCAACGTCGCGACCCTGCCGTGGATCAAGGGCCTCGCCGTGATGCCGGACGTGCACTACGGCAAGGGTGCGACGGTCGGCTCGGTGATCGCGATGCAGGGTGCGGTGTGCCCGGCGGCGGTGGGCGTGGACATCGGCTGCGGCATGTCGGCGGTGAAGACGTCCCTGACGGCGAACGACCTGCCGGGCGACCTGTCCCGGCTCCGGTCGAAGATCGAGCAGGCGATTCCGGTGGGGCGGGGGATGCACGACAGCCCCGTCGAGCCGGGGCGCTTCCACGGGCTGGCGACGGCGGGGTGGCACGAGTTCTGGGGGCGGTTCGACGGGGTTGCGGAGGCGGTCAAGTTCCGGGAGGAGCGGGCGGCTAAGCAGATGGGGACGCTGGGCGGGGGAAATCACTACGTCGAGCTGTTGTTCGACTCCAATGGTTCGGTATGGCTCACGCTGCACTCCGGTTCCCGGAACATCGGCAAGGAACTGGCGGAGTATCACATTGGGGTTGCCCAGAAGCTGCCGCACAACCAGGGCCTGGTCGACCGTGATCTCGCAGTCTTCGTCTCGGACACTCCGCAGATGGCGGCGTATCGAAATGATCTGTACTGGGCTCAGGAGTATGCGAAATACAACCGCTCGATCATGATGGCGCTCCTGAAGGACGTGGTCCGCAAGGAGTTCAAGAAGGCGAAGCCGACCTTCGAGACGGAGATCTCCTGCCACCACAACTACGTGGCGGAGGAGCGCTACGAGGGCATGGACCTGCTGGTCACTCGGAAGGGAGCGATCCGCGCAGGCAACGGCGAGTACGGGATCATCCCGGGGTCCATGGGCACCAGCTCGTACATCGTCAAGGGTCTCGGAAACGAAAAGGCTTTCAACTCGGCTTCTCACGGAGCGGGTCGGCGTATGAGCCGGAACGCTGCCAAGCGGCGCTTCTCGGTTCGAGATCTGGAGGAGCAGACGCGGGGCGTGGAGTGCCGCAAGGACTCCGGCGTGGTGGACGAGATTCCGGGTGCCTACAAGAACATCGACCAGGTGATGGGGCAGCAGCGCGATCTGGTCGAGGTCGTGGCGAAGCTGAAGCAGTTCATCTGCATCAAGGGCTAGAAGCGGAGTCCGGCAGTGGCACCACGCCATGAAGGAGTTTCCATCGGCGGTTTTGGCAGGGGCCGTTGGAGTAGCCGAGTTCTGCAGCGGCATGGGCGATGGTCGGTGCTGCGAGCAGGACCCGGTCCATTTCGGCAGTCCATTTGATGCGGGGAGGCCGGAGTTTCATGCCTGCAGGGCGGACCCAGGCCGCAAGCGAATCGGCCGCGCTCTGCTTCCTGGCCAGAGACAGGCAGCCCGGGTAGTAGAGGTGGGCTACCAGCTGCTGGGCGTTCTCCGTCGCGTAGAGAACGTTGTAGATGCCGTCTCGGGCGTTGCGTTTGAGAGTGCGCTCAGCCCCCGTGACGCTCTCGGCGTGGGAGCACAGGTAGGCACCAATGGCCGTGCTCTGTGTGGTGAGGGAGATGAAGGGCAGCCCTTGCCTGGTGAACCCCACTGAACCGTCCGCGTCAATGATGCCTCGGAGGTAGTCGTTTGGCGCGAACTCGACACTCGGCGGAGCGATCGTTCTCGACTTGCGGCCGTAAGGCAGGCCGAGTTCGTTCAGCCTGGTTCTGGCTTCGAGAGAGCACAGGGTCCAGGTGACCGAGGTGTGGACCTGGGCGAAGTTGGTGGACCGGGTGCGCTCGGTGATGCTGCTGTAGTACGGCGTCAGCTCCTGGAACCTGCGCAGGAGGTCGACGTCTCGGGCGCTCAGCTCGACGCTCAACTTGCCTTTCTTCCCTGCTCCTCGTTGTAGGTGCCCGTCCGCCTGCAGGAAGCCGAACATGTACGCGTACTCGGGGACCGTCAGGTCCATGAACTGGGGAGCGTTAGGCTCGCATTCGGCCACAGGGAAGCCTCTACTTCCTTGCTGGACAGGCCCTCGACTGGGCGGCATCCCGGTCGAGGGCCGTCGTGTCGATGTTGTGGCGTGAGCCTAGGTCGCCAGTTCAGGGTGTGTTCAGGTGATCGAAGCGGTCCACCCCTGTGGGTGATCTGCCGCGCTCACTTCGGTGCGTGTGTCACCGCGTAGATCATGACGAACGCCACGATGTGGATGCCGAAGAGGAAGTAGGCGAGCCACCACCACATGTGGCGTTCGTCGTGGGGGTCCTTGTGGTCGGGGGTCACAGGTCGCGGTGGACCTTGGTGTTGGAGGCCTGGGCGCGGGGGCGCAGGACCAGGAGGTCGACGTTGACGTGGCTGGGGCGGGTGACCGCCCAGGTGATGGTCTCGGCGACGTCGTCGGCGGTGAGGGGTTCGGCGACGCCCTGGTAGACCTTCTCCGCCTTCTCCTGGTCGCCGCCGAAGCGGGTCAGGGCGAACTCGTCGGTCTTGACCATGCCGGGCGCGATCTCGATCACGCGGACCGGGCGGCCGACGATCTCCAGGCGCAGGGTCTCGGCGAGGACGTGGGCGCCGTGCTTGGCGGCGACGTAGCCCGCGCCGCCCTCGTAGGTGCCGTGGCCGGCTGTGGAGGAGACGACGACGACCGTGCCGTCGCCGCTCGCGTCGAGCTTGGGGAGCAGGGCCTGGGTGAGGTTCAGGGTGCCGATGACGTTGGTCTCGTACATCGTGCGCCAGTCGGCGGGGTCGCCGGTGGCGACGGGGTCGGCGCCGAGGGCTCCGCCGGCGTTGTTGACGAGGACGCCGACCGTCTTGAAGGCCGTGGCGAACTCGTCGACGGCCGCGCGGTCGGTCACGTCCAGCTGGTAGGCGGTCGCCTGGTGTCCGGCCGCGTTGATCTCCTCGGCGAGCGCCTCGATGCGGTCCTTGCGGCGGGCGGTCAGGACGACGCGGTAGCCGGCCGCGGCGAGCTGCCGTGCCGTCGCCGCGCCGATTCCGCTGCTCGCCCCGGTGACGATCGCGATCCGGGACGCGGGGGACGGGGCGGCGGATGCCATGGGCTGCTCCTCGGGCGGGCGCGGGTACGGGCTCCCGCCAGGATAGGTGGGCCTGGGTCCGGGGCTCCGGGCGGTCCGGATGGCGGGCCGGGGGGAAGGTCGAGGCGGGTGATCCCCTGACGTACGGAGGCGGAGTACAAGGTTCGAGTCGCTGCACTCCTACGAGGCCGGGGACACGGTCATCGACGAGGGGGGCTTCAGCGGGTCCACCGGGGCAGCTGGGACTGCTGGACGGCGAGGGTTTCTGAGGGCGACGCTCAGTCGCGCGGTGCGTACATGATCACCGCCATGCCCGCGAGGCAGATCAGCGCGCCCGCGACGTCCCAGCGGTCGGGGCGGTAGCCGTCGGCCGCCATGCCCCACAGGATCGAGCCGGCCACGAAGATGCCGCCGTACGCGGCGAGGATGCGGCCGAAGTGGGCGTCGGGCTGGAAGGTGGCGACGAAGCCGTAGGCCCCGAGGGCGAGGACGCCGCCGGCGGTCCACATCCAGCCGCGGTGCTCCCGTAAGCCCTGCCAGACCAGCCAGGCGCCGCCGATCTCGAAGAGGGCGGCCACGGCGAAGAGGGCGGCGGAGCGGGCTACGAGCATGGGGGCCAGCTTGGCACGCCGGTCCGCCGGGGGGCGCGTCACCTGATGGAGGGCGCCTGCCGTTGGCCGTACGTGGGATACATCCCTGCGACCGCGGCGGTTCGGGCGGCTGGAGCGAGGAGTGGGTGGCATGCGGGTGCTTGCGGTGTGGGGCGCGGTGCTGGTGGCGCTGGTGGGCGGGGGCACGGCGGCCGCCGTCGGCGGGCCGGAGGCGGATCTGGCGTATCACGGGGCCGCGGCCATGTCGGGCGGGCGGGTGGACGTGCGGTTCACGCCGCGCAATCACGGTCCTTCCGCGGTGCCGGACGCGACCGTACGGCTGCGGTGGTCCGAGCCGCTCGTGAACGAGCAGACGTTGCCGCGGGGGTGTGCGCGGTCGGAGGAGCGGGTCGTGCTGCGGGTGCGGTTGCGGGGGGCGCCGTCGGAGGTGCTGCTGGAGATCGACACGGTGTGGAACGGGGGGACGG